>NZ_JBEBOY010000009.1:0-118578 GCF_040396155.1 Tissierella praeacuta
TTATTGTATCGTGTTAAACTTTTTGTGTCCATACTTATATACTAACACCAACATAATATTAGTGAGAAAAAATAACAGATAGAGTTTGATAATCTCCCCTTAAGGTAGATAAATGAAATAAAAAGGCGTTTAAACTTAAGGGGAGATTTTTATGTGAAAAAATTTAAGTATACAATATAATTTTCTAATTAGTGTTTTTTATCCTTGACAAATATGAATATTATGCTATAATATCTATAATTAAATATTTGGCGAAGATGGGAAATAGTAAATACGTAGCTTTTTTAGAGAGTCAATGGATGGTGAAAATTGATAAAGTAAAATATTGAATCCGACCCTGAGCTAATAGATTTCGAGTGAGCCTTTTGGCTAACTAGGGTGGCAACGCGGGAATACTCTCGTCCCTATTATTAGGGATTGAGAGTTTTTTTATGACCTAACACAACGAACGCCAAATTCATACGAGCAAAGCGAGTAAATGAATTTGTGCAGTGAGACTACGGAAAATGACCTAACACAACGAACGATAGGTCCTAAGGGACACCACTGAATTATACCCTACGGGGTAGATAGAGGTTGTGAGCTTTAGTAGGTCAAACGCAATTTAATGTGGAATTTATCATTGGGAGTGTCCATTGGGACCAAATCTACGTGAGCAAATAGATTTGTGTTTTGATACTGTGGAAAATTTAAGGAGGTTAAAGATATGTTAGATATTAGAAGAATTAGAGCCAATAAAGATGAAGTAATAAAAGCTTTACAGAAAAGAAAAGGAGATTATCCAATTAGTAAAGTTCTTGAATTAGATGAAAAAAGAAGAGCTATTCTTGTAGAAGTAGAAGAAATGAAAGCAAAACAAAATCTAGCATCAAAGGAAGTGCCAAAACTAAAAAAAGAAGGAAAAGACGCTTCTCATATATTTGCTGAAATGAAAGAACTATCAGAAAAGGTAAAGGGATTAGATGTTGAAGTGAAGGGAATAGATGAAGAATTAAGAAATACTTTACTTCAAATACCAAATACTCCCCATGAATCTGTACCAGAAGGAAAAGATGATGCTGATAATATAGAAATAAGAAAATTTGGAGAGCCAAAGAAATTTGAATTTAAAGCAAAGGCACATTGGGATATAGGTACAGACTTAAATATCTTAGACTTTGAAAATGCTACTAAGATTACAGGAGCCAGATTTACAGTATTTAGAGGATTAGGTGCAAGATTAGAAAGAGCTATCACTCAATTTATGCTTGATTTACACACAGGAGAGCATAATTATACAGAAATGGCAACACCATTTATGGTAAACAGAGATAGTATGATAGGAACAGGACAATTGCCAAAATTTGAAGACGATATGTTCCATTTACCTAGTAAAGACTATTTCCTTGTGCCAACTGCTGAAGTTCCACTTACAAACTTACAAAGAGATAATATATTAAATGGAAAAGATTTACCAATATATTATACGGCTTATACACCTTGTTTTAGACAGGAAGCAGGAGCAGCAGGCAGAGATACAAGAGGACTTATAAGAAATCATCAATTTGATAAAGTAGAATTAGTTAAATTTGTAGCTCCTGAGACTTCATATGATGAGTTAGAAAAATTAACTAATAATGCAGAAGAAGTGCTAAAACGATTGGGATTATCATATAGAGTAGTAGCTCTTTGTGGTGGAGATTTAGGTTTTTCATCTGCAAAAACTTATGATATTGAAGTATGGATGCCATCCTATGGCAGATATGTAGAAATTTCAAGCTGTAGTAATTTTGAAGATTTCCAAGCTAGACGTGCAAATATTAGATATAGAAAAGAGGATACAGGAAAAGTTGAATTTGCCCATACTTTAAATGGTTCAGGTTTAGCAGTAGGAAGAACTTTTGCTGCTATAATCGAAAATTATCAACAGGAAGACGGTACAGTAATCATTCCAGAAGTATTAAGACCATATATGGGTGGATTAGAGAGAATTAAAAAATAAATAGTCAATAGTGAATAGTTAATAGTGAAGAGTGAGAGAATAAAAATAATGGTCACTTTTCACTATTAGTTATTAAAACTGGGAGGTTAGGGATGAAAAATTTTAAAAGATTACCTACAGTACTATTGTTAACTATTATATTAACTTTAGCAGGTTGTAAACAGGGGACACCAATAAATGCAGATTCTATTATAATTAAAAATCTTAATGGAATTAATGAATCTAAGATAAGTGAATATAGGATTGATGTAGATTTAGATACTGAAAACATGACATATAAAGGAAAACAAACAGTATCCTATGTAAATAACACAGATATAGATTTGGATTCTATTTATTTTCATTTATATCCAAATGCTTTTAAATCCTTAGAAACAGCACCAATATTATTTGATATAAGTAATGGAATGGAAGCCTCAAGCTATGAACCTGGCTATATAGAAATTGAAAAAGTAAGCAATGAAGGAAATAACTTAAAATGGAATATAGACGAAGAGAAAGATACGATACTTAATGTTAAACTTGACAAACCATTGGAAAAGGGCAAAAATATACAGTTATATCTGGAATATACAGTAAAGTTACCTACTACTGAGGACAGATTTGGATATCATGATAAAGGTATAAATTGTGGGAACTGGTATCCTATAGTCTGTGTATATGATAAAAAAGGTTGGAATCTAGACCCGTATTATAAAGTGGGAGATCCTTTTTATAGTGATGTTTCCGATTATAAGGTTTCAATAACAACTCCTAAAGAAATTATAGTAGCTACTAGCGGAAGAATCATATCAGAAACAGAAAAGGGAAATAAAAAGACCTATAAAATTGAAGGGCAGCTAATAAGAGATTTTGCTTGGGCAGCTAGTAAGGACTTTGTAGTAAAGGAAAAAAAGGTAGAAGATACAATAATCAAAGTTTATTCTATAAAAGATGATTCTAAACTTATAGATGAAACTTTAAAAGCAGGAGAAAATTCTATTAAAACATTTAATAAGATTTTCGGTAAATATCCTTATGGTTGGTATTCCATAGTAAATACAGAGTTTCCATCTGGTATGGAATATCCTGGTATGGTCCTTATATCCAATGATTATTTTCATAAACATTTAATAGATATATTAGAGAAAGTAATAGTACATGAAACAGCCCATCAATGGTGGTATGGACTTGTAGGGAATAATCAAGTAGATGAGGCCTGGCTCGATGAGGGTTTAGCTACTTATTCAGAAGTAATATATATGAATGAAGTCCATGGAAAAGATGAGGGAGATAAATATTACAATGAAAATATAAGATTAGGGTATGAATATTCAGTCCAGTATTTAAGTGATAACGAAGTTGTCAATAAACCTTTATCAGAATTTGCAGGATGGATTGATTATGGGCCTTTGGTATATTCTAGGGCTGCAATGTTTATAGATAGGATAAAAGAAGACTTTGGTGAAGAAGTATTATATAAAATATTAAGCAGCTACTATGATAAATATAAATTTCATATAGCTACAACAGAAGATTTCATTAAGGTCTGTGAGGAGGTAACTAATACCTCATTTAGTCAATTGGCTAATGAATATTTAAATGGAAATAAATAAAGATGAAAGCAGAGAACTTTTAAGTTCTCTGCTTTTATCTATCTTCCACAGCCGAAGTCAAGACCTCCACAGAATAGAATTACTAAAATTAAAAAGAAGAATAACAAACTTGAATCGTTTCCACAACAACCCCTACGTTCACCCATTCTAATCCTCCTTATAAAAATGTATTAAATATTCCAGCAATATTTTTTGGAATATCTAATACATTATATAAATAAGACAATAAATTTGTTACAATATAATGGGAGGGATCTTGATTGGAAAAAATATTATCTGCATTACTAATGATATTAATTATTATAAACTCTTCAATATCCTATGGTGAAGATATAGTTGGAAATGGAGTTCTTAATATAAAACAGAATTTAAGATCTTATATTTTGGCAGACTTTGAAACAGGTGAAATATTAGAAGGATACAATGTAGACGAGGTAATTGAAATGGCAAGTATTTCAAAGCTAATGTCCTATTTAGTAATCATGGATGAAGTATCAAAAAGAAATATTTCTTTAAATGATATTGTAATTATAGATAATGATACTACTAGAATAAAAGGTTCTAGTTTTAATTTAGAAGTTGGAGAGAAATTCACACTAAAGGAGCTTATAGAAGCCTCTATAGTAGTATCTGGTAATGATGCTACATATGCATTAGCAAAATATATTGCAGGAACTGAAGAAGATTTTGTAAAAATGATGAATCAAAAAGCAAAGGAATTGGGATTTGAAAACGCAAGATTTTATAATTCCACAGGACTTCCAATAAAGGATAGGGATATACAAAACAAAATGAGCACTAGAGAAATATACAGATTAACTCAGCATATAATAAAGAATTATCCAGAGATTCTAGATATATCTAGAATTAGGTCAATAGAAGTAATTAGCAGAGATTATTTTCAACGAAATACAAATCCTTTGCTTAATGAAATCGAAGGAATAGATGGGTTAAAAACAGGTTTTACAAATAAAGCAGGGTATTGTTACGTATCTACTCTCAATATAAAGGGTAAGGACTCAGAAACAAAGGATTTACGACTTATAGCCATAGTAATGGGGGTTAAGTCATTGGAAAAAAGAAACATATTAAGTAAGATTTTAGTTGAATATGGAATTAATAATTATTCCAATAAAATATTTTTAAATGAAGAATTACCTTTAAAGACGTTAAAAATTCCAAATTCAGATATAGAAGAAGTAGGAGCTTTTGCTGAAAAAGGATTTTCCAAACTAATAAAAAATGATGAAGATATTGAGGTTAATCTAGATATAGATGGAGATATAAACTTGCCAATAGCCAAGGATACAAAGATAGGTAAAGCCATAGTGACAAAAGAAGGAGAAGTAATTTTTGAATCAGATATTTTAATCAAGGAAGATGTAAATAAGGCTAAATGGTATATGTTAGTCGGTAGGTTTTTTCATAAAATATTTAATATGATTGGAGGATTTTTTGTTGGAGATCCAGTATCAATTTAATCTCTGAATTACTAAAATTAGAAATCCTTATTTTAGATTGTTTATTTATAATAGGTTGAAAACTACTTTTATGAGATATATTTTAATATTTGGAACTTATAGTGTTATACCACCACTATCTTATGATAGTGGTGGTATAATTTATGGGAATTATCCCTTAGTATATTGAAGATATCAATAGAGATAGATTTATTATAAAATAGTTTAATTGTAATATTTTTATAATAAGTTATATAATGATTTTAGGTTTGAACTTGTGAATTAATTATCATAATCTATTTTATATTTAGGAAGGAGATTTAAGTGAGAAAAGAAAAAATGACACCAAGAGAAAGAATGAATGCTTTTGCCAAGGGGCAAGAAATTGACCGGGTAATCTGCGTTCCAGATATGGGAGCTACTATGGCACCTTTCATTGGTGCAAAGGTAAGTGATTATTATCATTCAGCAGAGCTTATGGCAGAATTAGAAATAGCTTTATTTAAAAGGCTTCGTCATGATAGTGTAGGCATATCTACAAGTCTTAGAGGTGTTGCTGAGGCCATGGGAGCTAAGGTGGCATATCCTGATTACAATATCTCTTATTTATTAGAACCAGCTATTAAATCTGTAGATGAAATAGAATCTCTCAAGATTGCCGATCCATTAAAGGATGGCATTCTACCGATTTTAATTAGGGCTATAAAGCTAACTAGGGATGCGCTTATAGACGAAGTAGATGTTGGTGCTTCCATGTCGGGGCCATTTAGTGTTGCAGCTTCTGTAGTTGGAACAGAGAATCTTTTAAAATGGATGATTAAATATCCTGAAAAAGTGCATATTCTAATGGATATAGTAGCAGAATCTAATAATAGATATATAGAGGAAGTGGCAAAATTAGGTGTATCCATTAGTTTTGCTGATCCAGTTTCATCTACGAGTCTTATAAGTCCAAAACAATTTAGAGAGTTTTCCTTACCAGCTCTTCAAAAAAATGTAAATAAAATAAAAGAAAAAACAGGAAGTGCCCCAGGTATACACATATGTGGGACAAGTAAGGAAATCTGGGGAGATGTGGTGAATGCTGGTATCTCTAATTTCAGCATAGATAATGTAGAAGATCTAGAAGAAGCTAAAGAAATAATGGGAGATAAAGTAATAATTACAGGGAATGTTCCTCCTGTTGACGTAGTTTATGCAGGAACTAAGGAATCTATTTTTAGATCAGTGAAAGAATGTATTAGAAAAGGTTATGACTCCCAAAAAGGTTATATTTTAAGTACAGGCTGTCAAATTCCAATGCATACTGCAATGGAAAATATTGAAATGTTTATGGAGGCAGGTAGTATCTATGGAAAATATCCAATAGATTTAGAATTACTAATGAAAGATTAACTTAAATTAAGGAGGCCATTAAATATGGAAAATCTAAATAAGAAAAGAGGGAATTGCGTAGCTTTATTACCTTTCCTTGTATTTGTATTTGTATATTTGATTTCTGGTATTATACTACAACTTAAAGGAGTTGATATGGCATTTTATCAGTTTCCAGCTCCAATTGCAGCAGGTATAGGAATAATATTTGCTTTTATCTTAACCAAAGGTTCATTAGATGAAAAATTTGATGTATTCATTAAAGGCTGTGGTGATGAAAATATAATAATTATGTGTATTATATATTTATTAGCAGGAGCTTTTTCTACGGTTTCTAGTGCTATGGGTGGTGTGGAATCTGCAGTAAATTTAGGTCTTACTTTAATACCTGCTAAGCTTATTACAGTGGGAATATTTATAATAGCTGCATTTATTTCTATTTCAACAGGAACATCAGTGGGTACTATTTTAGCTATAGGACCTATAGCTGTTCAATTAGCAGAAAAAGCAGGATTAAATTTACCTTTAGTATTAGGTGCATTAGTTGGGGGAGCTATGTTTGGAGATAATTTATCTATTATATCTGATACAACTATAGCTGCGACTAGGACTCAAGGTGTATCTATGAAAGATAAGTTTAGGGCTAATATTGGTTTTGCTTTACCAGCAGCTTTGGTTACAATTGTTCTTTTATTCATATTTGGAAAACCAGTAGCCATACCTCAAAGTGAAAAACATGTATTTAATATAATCAAAATAATACCATATGTATTTGTGTTAATAGCTGCCATAGCAGGAGTAAATGTATTTGTAGTTTTAACTGGGGGAATTATTATATCAGGAGCTATAGGCCTTAGTTATGGAAGTTTTAATGGATTGGAATTTGTTCAACAAATATATTCAGGATTTACAGGAATGATTGATATATTTTTATTATCTTTATTAACTGGCGGTTTGGCCAATATGGTAACAAACGGTGGAGGACTTGATTGGCTATTATATAGAATAAATAGAAGAGTAAAAGGCAAAAAATCTGCTGAATTAGGTATAAGTGCATTAGTATCTCTTGTAGATGCAGCTACTGCTAACAATACAGTTTCTATAATTGTAAGTGGACAATTAGCAAAGGAATTATCTAAAGATCATAATGTGGACCCAAGAAAAACTGCTTCACTTTTAGATGCTTTTTCATGTGTAATGCAAGGGTTAATACCTTATGGTGCCCAATTATTAATAGCAGGAAGTTTTACTAATGGATTAGTAAGCCCTGTTGAAATAGTGCCATATATATGGTATTGCTTCGTATTAGTTGTATTTGCTATATTATCCATATTGACTCCTTTTGGAAATGGATATTTAACAAAGAATCCTTGGGATTTTGCAAAGAATAAACCTGTAAAAGAAATGTAAAGTAAGAGATATAGACAATGAAATTAAGAAAGCTATAACCCATATAGGGTGTAGCTTTCTTGTATATATAAAATCTGATTTGACATTAGTCACAAACTGTTGTAAAATATACTGGTAAACTATGCACTCGTAGCTCAGTAGGATAGAGCGGCGCCCTCCTAAGGCGTAGGCCGGGGGTTCGATTCCTCTCGAGTGCACCAAAAGGATCATGTTGAAGAAGATATGTTACATACCTTCTTCAACATGATTTTTTATGTTATACTGAAAGAATATAATCGTATTAGAAATAGATAAACAAGGATTTGAGAGGAGAGTTAAAAATATGAAGATAAAAAATATATTTTTTGCTATTCTATTGGGGTTAGGAGCAATTGTCATTGGTGCAATTTTACTTTTACATTTTTCCTTTGCTCCAACATCAGATGCTAAGAGAAATTTAAGTTTTGCAGATGTAGAATTATTTGTAGAAATACCAGATGGCTCGCATGTAGACCCGATTATTCGCACTTATGATTTAGACAAATATCAATCCTTTACTGAAAAAGAACAAAGTAAAATAGAAGAAGAGACCATGGGAAAAATAGAGGGAGATATTCCTTGCGTCTATTTAGATGGTGATGAAGAAAGCCTGAAAATTTCTTTTATGAAAGATGGAGTAAAAACAGAACCTGATAATATTCCTGAAATTAAATTGATTGCGTATCCATCTCATTTTGAAGATAAAGATCCTGAGAGAGTGATTAATGATAAGCTTTTAAAGAATGAAAATGGAGAATATTTTTATACTCTTTATCGATATCGGACACAATATGAAAGATATTTTTTAGAAACCAATTCCCTTCAATTGAATTATGAGATAAGTGGGAAAAAATATATTTCTATTTTCTCTTTTCATACTTCAACCTCAGATGCAGATTTTTTTAAAAATGAAACATTACAAGAACCTATTCCTGCGGAAAAATAAAGCTTGATTTAGTATTTAAAAAATCAATTTTATATATTTTTTATGCAGTAAGATTCCCCTGAGTCCTGTATGAATAAGGGACTTAGGGGAATTTTTAGATTTAATCCTTTGTACTAAAGGATATTTGCTTTTAATTATCCTTCACTTTTGATTATAATTTACTCTGCAGTATGGAATTTGTTAATTTTGTTGGGCAGCTGGAACCATGGCTTGAGCGTATTCCAGACCAAGACCATATGCTCCTCCATATTCTGTAACAACAGAAGTAACTGCTTGATAAGTGTCCTTATTTGCCCAGTCACGTTGCATTTCTAGTAAAGCTGCCTGCACAGGCATCTGCAACAACATATACGTCATAGCCGTCTTCCATAGCGCTAAGTGCAAGTAGCGCAACACAGACTTCGGTCCTAAGACCTGCTAAGAGAAGCTTCTTTCTGTTGGTTTGCTCCACAGATTTTTTAAAATTCATATCTTCCCATGCATTTAGTATTGTTCAATCGATTGGAATAATGTCTGGGAAAACTGATTGTATACGGTTAATTAAAGGACTCGAAAATTTTTGAGCTTCTACAGTTGATAGTATGATTGGTATGTTTAATGCTTGAGCTGTCTTTGCAAGCTCTGCTGCTGCATTTAATACTATATTTCGTGAGGTGCTTTCTATACCAAAGAACATCTGTGGTTCATGATCAATCATGCATATCGTAACTTGTTCAGGATCTAATAGAGAATTTTGATATGCTCTCATTGCTTTACTCATTTTTAACTTTTATATTTAGTTGTTCACATAAAATCTTATGTTTATGCAAGAGTTAATTAACTTGGCATGTAACGGAAGGATAAGTATTTTCTTTAACCTAATATCAGATATCAGAAAAACTTACAGAGAGAAATCTATTAGGATTTTTTAGTATTTTATAGTAAAATGTATTTTACATGCTATAGATTTATAATCGTTGTAAATATTAATTAATAAAACTAAAATATTGATATAATTTCGATTGCATGAGTATTTGCGACTAAGGAGGATGGCAACAATGGATGTAAGATCTATTTTCTTAGAGTTACAAAGATTGTTACAGTTAGATTTTGAAGAATACGCTTCTAAGATCAAGAAATATGAGCATATGTTACAAAAAGAAGTTAAAGAGAATCCTCATAATATGAGGGCAGTTTCTTTGCTTTCAATGGTAAAATTTGAACTTAGAAAAAGTATATCAACTTCCCTCAAGTATTTGGAACACTCTTATAATAACTTTAAAGATTTACTTAAGGATATTGATTTTTGTTTGCTTGTAACTAACATGGCTTATTTTTATCTTGAAGAATGTATAAATAAAGAAAAATATGCAAAGGAACTTTTAAATGAAGCTATCAAACGCAATTCACCATTCCCTCAAACTTATTTTGCATTGGCAATGGAATATTACGAAGAAAATCAATTTGAACTGGCTTTGCCATTGTATAAAAAAGCATCTGATATGACTTCATTAGTCCCTTATCACTATAACTATGCTGTTTGTCTCAACAAATGCAATCGGGCATTTGAAAGCATAGAAATACTGAAGAAGATTTCTGAAGGATATAGAAAAAATGAATATAAGGCAAAGGCTTATTATTCTATGGGGATAATATATTCATTTTTAGGTGAAATAGAAAAGGCAAGAAAAATTGCTTTTGATTTACTTGATGTTGATTATTCTACACTTAATATTGAGCATTATATGCTTGCAGATTTAATGTTTTTAGTAGGTGAGTTTCAGCAATGTATAATTCTTTATGATAAAGAAAATTTATGGGAAACTGCTGATTGGCTTAGTCTATATTTTTATAGTCAGAAAGAGATAGACTGTAAGGAAAATGCTCTAAAAAAACTTCAGCATATTGTAAATAAAGGAAATATGGAAATTAAGGATTGTAAACTTGAAGATTTTGATGGAAATGAAAAAGATTTAAATAAGTATATTGACAATGAAAGAGAGCGGGTTGAAAGTATTAGAACTGCATATGATAATGTTTTTAATACTGATATAAAGCCTAAAATTATATCAAATATAGATTTAATTTATGTTTGTTATTATATAGATTGTCCTCGCCATATGGTAGATGATATATAAAATAAGACAATTTAATTATATCTAAAGCGAGGAAATGAAGGTGATCTTAATGGATGTTTTATATATGAGAGAAGCTTTGAAAGAAGCTAAAAATGCTTATGACATTTATGAAGTGCCAGTAGGTGCTGTTATTGTTTATAATGGTGAGATCATAGGAAGAGGATATAATAAAAGAGAAAGTTCAAGGGATCCCATAGCCCATGCTGAAATACTTGCCATAAAAGAGGCAAGTAAATATCTTGATGCTTGGAGACTGCTTGATTGTACTATGTATGTAACCTTAGAGCCTTGTGCCATGTGTGCAGGGGCAATAGTGAATTCAAGGATAGAAAGATTGGTTATCGGTACTAGAGATCCAAAGAGGGGATGCTGTGGCACCGTAGAGAATTTAACAAATCATCCTAAGTTTAACCATAGATTAGAAGTGGAATTCGGAGTATTGGAAGATGAATGTAGTAATATAATTTCAGAATTTTTTAAGGAACTTAGAGAGAATAAATAATTAATTACAATAAAGAACCCAGGCAACGCCATTTATAATTTAAACGGAATAAAAAATGTAAGGTTCTGGGTTCTCCGTAATTAATAGCTATATTGATATACTAAATTCCTCTAATTCTTTTATTCATATTAGAAATTGAAATGGATTTTTTTACCTTTAAACTATTAAGTCCTTCATTTACAACTATTGAAAAAATATGTGGAGTCATTAGAAATATTGTTGAAACTGCATCTGCGAAAACAATTATACCATATTCGTTAATATATACATTGCCAGAGGCACTTGTAGTAGGTCCTGTAGTTATGGATATGTCGTCACCGACAGTAACATAATTATGGATATTTTTAAGTATATCAGTATTACAATTCTTAGGTAATAGTTCAGGTGGACTTAAGTAAGTTATGGAGTCGTCATAAACATTATTAGGAAAATAAATAATTGTTATTTTATCAATGTTAAAAGCAGCAGGTCCACCACCTGATTGAAGAATCAAAAGTGGTATACTAGTATTGGGAGCTTTATAAAGAGAATCAATGGTTCCTGAAACTGTTGGAAGCCTGTTTGAGAAAATGCTAACAGAAGCTCCCTGATATATATTTACTATTTGTTCCAAGACATGTGCAAATTGCTCTAAAGCAAAACAATGATTATTATCAGCTATATTATTGCTTAAATAAACAATTCTCATATTAGCCTTAGATGGTATTATACTTGAGAAAAAAACAGTAGAATTTGATGTATTCACTAATGAGAAGTTAATAGGGGCATTATCAACATTCAAGACAGCTATTCCATTTATATTACCTGTTTTATTTAGTGAATTACTATAGAACTCTTGACCTTTGTCAGAAATCAATTTGAATACAACACTAGGTGAACTGAAAATAGACTGTATGGCTATATCCCAATCCACTAAATATAGACCATTTTCAAAAATGGTAACAACACCTGTTACATTATCATAACTTATATTTCCCATGGTACTAATTGTTTCATCGAATATAACATTACCATTGTTTATAATACTGTTATCATTATTTTTTTGAAGTTGCAACACTATATTATTCATGGCTACACCCTTTTTAAATAATTTTAATTACTTTTCATATAATTATATGCTTTTGATTTTAAATTATTAAATTTAATCGCTTTATAATAAAAAAATCCATTGATATTAACAATGGACTTTAAATATTTTTTGTTATTAGGTTAAAATAGATTCGTTGTAGATGTATCTATGACTTTGTTTGAAGCATTTCTATAAATATTTTGGAGCTGGCGAGAGGAATTGAACCCCCAACCTACTGATTACAAGTCAGTTGCTCTGCCGATTGAGCTACGCCAGCATGATTATTTACTTTTCTCTACGACTAATATATTTCTGGTCCTTAGCAGCCCGACTAAGTGATGTACACGAAATTGAAAACCACAATTTCGGTCCCCTACTTATGCCGATTGAGCTACGCCAGCTTATTTAGTTATCGCAGTTTCGAAACTCAAATCTACTTACTCGCTACACTCGTTAAATTAGGTCATAAAATTGGCGACCTGGAAGGGACTCGAACCCTCGACCTCCAGCGTGACAGGCTGGCATTCTAACCATCTGAACTACCAGGCCAATTAGTTTTTTGATTCTATGGTGGGCACAACAGGGCTCGAACCTGTGACCCCCTGCTTGTAAGGCAGGTGCTCTCCCAACTGAGCTATGCGCCCATATGTTTTTTTAACCAAATTAACTATGGTGACCCCACCGGGATTCGAACCCGGGTTACCGCCGTGAAAGGGCGATGTCTTAACCGCTTGACCATGGGGCCATACTTAAATCAAAAACAATCTTTTTCATTATACTATGTTTTATTAGGTTTGTCAAAGGAAAAATTCAAATATTTTAAAATATAATGGGACAATAAAAATATTAATAAAAGGGTTGGTTTGATTTGTAACTAAAACTATTCCTTTGAATAAAATAATATAAGGGGATAGGAAGTGTTATTTATGAGGAGACACTTTATTAGAAACAAAGATGCAAGAGTATTAATTAGAAGAATTTCTGGAACCATAGGCATTATTGTAATGCTTTGTATAGTCCCTTTTAAGTTCTTGATATTCGCTATAGGATTGATTTGCTTAATTTTTTCCCTAATAATATAAAGATAAAATAAAGCCTTCATGCTAAAAAGTGAAAGCTTTATTTTGTTTTTTCAGATACATTAAACTAGAACAAGATACATATAATTAAAAAGGACAAGTTATAAAACTACTAATTCAATTAAATATTAATTTACTACTGAGGAGGAGTGTTATGATATATTTTAATAGGAGTAGTGCAGAAGTCATAAAGGAGCTTAATTCAGATGAGATAAATGGTTTAAGTGATTTATCTGTCAAAGAATTACAAGAGAGATACGGTCCGAATGAATTTTCCAAGAATAAGAAAGATTTATCTTGGAATGATTTATCAGATCCTTTAATAATTATACTATTAATTGCTGCAGTTATAAGTTTTTTGATCGGAGAATATATAGATGGAATTGGAATAGTTTTAGCTATAACATTAGGTTCTGTAATTGGATATTTAACTGAAGAGAAATCTAAACAAGCCGCAGAAGCATTATCTAAAATAACAGAGAATGTCTTTGTTAAATGTATTAGAAATGGAGAAATAAATCTTGTATTAAAAAATGACTTAGTTCTTGGTGATATTGTACTCCTAGAAACAGGAAATATTGTTCCCGCTGATGGCAGAATATTAGAATCTGTAGGATTAAAAGTAAGAGAAGATATGTTAACTGGTGAATCTGATGATGTTGACAAATATGCAGATGTAATAGTTGATATGGAAAAGATTAAATCCAAAGGAAATACAATAATTCAGGAGCCAGTTCCAGCAAAACAAGTAAATATGCTGTTTAGCGGCACCCTTATTGCCAGTGGAAGAGGAAAAATGATAGTAACTGCAATAGGAGATTCAACTCAAATGGGGAAAATCGCTAAAAGTATAGATGATGTAGATAATGAAACACCACTTCAAATAAGATTAGGCGATTTAGGTAAAAGTATTGCTAAATTATCAGGCTCTATTGCTTTAATATTATTTATATTTATGATATCTAAAATGTTCATTCAAAAATCAATAATTATAAATACATCAGGAGTTATCCCGTTTTTAAATTCAATTAAGCCAATGAAAAATGCTTTTGTTGTTTGTGTTGCTCTAGTAGTTGCCGCTGTACCTGAGGGACTTCCAACAATGATTAATATGACCCTTGCCATTACGATGCAGAAGATGGCGAATATAAATGCATTAGTAACTAAAAAAGAAGCTTGTGAAACAATTGGCTCAATTTCAGTTATTTGCTCCGATAAAACTGGAACATTGACACAAAATAAAATGACAGTGGAAAAGATTTTTATTAATGGAGAGTATAAAGAAAATTATAATTCAAATGATAGCTATTTCATAGATAATTGCATAATAAATTCAACGGCCGATATAAAGTATACAAATAATGAATGGCAGTATATGGGGAGTGCAACAGAATGTGCATTATTGGTATATTTAGAGGACAAGCAGTATTTTGAATATAGAAAAGGTAAAGAGATTATCCATCAAATTCCTTTTACATCAAAGACAAAAAGAATGGATACGATTATTAAAGAAGGAGAAGATTATCTATTCTTGTCTAAGGGGGCACCTGAGATTATTTTAGATTTTTGTGAATATGAACACTTAGATGGTGAAGTTGTTAAACTTACAAATGATAGAAAGCAATATATTCTTGAGCAGATAAAAAACCTTCAAGTTCAAGCAATGAGAGTATTGGGATTTGCTTATAAAAAAACACCTAAGTTAAATATTAACACTTCTAGTTCTACTAACACAGATATTTATAAAAGAAATTTAATATTTACTGGATTTGTAGGTATTAGAGATCCCTTAAGACCAGATGTAAAAGATGCAATCTCTATAGCAGAAAAAGCTGGAGTGAAAACTAAGATGCTAACGGGAGATAATATTAATACGGCAGTGGCTATTGGATATGAACTAGGATTACTGGAAAATAGCAATAGGGCCATAGAGTCAAGCTTTATAGATGTTCTTTCAGATGAAGAATTAAAAGAGGAAATAAAGACAATCTCAATAGTAGCTAGATCAAAACCTGAAACAAAAATGAGAATAGTAGAAGCACTTCAATCTAATGGTGAAGTTGTAGCTGTAACTGGTGATGGAATTAATGATGTTCCTGCATTAGTAAAGGCAGACGTAGGCATAGCTATGGGGATTGCTGGTACGGAAGTAACTAAAAAATCTGCGAGCATAATTTTAACAGATGATAGTTTTAGTACTATAGTAAAAGGGATACAGTGGGGAAGAGGTATATATGAAAATTTTCAAAGATTTATCCAATTTCAATTAACTGTTAATATAGTGGCATTTTTAATAGCAATAATTTCTCAAATTATAGGTAAGGCGATGCCTTTTACAACAATACAGTTATTATGGATTAATATAATAATGGATGGACCGCCGGCATTATCATTAGGGTTAGAACCAGTACGAGGAAATTTATTGAATAGAGAGCCTATTAAGAAAGATAGTAACATTATTACTAAAACAATGTTAAGATCGATTATTATTAATTCAATTTTTATTACTTTAATATTATTTATACAAATGTTCTGGAATCCTTTAGGAGTGTCAACATATAACTATAATGAATTTGGTATGAATGAAATGCAAACATCTTTATTTGCTTTATTAGCTTTTAGTGCTTTATTTAATGCTCTAAATTGTAGAGAATTTGGATTAAATAGTGTAATCCCTAATTTTATAAAAAATAAAATGGCGTTGATAACATTATTTTTAACAGGATTTGCTCAAATAATATTTATGACATATTATAATTATTTCTTTAATACGGTTCCCTTAAGGCTTAATGTTTGGGTAAAGATTATAATTATGTCTTCCGCAGTTGTATGGGGGAATGAGGTTATTAAATATTTTTTGAAGATTTTACGTTCAAAAGTCGCATATTAATATGTGACTTTTTATTTTATAAATAATTATTAGTAATTTTTAAAAACCACAGCATTATTCAGAGAAAATTTTCAGAGGTCGTGTCACATATGTTTGACTTCTCTAGAATGTTAAGATTAGTTGCGAAAGTGATATTAATAGTTTGTGATAGTATGTAGTCTTTCAGTATTGAAAAGTAAAAATAATTTGCACTAAAATACCGCTTCATGATAAAATCGAGAAAAGTTTGACACAAAAGGGTTATGAAAAGAACAATGGTTGTTGAAAAAGAACCGGTAAAGGCATTGATGGAGAGCCAACGACACTACTATCTGGAACTACAGAAAAGATTAAAAGGAGTAAAGAATTCGAGACACCAGATATATTGTTTATAATTGTTCCATCATGCATGGTACAGGAATGGTAAAAAAATTTGTGGAATTTCATCCATGCAGCAATTTCTTTTACCTGTAAATACTGTTATTGGATGTATTTAACGAATTTATTGACATAACTGATATATAGATGAAAACATATATAAATTGATTGATATATAGAAATTATCTATTTGTATATGGGGGGGATAAATGATAAAATTAGCTTGGGAATTGAGGATGTATAAAAAGTGTTTTTTAATAATATAAAGTATTTATTTTACCTAGGACATTATACGTTGGTAAATCTTAAAGAAATCAGACAAGGGTCTATCTGGCAGATTTTACTGTGAATAGAAGGAATGTCAGATTTTTTTTATGTGGAATAGCCATACTGTTCTCTCAGAATGGTTGCATCGCTTATTTTGGAATCAGCATACCGTTTGATTGGAATTTGCATATATCAGCAATTTTTTACAAAAATAAATCTATAAAGTGGAAAATATAACTAAAAATATTAACTTATTATTGAGCGAAATGTAGGAATAAAAGAATGAGCAAGGAGAAGAAAAATGGATTTTGAGTTTATGAGGAGAATTTTTCCACATATTTTTCTGGCGAGCAGACAGACCATCGCAATTTCTTTGTTGTCACTTGTGTTTTCACTTCTAATTGCAGTAATAATTTCCTGTATTATATATCATAATGTTAGAATCGTGACCCCTATATTAAAGATATATGTATCTTTTTTTAGAGGCACTCCTGCGTTATTGCAACTTTATTTAATATATTTTGGATTAGGAAATACAGATATTCCTATTTTGTCTACAATGAACGCATACACTGCGGTAATCGTTGCACTTTCTCTAAACATGTCGGCTTATATGGCGGAATCTTTGAGGGGAGCTCTCTCATCAGTGGATAAAGGACAAAAGGAAGCTGGAATAACGATTGGACTTTCAAATGTTCAGATTTTTACACGTATTGTTTTCCCACAAGCATTTCGAGTAGCTGTTCCATCATTGAGTAACAGCTTTGTGGATCTGGTAAAAGGGTCTTCTATGGCTTTTACAATTGGAGTTGCGGAATTGATGGCAACTGCAAATTTAGAGGGAATTGCGTCGTTCAAATTTTTGGAAACATTTTTTATTGCAACGATGATTTATTGGATGTTGACTTTAATCATCAATTTTTTACAACGGAAATTAGAATTATATTTAGGACGTGCTTATTAATAGAGTGATAGTGAGGAACTATGAGATGCTGAAGATAGAGGAACTTTATAAAAGCTTTGGGAAGTCAGAAATTTTAAAAGGTATTAATCTAGAAGTGAAGAAAGGGGAAACGGTAGCGCTTATTGGACCGTCTGGGACAGGTAAGTCAACGCTTCTTCGATGCATTAATTATTTGGAAATTCCTCAAAAAGGAATCATAACATTAGGAGATGCATCAGTAAATGCAGAGTCTGCACACAAAAGTCAGATAAAAAAAATACGCAGTCAGTCAGCTATGGTATTTCAAAATTATAATTTGTTTAAAAATATGACAATTCTTGAAAATGTTATGGAGCCACTTGTGTATGTTCAGAAACTTTCAAAAGCACAGGCGAGAGAAGAGGCATGTGGCTATTTGGAACAGGTAGGGTTATCTGATAAGAAAGAACAATATCCATCAAGAATTTCTGGTGGTCAGCAGCAACGGGCGGCGATTGCAAGAGCCATGGCAGTGAAACCAAAGATTATGCTGTTCGATGAGCCAACATCAGCACTTGATCCAGAGCTTACAGGAGAGGTTTTGTCGGTAATTAAAAAGTTGGCACAAAATCATAGTACGATGTTAATTGTGACGCATGAGATGAATTTTGCGAGAGAAGCAGCAGACCGTATTGTGTATATGGAGGATGGTTATATTATTGAACAGGGGGTGCCTGAAGATATTTTGAATCACGCGAAAGACGAAAGAACTAGAAGATTTCTTGGACAATCATAAGGTAAGGTTATAAGTGCAGAGGGTTTAAACACTATGGGGAAAAGCTAAGCAGTTATGATAGACACTATTAAATGAAGAGGAGAAAAGAAATGAGAAACAAAAATGTAAGGAAACTGATAGGGCTATTAATGGCAACTGTGTTGGGGTTTGCAGTGCTAACCGGTTGTGGTGCTGAAAGATCAGAGAAAGATATAAAATTGGCATCTGATGACAAAAAAATAGAACAGGAAGCGGATGTTCCTACAAATGTAATTGTTGCTTCAAGCGGAACATATTATCCATTTGGATTTATGGAAGAGGGAAAACCAAAAGGATTTGAAATTGATATTTGGGATGAGATTGGAAAACGTACTGGACTTACAGTAGAGAGAAAATTTGCCGCGTATTCAGGACTTTTTGGAATGTTAGATAAAGGTGAAATTGATACAATTGCCAACCAGGTTTCCAAAACACCGGAGCGAGAAGAAAAATATATATTTTCTGCCCCATATGCGTACAGTCTACCAAAGATTGTTGTGAAAAAAGGAAATCCGGAAAATATTCATACATTAGATGATTTGATTGGAAAGAAAGTAATCGTGGCTACGGGAGCTCGCGAGGGAGATGTTATCAATGAGTTATATCCCAATGGAGAAATTACTGTAGTTCCATATGAGGGCGAAGAGTTACTAGATGTGGAAAACGGTAAAATGCCTGCGGCTATTACAACAGAATCCGCAACAGCAGTAGCAATTAAAGATCAGAATCGTGATGTGGAAATTGTTGGACCTCCGATTTATATAGAGGAAAATGCTTATGTGTTTGCAAAGACAGAGCGTGGAGAATATCTTCAGAAAAAAGTAGATGCTGCTGTTAAAGAAATGCGAGAAGATGGAACACTAAAAAGGCTCTCTGAAAAGTGGTTTGGAATTGATATTACAACACCCCCTGATGTAGAGCCTGTAGCAAAATAGTATGCAGTAACCATAAACAGGGATGTTTTGAAGCCATATGGTTTTGAAATATCCCTAATTTTTAGAGAGAGGTTTTGTAAGATGAAAAAGATAGCAATATATTGAAAAGGTGGCATTGGAAAATCCACCGTGACAAGTAATATGGCTGCAGCATTGGCAGCTACAGGATATCGGGTATTGCAGATCGGATGTGATCCTAAAGCTGATTCGACAGTAAATTTGCTAAATGGAAAGTCTAAGATTTCTGTTTTAGAATATTTCCGGAAGAAGGAGGAAGCGCTAACACTAGAAGATATTGTAGTGGAGGGATTTGCTGGTGTACCGTGTGTAGAAGCAGGAGGACCTACTCATGCTATAGGATGTGCTGGGAGAGGAATTGTTACGGCAATGAATGTTTTGGAGGAGCTGGAAATTTTTGAAAGATATCAACCCGATATAGTGTTTTATGATATTCTTGGTGATGTTGTATGCGGAAGATTTGCAGCGCCGATACGAGATGGATATGCAGATGAAGTGGTAATTGTTACATCAGGAGAAAAGATGTCTTTATTTGCGGCGAAAAATATTTATGAAGCGGTAGAAAACTTTAAAGATTTAGGGTATGCGTCTATAAAAGAGGTTATTCTGAATAGGAGAAATGTGAAAGGGGAAGAAGAAATAGTGAAAAATTTTGCTCGTGAGAGAGGAATTGAGCTTCTGGGTGATATTTCATGAGATGATAATATTCAATTCTGGGAAGAGAAAAATCAGACTGTAATTCAAGGGGATAGCGACCTCCCAATTTCTAAAAAATTTGTAGAAGTTGCACGTGCAGTAATAGGAGAAGAGAGATGAAAAGAGAGGTAAGATCATTTTCTATTGAACAGGTTGGAGAGTTTTTACAACAAGGATTTCCGAAAGATTGGAATCAACAAGGGAGCCTACGCTATATGAGTTCTGGAGGAGGAGCCGGAGATATCAGTCCCGTGAGAACACCGATGGTTGTTCCAGAATCGGCAATTTTAATGGTTTCACCGGCGGCTTGTGCAAGGCATGGTTCCATAGGGAATATTTTGAATGGTAATGGAAAGAGAATGTGGACGCTGCGTCTTGAAGAGACTGAAATCGTTTCTGGCGAGTATCTAAAACGGGTGGAAGAAGCTGCATGGGAGGTGATTAGGAAAAGTGTTCCACCAATCAAAGCACTTTTTATATGCGGTTTTACGAGAATGGAGCCGATTCTGAACAAACATTGGATTTCTGGTGAAAGTAGAACTTTGAAGAGTATTTATGGAATGATTCGCTGTTCTTCCAGCGATAAAAAAGAGCGGGCAATTAATATTATCGGCAGGGAGAAGATTCCTGCGAAAGAAAGTGATTTTTATAGAATTCTGCAATATGTTGGAATAGATCGGGTGAATCACATGAGCTTGTGTAAGACGATGGAAGATATAGACCGCATGGGAAATGCTGTTTTAAATATCGGAATCGAACCTCGAACAGAAGAGGCATGCAAATATATGGAAAAAAATCTGGGAATTCCATATGTAAGACTTAATAACACTTATGACTTAGATGAAATCAAAGAAGGATACATGAAAATAAGTGAAGCTTTGGGGCGAAAACTGGATGATAGTCTTTTTCATAGAAATGCGAAAGAAAAAATAGATAAGTTGGTAGAAAAATGGGGAAATAAGTCTATCGTTGTGGGAGAAAAATTGGATCGAAGACCATTTAAGGCTGCAAAAGATTTGGTGAAATGGGGTCTTTCTGTAAATGCTGTATTTTCACGTTTTATTGTTAAGGAAGATATGGAAACGATATTCAAAATGTTTCTCAATGGGAGGAGAAAAGAAAATGAAAGAACTATTTCATATTCTTCCGGCATTTAGTTCTGATTATGCTGGTGTATATAGCGTATTGACGCAAATGGGTGGATTGATTGTCACATATGATGTCTTGGACATATTTTAGAACTAGATGATTACAGAAACGATGAGATACTACCTGCAATTTTTTCTGTTAATCTTCGGGAAATTGATGCGGCGTTGGGAGATGATGGAAAGTTGCTATTAAAACTGGAGCGGGCAGTTATTTCACTGGAAAGTCCGTGGGTTGCATTAGTAGGAACGCCGGTACCGATGATTTTAGGGAAGGATTACAGAGCCCTTGAGAAAAGAATCGGTAAAGTGCTTGGAATACCGTGTATCTGTTTTTCGACCGATGGAATGAATTTTTATGATTATGGACAGGAATTAGCCTATGTTCGATTGCTTCAAAAATTTGCGGAAGAAGAGTATGAGACAGAAAAAAACCATGGGCAAATGTGATAGGGGCAACTCCTTTAGATATGTGGGAAGATTCTTCTATGTCAGATTTGAGAGATATATTAAGACAGTGCGGTATAGAAAAAGCAATGTGTTGGGGAGATAGTTCCGGCATTCAGAATATAAAAGAAGCCGGTCATGCTGCAGTAACGATTGTATTATCGGTTTCTGGGATTCATGCTGCCCAAATTTTGAAAGAAAGGTTTGGTATACCATATATTACAGGGTTTCCAGTAGGAAGAAAAGCGCTTGAAGAATATACGTTTAAGATAAAGTCTGTGCTTAATCCGGCAATGGAAAAAATAAACTTTTCAATAAATCAAGCAAAAAGAGAGAATACATTTGAAAGGATTTCTCATATTCCTTCCGTTGAACTCAATTTTTATTACTTTAATATTATTTATACAAATGTTCTGGAATTCTCTAGGAGTGTCAACATATAATTATAATGAATTTGGTATGAATGAAATGCAAACATCTTTATTTGCTTTATTAGCTTTTAGTGCTTTATTTAATGCTCTAAATTGTAGAGAATTTGGATTAAATAGTGTAATCCCTAATTTTATAAAAAATAAAATGGCGTTGATAACATTATTTTTAACAGGATTTGCTCAAATAGTATTTATGACATATTATAATTATTTCTTTAATACGGTTCCCTTAAGGCTTACTATTTGGGTAAAGATTATAATTATGTCTTCCGCAGTTGTATAGGGTAATGAAGTCATTAAGCATTTTTTGAAAATTTTACGTTCAAAAGTCGCATATTAATATGTGACTTTTGATTTTTATATAAATAATTATTAATGTTTCTTCAGCTGTTAATTCTAATTTTTTTATGATATAATATTTAACGTGAGTTTGATGGAGAGGTGTCCGAGAGGTTGAAGGTGGCGGTCTCGAAAACCGTTGTGCAGTGTAAGCTGCACCGTGGGTTCAAATCCCACTCTCTCCGCCAAGTTATAAGCTACATTTTTGTTGGTAATAAACCAATGGAAATGTAGTTTTTTTATATCTAAATTAGTATTTGGAGTTTGCAGTACTCATTTAGGCACTGTATTTTTGCGTTAAGGAGGCTTTGAAATGAGTAAACAAATTACTACTATTCCTGCAAGACAAGGTCAATTTGATAAAAGATTAAAGGTTGCTACTTATGCCGTATCAGTACAGAGTTTGAAGTCTACTACACTAAGGAAATCTATGATAACCCTGATTAGGATTTTGCCAGCATTTACGCTGAATAGGAATCAGGCACCAAAATAGAGAATAGAGATGAAGTTCAGAGATTAACTAAAGATTGCCGACATGGGAAAATAGATTTAGTTTTGACGAAATTTCTAACTGTTTTAGACAACTATTGTAAAACTGGAAAATGTTTGTTAAGATTATCATTAACGATGATATTCACGGTTAATATCAACAAAAATCTTTCGTTTTATAACATTATGATGCTGTAATTTTTTTGTTGATTAGGGATTTTAAAGCTTTATTTCAACACAATTCACCAGTAGTGAGCTAAAAACACAATAGTTACAGATTGCTAACTCTGAGATAATCATAATTCAGTCTTAACTCAGAAAAGAATACTTATTTGATTCTAATTTACAATGAGAAGAGGGATGAGAAACATGAGCAATTACTATAGCGAAAAATTAAATTCTCAAAAGCTATTTCATGTGTATGAAACCCAAATTCCACGTATCAAGGAGTATTTACAAGCAGAGATAAATCTTGTCAAAAAAAGTCTATCAAAGACACAAAGAGTTTTAGAACTTGGAGCCGGATATGGTCGAATTGTTAGGGAATTAGCTCCCCACTGTGGCTCTATAGTGGGGATAGATATTTCGGAGGAAAGTGTCGAGTTGGGTAGGGAGTATCTCAAAGACTATCCCAATGCAACCATGGTTGTGATGGATGTTCACAAGATGGAATTTTCCAAGCCTTTTGATAACATTCTTTGTCTGCAAAATGGATTGTCTGCCATGCATGCTGATACCACCATCATTCACAAAGTTCTTGAGACATTAGCACTAGGAGGAACGGCCTATTTTAGCAGTTATAGTGCTAAATTTTGGGATTTCCGTCTTAAATGGTTTGAGGAGCAGGTCGCTAAAGGGCTTTTGGGGGAAATTGACTATGCCAAAACCCAAAACGGCGTGATTATTTGCAAGGATGGTTTCAAGGCGACTATCTATTCACCCGAGGATTTTCAGAAAATCGGTGAGGAGTCGGGATACCCATATGAGGTGCAAGAAGTGGATGAGTCCAGCGTGTTTCTTATTATCCATAAAAACTAACCAATATTTTGACCTAATGACATAGAATATATAGATAACTTAAATGAAAAATATCTATAGGTAGTAAGCTATCTATAGATATTTTTTGTTCATAATTTATAATGATTTATGTCTAGAATCCTCTAAACATAGGGAATTTGGCTTTACTGAGAAAAAAATTTATATTTTTTCCTTATTATATATAGGTAAGGATTATTGACGCTGTATCTTAAAATGCGTTTGACTTATATATGTACCTTAGATACAATCAAATAGAAAAATAATATATTAACAGGGGGAGGAAAATGAGTAAAGATAAGAAATCTGGAATTATAAAATTTGTAGTTTTGATTGTGATTATACTATCATTTATTTTTATTAAGCCACTTAATAATGGTTTAAGAAATATGATTTCTGCATTTAAAGATGTGGAATCTGTGAAGGAATATATTAGGTCATTTGGAGCATGGGCTGTAGCTATTTCATTTATGATGATGATATTACAAGCCATTGCTGCTCCAATACCAGCATTCTTTATAACCTTTGCAAATGCAGCTATTTGGGGATGGTGGAAAGGAGCTATACTTTCCTGGTCTAGTGCTATGGCAGGTGCTGCTGTGTGCTTTGGTATTTCAAGGATTTATGGAAGAAGGGTTGCCGAGAAATTTGCCAGCAAAATGGCTTTAGATGATGTAGAAGTCTTTTTTGAGAAATACGGAAAGAATACTATACTTATAGCAAGGCTCTTACCATTTGTACCTTTTGACCCTATTAGTTATGCAGCGGGGTTAACACCTATGGGATTTTGGGGATTTTTTATAGCCACAGGAATTGGTCAGTT
This sequence comes from Tissierella praeacuta, assembly GCF_040396155.1. Taxonomy (GTDB): domain Bacteria; phylum Bacillota; class Clostridia; order Tissierellales; family Tissierellaceae; genus Tissierella; species Tissierella praeacuta_A. The sequence goes on from NZ_JBEBOY010000009.1 coordinate 25,160, forward strand.
GCCAGCAACTATTGTTTATTCATATGCTTCAGCTAAATCATCTGATCCATCTACATTTGTAAAAGGGTTGTTATTATTATTTGGAATTAGTGCATTAGTATATACTATAAGAAAAATTTGGATTGAAAAGCAGAAAAAAGACGATAAAGCCAATTTATAAAATAAGATGACTTTTCTTTAAATTTAAGGAAGATACACAAAAATAATCTAATTTTAAAATTAGATTATTTTTGTATTAATAATAGCTATTTATTTTCTATATTTTCTTCATTACTTGTACTGTTAAGGTCTTGTTTTAGGATGTTTCTATTTGAACCATTCTCTTGTGTTATTTGCTATTCTTACAAGAGTAAGCATTACTGGAACTTCAACAAGTACACCTACTACAGTTGCTATAGCTGCCCCAGACTTCAATCCAAATAAAGAGATAGCTACTGCTACTGCTAGTTCAAAGAAATTCGATGCTCCAATCATACCCGCCGGTGCAGCTACATCATGAGGTAATTTCCATGCCTTTGCCCATAAATATGCAATGAAAAATATAAGGAATGTTTGGATGATTAGAGGTATTGCAATTAACACTATATTTATGGGATTATCAACTATTGTCTGGCCTTGAAATGAGAAAATAATTATTAAAGTTAATAAAAGCCCTATTATCGTCACATTACTAAACTTTGGAATAAAAATCTTTTCAAAGTATTCTAATCCTTTGTTTTTGGTGATAACTACCCTTGAAAACCAACCAGCAGCTAATGGTATAACTACAAATAATACAACAGATAAAAATAATGTATTCCAAGGAATAGAAATGTTACTCATACCTAATAAGAATGCAACTATAGGAACAAATCCAACTAATATTATAAGGTCGTTTGTAGCTACTTGGACAAGAGTATATGCTGGATCTCCCTTGGTCAAATGACTCCATACGAACACCATTGCAGTACAAGGTGCTGCTCCTAGAAGTACTGCCCCTGCAAGATATTCTTTTGCAAGTTCAGAGGATATAAAGTTTTTAAATACTACATTAAAGAAAAATATTGCTATTCCGTACATTGTAAATGGTTTAATTAACCAGTTTGTAACCCACGTAATTATAAGCCCTTTTGGATTTTCACCAACTCTTTTTATACTACGAAAATCAACTTTTAACATCATTGGATAAATCATTAGCCATATTAATATTGCTACTGGTATAGAAACACTTGCATATTCAAACTTACTTAAAAATTCAGGTATCTGAGGGAGATACACTCCGATGAGTACTCCTACTACCATACATATAGCAACCCATAATGTAAGGTATCTTTCAAAGAAACTAATTCCTGATTGTAGATTTTCTTTTGCCATAGATATTCTCCTTTCATATGAAATTACTAACTTGAATCAAGTAAGCTCTATTTTAAGAGCTTACTTAGATTTTCACCTTTTACTTCTTCTGGAATCCACTTAATTACTGCAAAATTTCCTTCAGATATTTCATTTACCTTATTGATCCATTGCACTTCATTACTTGCTTTTACTTTTAATATTTCATTAGTTGTATTAGTTGCATAGAAGCTTGAGTTAATTACCCACCATTTACTATAGATACCAGCTCTATTCAAGTCTTCCTGTAACCCCATAGCTTCATGAACTGGAGTAGTTTCAGCAAGTGTAACTATTATAACTTCAGTTTGATTACCATCTCTTAACTTAGGCAATAGTTTCTTAACTGATTCAGGAATATCTCCTTGTGTTCGTGCAATTTCTCTATTATAGCTTTGCGTGGACTCTAATAATAGCAAAGTATGACCTGTTGGGGCTGTATCGATGACTACTACTTCATTTTCTGAACGTTCTACTATTTCAGCAAAGGCTCTAAATACTGCAATTTCTTGAGTGCAAGGAGATCTTAAATCTTCTTCAACATAAGCAATATCATCATCAGTCATGGTTTCCCTTGCTTTACTTAGTACTTCTTCTTGATATCTTTTTAGCTCTTTCTTTTCATCTATACTACTTATAGTAATTCCGTAACTTTCATCTATAACAAAGTTTAAATGTGCTGCAGGATCAGTTGTTGTCAAATGAACCTTCTTTCCCCTCTTAGCCAATTCAACTGCAATAGTAGCAGCTATTGTAGTTTTACCAACTCCACCTTTACCCATAGTAAAGATAATCTTTTTATTTTTTCTATATAAATCTTCTATTATAATATTAAGTGAGGGGATATTATCAACGGTTAATTTATCATTATTGTATTTAATATTATCACTTTTGAAAAATGCTCTCAGATTTTCTAAACCAGTCATATTATAAGGTCTTAATGGAATTTTATAAATTTCAATATTCTTAAGTCCTTCTGGCAGTTCTTTTAATGCATTTTGTTGTTTGTCAAAAATAGCATTAGAAAGATAATCATCATGAGCTCTAAGGACTCCATTAATTACTAGGAGTTGATTATTTATGCCGATATCTTTTAACTCATTAGAGGCTCTATCAGCTTCCTTTAAAGCTGATACTTCAGGTCGAGATATTAATATAAGTGTAGTTTTTTCTTTGTCTGCTAGATTCTCTACTGCATTTCTATAGACTTCCTTTTTAGCTTCAAGCCCTGATAATTGCCCTAAGCATGATGCACCATGGGTACTTTCACTAATGAAATTAGTCCATGCTGATGGGAGTTGAAGCATCCTTAGTGTATGACCTGTTGGTGCAGTATCAAATATAATATGGTCATATTCTTCAGCTGCTTTTTCATCAGTTATAAAGCCAGAAAATTCATTGAAGGCAGCTATTTCAACTGTACATGAACCAGAAAGTTGTTCTTCCATATTTTTCAGTACAACTTCTGGTAGCTTACCTCTATATGGTGATAATACAGATTCTCTATATTCAGCAGCAGCATCCTCTGGGTCAAAATTTGCTACTACTAGATTAGGGATATCTTCTATAGATACACCTTTATTATTTAATTCCGTCTCAAATACATCTTGAAGGTTTGAAGCGGGATCAGTACTGATAAGCATAATTCTTTTACCTTCATCAGCTAAAGCAACTGCAATAGCGCAGGCAGTTGAGGTTTTTCCAACGCCACCTTTTCCAGTAAAAAATAAATATTTTGTTAAATCTATATCTTTTAAATCGAAATCTTTAAACACTATATCCCTCCTTAACTATTTAACAACATCCTTTTCCTCCACAACAATTATTGTTTTGTTTTTTAGCTTTTCTGGCTCCTATTTCAGACAGGATATATTCCTTTGGTACCTCTAACATTTTTATAAGCTCCTCATTGGTTGGATATTCCTTTGTTTTTACTACTTCCCCATCAACTATTGTAATAGGAAGAACATCTACACCTTCATCATTTAACATCTTGTTTACTATTTTATTATCTACAAATATTTGAGGATTGTTGGTTAAATTATGTCTTTCAACTAATATCCCCTTTTTTTCTAATCTGTTAATAATAGTTGCAACTCTTAAAAGTTCCTTATCAACAGATGGGCCACATACTCCTGTTGTACAGCACATAGCTGGGTCAAAGATTACCATTTTTTTCATATTTAATTCACTCCCATTATTTATTTGCAATTGCATTTACCTATATCTTTACAAATACAATCTTCTGTATCCGTTATAAGATTCATTAGAAATAAAATAATTTTGTTACATTCAATTAAATTTAAAGAATAATGACTCCATAAACCGTCTTTTCTAATATTTACTAAATTAGATTCCATTAGAACCTTCATATGATGTGAAAGTGTAGGCTGAGAAAAATCGAAATGTTCTAGTATGTCACAAGCACACATTTCACCACAAGATAATATATCAAGTATTTGAAGTCTTTTTGGATCAGATAAAGCTTTAATAATTTTTGAGTTTCCTTCATAATCAATTTTCATTTAATCACTCCTATATAGATATATGTCTATATAGCTATTATATTCATAAGTAATAACGTTGTCAATATAAGGTTTCAATATAATCATAATAATTTTTAATAGATAATAATCTATATGATAAAACAATCTATAAATATAAATAAAATCATTTTTAGTTTATAGATTTATTGACAAATAAAATAATCTGAAGTAATATAACATTATAGACATATACCCATATAGGCATATAAGTATATAATAATCTTTAAGGAGGCATATATTATGGAAAATAAAACAAAGTTATATTTACTTACAGGGTTTTTAGGGGCAGGGAAAACTACTTTCTTAACTAATGTTCTTAATGATTTAGAAGGTAAGAAAGTGGCAGTTATAATGAATGAGTTTGGTAAGGTAGGAATAGATGGAACCATAATTCAAAAAGAAGGTATGGAGCTTGTAGAAATAAATAGAGGTTCAATATTCTGCTCTTGTTTACAGCTTTCTTTTGTATCGGCATTAGTGGAAATGGCAGATAGAAATATGGAATATGTTATTGTTGAAAGTTCAGGTCTCGCTGACCCATCTAATATAGGAGAATTCTTAGAAGCTGTGAAGGTTGCAAAAGGGGATGTATATGATTATAGTGGAGCTATTTGTATAGTAGATGGTTTGAATTTCTTGGAGCAAGTAAAGGATATAGAGACTGTAGAAAGGCAGCTTAAATTTGCTCATCTAGTGATTTTATCTAAGATAGACTTAATAGATGATAATAAGCTTAATGAAGTTAAAGCAAAGATCAGAGAGATAAATGAAAGAGTAGATATTGTAGAATCTATAAATGGAAAGATAAACTATAATTTTTTAGAAAAGGATCTGTTAGAAGAAGATTGGCTTGGTGTAGAAGACACTACTAACACTCCTGAGAACAAGCCAAAGACTTTAACTTTGACCTATGAAGGAGAAGTAACAAAAGAAAAACTTACTCAGTTTTTAGATATTATAAAGAAAGATAGTTATAGAATAAAGGGATTCTTTAAATTAGAAGATGGATGGAATCAAGTAGATGTAGTAAATAAAACTATAGACTATAAGTCAACAGATAAGGGTGAAAATATATCTGAATTAGTAATCATATCTAAAATAGGACCACAGATAATTAGACCAATATTTAATACTTGGGAAGAAGTAGTAGGGGAAGAAATGAAATTAAGATAAGAAAAGGAATGATTTAATGGACCAGTTATTGAATTATTTTAAATTGCTTTCTGATGAAACAAGGCTTAGAATAATGGTACTTTTATTTCATAATGAGTTTTGTGTATGCCAGATTTGCGGCATTACTGGTATATCTCAACCTAATGTATCAAAACATCTTACTAGGCTTAGAGATATGGGATTAGTAAAAGATGAAAGAAAGGAACAGTATACTTTCTATTCTTTAAATATAGAAGATAGATTGTTTGAAGATATACTTAGGATAATAATTGATAATGTGGAGAATTATCCAATTTTAAAATCTGATATTGAAAAAAGTAAAGCAGCAGCAAAATACATTGAACTAGCAAATATGAACAGACAAAAATAAAATTGAGGTATAGATAAAGGAGAATATGAAATGATAATAAAAATCTTAGGATCTGGTTGTTCCAAATGTGATGAAATAGAAAAAAACTTGAATATAGCTATTAAAGAATTAGATATAAATGCTCAAATAGAAAAAGTAGAAGAATTAATAGAGATTGTTAAATATGGTGTTATGACTACACCCACTTTAATAATAGATGGACAAATTAAAGTGATGGGTAAAGTTCCATCAGTAAAGGAAATAAAAAAAATATTAACAAAGTAAAAGAAATAATTGAGCTATATTTAAAGAATTATTATTTTCAATAGACGATTATATAGGTTATTATTATCACAGATATGAATATGAATAAAGATTAAAAGCTGACTTTTATATTGTATAGAAGTCAGCTTTTAGTTTAGACTTTTTTAACTAAGAATCTATCATTCAATAGTAAGAATATTTTATTATATAAATAAATATCCGAATATATTAAAAGCATATCCTATTAAAAGTATTCCCAAAGTAACTAAACCAATAAATATACCTAAAAGTTTTTTCTTAACGACCTTAGAAAGCATGATTATTGAAGGGAGCGAAAGAGCTGTTACGCCCATCATAAAAGATAGAGCGGTTCCTAATCCCACTCCTTTTAATACTAATGCTTCTGCAATAGGCAATGTACCGAATATATCTGCATACATAGGTATACCTACAAAAGTTGCTATTATTACGGAATACCATTTATCTTTACCAAGTATTGTTGATATAAAGGTCTCAGGAATATAGTTGTGAATAGCAGCTCCAACTCCAACACCTATTAAAATATATAACCATACCTTTTTTATAATATCTAATACTTGTTCTTTAGCAAAATTTACTCTATCTTTAATGCTTAATTCTTGTTCTGCAATATCTAAAACTGGATTGTTAAATACAAATGATTCTACATACTTTTCTAGCTTTAATTTACTTATAATAGTTCCACTAACTACAGCAAGGATTACTCCGACTACAACATATGCTATGGCTATTTTCCAATTAAATATACTAGCCAGTAAAATAATGGATGCTAAATCCACTAGTGGCGACGATATTAAAAATGAAAATGTTGTTCCAATAGGAAGCCCTGCACTAGTAAAACCAATAAATAATGGAATAGAAGAGCATGAGCAAAATGGTGTAACTGTACCAAGTAATGCGGCTAAGATACTTCCCGTGATTCCCTTATATCTACCTAGTATCTTTCTAGTCCTTTCTGGTGGGAAGAAAGATTGAATATAAGAGATTGTGAATATTAATACTGAAAGCAATATAAATATTTTAATTACATCATAGATAAAAAAATGAATACTCCCGCCTAGTCTACTTTCAATACTTAGATTAAAGACATTCTCTACAAGAAGTCTAATTAAATTAAAAAGCCATTCCATTTTAAGTAACTGTGCATTTAACCATTTTAAAATAACCATATATATCAACTCCTCTCAATATTATTTAACTTGTTGTCAGATTTTTTCATATGCTCATCTATATCACTAAATAAGTCTTTTAACAATTTCAGTGCATCTTTATTAATAGAGTATTTCATCCATATACCATCCTTTCTTCCATTAACAAGTCCCGATTCGCATAACGTTTTCATATGATAAGAAAGGGTAGGCTGTGTAATATTAAATTCTTCTAATAAATTGCAAGCACATAACTCTCCTTGAGATAGCATATGAAAAATTTTAATCCTAGTTTCATCTCCTAATGCTTTTAAAAGCAATGCATAATCTGAGTAAGATACATTCATATCTTCACATCCTTTCTTTATAATAACATATAGATATTTATCTATATGTTATTATATTACTATATATAGATAAATGTCAATGTGTTGAGAGAATTATTTAAGAATGCTGGTTTAATGGCTATAAAATATATAGATAATATTTATATATAAATAGGAGATATAGACAAACTTAATTTTATTTAAATTATTGCGTATGTTAAAATTTAAGCGATGATTAAAAATAGATATAATATAGAAGGAGTGATTTAGTTGAAAAGATTAAAGTTTATACTGACAATTATTTTAGCTTTAACATTAATAGTTAGTGGATGCTCAAATAAAAAAGATATAAAGGATGAAGGAAATCAGCAACAAACTCCAGTTGAAGAACAAGAAGAACCAGTAAATGAAGAAACGGAAGAAGCTGTTGAATTTGTAGATAATAGTTATGTAGTAAATGCTGATTGGTTAAAAGAAAATATGGGAAAAGAAAATTTCCTAATATTAGATGCTAGGGGAGCAGACACGCATAAAAAAGGACATATACCAGGAGCCATAGCTGTTATGTGGCAGGAGTTTGCAAATATGGAAGGTACACCTGGTAAAGACTCTAACTGGGGAACAGTTCTTGAGCCAAAGGATTTATCTGAAAAACTATCTAAATATGGAATAACTAAAGACAAAGAAATAGTAGTATATACAACTTCACCAGATGGATGGGGAGAAGATGGAAGGATATTATGGATGCTAAGAATGGCAGGATTTAATAATACGAAGATCTTAGATGGAGGATTTGATTTCTGGAAATCAAAGGGCTATGAAGTATCTAAGGATGATGTGGTACCAACTCCTGCAACTGTTACAATAGAATCACTAGATAATAAAACAAATATAGATACTGAAGAATTAGCAAGTAATTTAGATAAATTTGTAATAATTGACGTTAGAGGGAAAGATGAATATAATGGAGCTACTAACTTTGGTGAACCTAAAGGGGGACATTTACCAGGAGCTATTAATATACCTTTTAATGAATTTTTAAACAAAGATGGAACTTTGAAAACAGCAAAGGAAATAAAAGATATACTTGATGCTAATGGAATTAATAAAGATGATGAAATAGTAACATATTGTACTGCAGGTATTCGTTCTGCTCATATGCAAATAGTGTTAACTATGATGGGTTATGATAGAGCAAGGAACTATGATGCTAGTTTTTATAGTTGGTCAGGAAGTTCTGATTTAGAAGTAGTGAAATAAAAAATAAAGTCTATGGATTATAAATAATTTCTGGAGAATAAATATATCTTTTTAGGAAGGTCGTTGATATTTTGAAGAATATGAAAAAGTCCACATGGCTGAAATTAAGTGTGGTATTGGGATTAATAGGGATATATTTTTTTGTTGCTCCAGTTAGGAATACTATAAAGAAGGTTATATTCATATTTAGCATGTTAGATGTAAATACAATAAAGGGATATATACTTTCCTTTGGAATATGGGCACCGATTATATCATTTTTACTTATGGTATTTCAATCAGTAGCTGCACCATTACCAGCTTTTTTAATTACCTTTGCCAACGCAGGATTATTTGGATGGGTTAAGGGAGCGATTCTTTCTTGGATATCCTCCATGGCAGGTGCTATATTATGTTTTTATATAGCTAGAATATATGGAAGAAATACAGTTGAAAAATTAACATCTAAATTTGCTTTAGAAGAAATAGACAGTTTTTTTGATAAATATGGTAATTATGCAATATTAATAGCTAGGCTTTTACCATTTATATCTTTTGATATAGTCAGCTATGCTGCAGGACTGACTTCAATGAGTTTATGGTCATTTTTTTGGGCAACAGGAATTGGGCAGCTTCCTGCAACGGTTATTTATTCCTATGCAGGTGAGAAATTAACAGGTGGTGTAAGGACATTTGTTACTGGTCTATTCATATTATTTGCAGCTGGTGCATTAGGATTTCTAATCAAGAGAATATGGGATGAGAAAAATAAAAGAGACAATTAATTAGAAAGAATGAGAGGGTTGATTCCTATGGAACAAGCCTTTCATTCTTAAATAAAAAAGGGTGTAATAAATGAAAATAGCAGGTAAAACTATTAAAATAATAAATGAAGAAGAAGGAAAATGTATTGGATGCAAGCTTTGTATGGAAGGCTGCCCAATGTTAGATAAGTTCTGCGATTCTCCAAAGAAATTGTTAAATGAACTTAAAGATAGTGGAAATTTTGATCATATTTTGCCATATTCATGTATGCTATGTGGATATTGTACAAAAGTATGTCCAAAGGAAGTAGATTTGAAGAATTTATTTCTAGAACTAAGAAGGGATGTAGTAAAAAATAATAATGGTAAATTGCCTAAAGAACTTAATCTGGGAGGAGTGGAACTACATCAGAAACTTAGTTTTTCTAATCTATTTACATCTGATATCCAAAATCTACAATCAGACACTATATTCTTTCCTGGATGTGGACTTCTTTCTTATAGTCCAAAGATAGTAGAAAATACATATAATTATCTTAGAACGAAAATAGATGGAATCGGAATATATACTAAATGTTGTGGAAAACCAACAGCTTTTATGGGAAAAGATGATAAATTTAAAGAGTATTATTCTATTCTTGAAAGAGAATTTAAAGATAAAAATATAAAAAGAATAATAACAGGATGTCAAAATTGCTATATGACCATAGGAAATAATAGTAAGGAAATAGAAGTAGTTACTTTATGGGAAGCATTAGATAATGTGGGAATTCCAGATAGCAGAAAAGGTATTGGAAAATGTTTAGATCAAAAATTTACTATACACGATCCTTGTCCTACTAGGGACGTAGATACAATACATAATTCAGTTAGAAATATAATCAATGAATTAGGATTTAAAATAGAAGAAATGAAACATAATAAGGGGAAAACTCTTTGCTGTGGTTCTGGGGGCATGGTAGCGGTTACTCAAAATCAACTAGCTAATGATCATACTATGAGAAGGGCTCAAGAAGCAGAAACAGAATGTATAATTACCTACTGTCAAGAATGTGTAGAATCTATGCGTAGAGGTGGTAAGAAGTCTTATCATATACTTGATTTATTATTTAATGAAAGTTTTCAAGATATGGAACAGAAGAATCAAGAGTTAATGACAAAATGGTTTAATAGATATAGAGGAAAGAATATAGGGAAGTGAAATAGTGAAGGATAAACGAGATTTATTAAAGTGGATATTGACAGCTGGATTGATAATAGCTATAGCTTTGTTAATCAATAAATTTAATGTTTTTAAAGGCTATGGTCCAAAAGAGATTAAGGAATTTATTCAGAGTAAGGGGATTATGGCACCAGTTATTTATTTAGCATTATTATCATCATTACCTTTATTATTATTTCCAGACTCAGTATTGGTAATTGCAGGTGGTATGATATTTGGATTATTTTGGGGAACTGTACTTACTACAATAGGCTCAATAATTGGAGCTGCGATATCATTCTATATATCTAGGAAACTAGGGCAGCAAGTAGTAAAGAAGATTATAAAGAAGGACTTAGTTTTATTTGATAAAAAGAACAGTGGATTTTTTTTAATTTTAATGTTAAGATTGATTCCTCTATTCCCATTTAAGATAGTTAGTTATAGTGCAGGATTATCAGATGTAAAATTCAAAGATTTTGCTTTAGCTACAACCATTGGTTCATTGCCAGGTATCATAGTATATACAAATCTTGGAGATAAGACTACAGTATTTGGCAGTAAAGATTTTTACATTTCAATAGGGTTACTAATAGGATTATTTGTAATATCTTTTATAATGAAAAAAATATTTCAAGAAAAAGGAGATAAGGTAAATGAATAAGAGAAGATTATTATTACTTATATTATCAGGACTTTTAATATTTAATTTAGTTGGATGTAGTACAAAGCCAATTGACAAAGATGAAGTTATACAAGGACAAGTTAACGAGGGACAAGTTAGTGAAGAGAACATATTAGATAAAGACTTTGAAGCGATGCTTGAAGCAGCAAGGGGAACTACTGTTACCTTCTATGGTTGGGGTGGTAGTCAACAAACTAACTCATGGATAGATGGTTATTTATCAGAAAACGTTAAAAAGGATTATGATATTACTGTAAAAAGAGTTGGAATGAATATAGATGAAATACTAAACAGCCTTTTAAATGAAAAACAATTAAATGTGGAAAAAGGAAATATAGATGTGGTATGGATTAACGGAGAAAACTTCTTTACTGCTAAGGAGAATAATCTATTATTTGGACCATTCACTGACAAGTTACCAAATTTCAATCAATATGTAGATAAGGATTCACCAGATGTAAAATATGATTTTGGTTATCCAGTTGAAGGATATGAGGCACCTTATGGAAAAGCTCAAATGGTAATGGTATATGATAGTGAAAAGATAGATAAGACTCCAGTTGATCATAAAGAATTATTAGAATGGGCAAAGAAAAACCCAGGTAAATTTACTTATCCAGCATTACCAGACTTTACAGGTTCTGCTTTTGTTAGAAATATAATATGTGATATAGTGGGATATGAACAATTTATGGACATGGAGGCAGATGAAGATACTGTAAGGAAAGCTATAGAACCGGCTATTGAATATCTAAAGGAGTTAAAGCCTTATTTATGGAAGGAAGGAAAGACTTACCCAGGAGATGCTCCGCTTCTTGATAATATGTATGCAGATGGAGAAGTTTGGATGACTATGACTTATAATCCAAATTCAGCATCAGGAAAGGTTGCAACAGGAGAATATAAGGAATCTACTAGAACATTTATATTTGATAGGGGAACCATTGGAAATACTCATTTCCTAGCTATACCATTTAATGCTCAAAATAAAGAAGGGGCTATGGCTTTAATTAATTATATATTAAATGTAGAATCTCAAGCTACAAAGTATGAGCCAGCTACATGGGGAGATCTACCAGTATTAGATAATGATAAATTAAGCCAAGAAGAAAAGAATAGATTAGATTCTATAGAATTAGGAGATGCAACTTTACCTCAAGATATATTATTAGAACATAGAATTCCAGAAATGCCAGCAGATTTAGTTCCAATAATTGAAAAAATTTGGATGGAAGAGATACCGGGTGAAGGTGAGTAATTTGAAAGAAAAGATAAAACCATATTTATTGCTATGTCCCATACTTTTTGTCTTAATTACTATTTTTATTTTGGGAATAATAATGGGACTTATACAAAGCTTAGGGTATTTTAAGGCAGTTGGTTTAACTAAATTTACATTAAGTTATTATAAAGATGTGTTAACTAGTAAGGGATTTTTATCTTCTTTAGGGTTTAGTCTCTATACTTCTCTGACTTCATCTATTGTAGCAATAATATTAGGAGTTTTACTTTCCTATGCAATTCTTCAAGTTAAAGGGAGAAAAGAGATACTAGAATCTCTATATAGGGTGCCTGTAATAGTACCCCATATAGTTTCTGTACTTCTTATCTATAATATTTTATCCCAAACAGGGATAATTCCACGAATTTTATATGGAACTGGCTTGCTTACTGAAAGCAGCCAGTTTCCGTCTATTCTATATGAGAAGAATGGAATAGGTATAATAATAACCTATCTATGGAAGGAAATACCTTTTGTTGCCCTTACAACTTATACAATATTAGGAAAGGTCAGTAATAAATTATCTGATGCAGCAGCGAATCTAGGAGCAAATAAAAGACAGGTATTCTTTTATGTACTTTTACCACTTATTATGCCCTCAGTTTTTTCATCCTTTATTATTATCTTTGCATTTTCCTTTGGGGCATATGAGGTACCATTATTATTAGGACCAACACAACCTAAGGCACTGCCTGTACAAGCCTTTATTGAATATAACAATCCAGTACTTACAAATAGGCCATATGCTATGGTATATAATATGTTGATAACTTTAATATCTTTTCTTCTTACATGGCTTTATTATAAGGCCTTTGAAAAAATACATAGATACGATAGGTGATGAGATGAAGGATAAAACTAAATTAAGATATAAAATAATAATAGGATTATTTCTAAGCTTTTTATTATTGCCTTTGGCGATTATATTCATATGGAGCTTTGCAAAAAATTGGCCATGGCCTAAGATATTTCCAGAAAACTTTGGTTTAAGAGGATGGCTATATTTTTTAAATCCTTCATCTAATAGTATATTGGTTTTATTATTTAGTATGTTCCTGTCTTTCGTAGTTACTGTGATTACTTTGATAATAACTATACCAGCGGCAAAAGCATTGGCTCTTTATAAATTTAAAGGGAAAAAATTAGTAGAGCTGCTAATCTTTGCACCAATTATAGTACCTACTGTAACAGTAGCTATGGGTATACATCTTCAATTTATTAAAATGGGACTGGCTAATACATTTCTGGGAGTAGTCATGATACATTTAATACCATGTATTCCCTATAGTACTAGAATACTTAAGTCTGTTTTTGAAATTATAGGAGAAGATATGGAGCTTCAGGCCAAGGTCTTAGGTGCCAATGCTTTTCAAGTATTCTATCATATAACATTTCCAATGCTCCTTCCCGGAATAATATCAGCAGGAAGTATGGTTTTCATAGTATCCTTTAGTCAATATTTCCTTACATTTTTAATAGGAGGGGGAAGGATAATAACTTTTTCAATGTTGATGTTTCCCTATATTCAAAGTGGAGATAGGATGATGGGATCTGTTTACAGTATAGTATTTATATTCACTACCTTAATATTTCTAATTATGGTGGAAAAGATTACAAATAAGTTTTATAAGGACAGGTTGAAGGAGTATAGATATGTCTAGAATTATATTAAAAAATATAGAAAAATCCTTTAATAAAATAAAGGTATTAAATAATATTAATTTTGAAGTAGAAGAAGGAAAAGTAGTTTCACTCCTAGGACCTTCTGGATGTGGTAAAACCACTACTCTAAAAATAATTGCAGGATTAATTAAGCCTGATAATGGAGAAATATTTCTTGGAGATAAGGCTATAACAGATGTTTCTGTGGAAAAGAGAGGCACTGTAATAGTCTTTCAGGATTATCTATTATTTCCTCATTTAAATATAGAAGAAAATATTGGTTTTGGTCTTAAAATGGCAAGGATACCGAAGAAAAACATAGATATGCAAGTGGAAAGTATGCTGGAATTAGTACAATTAAGGGGATATAATAAAAAATATCCAAGTGAACTTTCTGGAGGACAGCAACAGAGAGTGGCATTGGCAAGAGCCATAGCTATAGAACCAAAAGTACTTTTATTAGATGAACCTTTTTCTAATTTAGATACAAAATTAAGATTAGATATGAGAGAGTTTACACTGGAGATACAAAGAAAGCTAAATATAACAACGATTTTAGTTACCCATGATAAAGAAGAAGCCTTGATGTCATCGGATAAAATAGCTATTATGCTAAATGGAGAAATCAAACAATTTGGCACTCCAAGAGAACTATATGAAAGTCCAAATTCCATGGAAGTAGCAGATTTTTTAGGTGATAAAAACTATATTTCCTGCGATGTAATAGATGGTATATTTACTTCTGCTCTACTTAGTTTTCCCATTGAAAATGAAGATATAAAAAATGCAAGGGCTATGATTAAACCAGAGGATATTAAAATCTGTGAGGAAGAAATAACTGAACTAAAGGGGACAGTATTGTCCAGCAAATATGCAGGGGAAAGAGTTTATTATACAATATTAGTAAAAGGAATAGAATTAAAGGTAATATCTCAAGCCTCTAGGATATATGAAGCAGGACATAAGATATCAATAGGTATAAGCCTTGAAGGCATAAAGATATTTAAAGGGAAGTGAAGCTATGATATCCATAATAGTGCCTGTATTAAATGAAGAAAAGACTATAAAGGAAAGTTTGGAGAATTTAGTTAAAATAGATGGAGATAAAGAGATAATAGTAGTAGATGGAGGTAGCACTGATAAAACTGTGGATATTGCAAACAAATATGCCATAGTTATTAACAGTCCAAAAGGTCGATCAAGACAGATGAATGTAGGTGCAGGGACTGCTAAAGGCGAAATATTATGGTTTATCCATTCTGATTCTAAATTAGATAAAGATAGTATAGAGGAAATAGAAAGAACCATAGAAAATGGATATATCGGAGGATGTTTTAATTTATATTTTTGTGACTTACACACTAGATTTATGAGATATGTAGCCGGCTCTTCCAATAGAAGGGCCAAGTATTTGAAATTAATATTTGGTGACCAAGGGATATTTATGAGAAAAGATATATTTGAGAAGCTAGGTGGATATAAGGATATGGAGCTTATGGAGGATTGGGAGCTTTCTCGTAGAATTCATAAACTTGGTAAGATGAAAGTTTTAGATAAAAAAATAGGAACTTCAGCCAGAAGATTTAAAAAAGGCGGACAACTAAGGACATTATTAATGATGCATAAAATAAAGATATTATATATATTAGGAACTCCAACGGAGAAATTAGCTAAAATATACAAGCAGGTGAGATGATGAATGCACTAATACTTATGACTAGAATTCCCATAGCAGGACAGACTAAAACAAGATTAATGGATATTATGTCAGGTGACGAATGTGTCAATTTACATATGGCCTTTTTAAAGGATTTATTTAATACATTTAAATCATTACAAAAAGATATGGATATATATCTTACATATACTCCTGAAAATTCATTAAGTATTATAGAAGATATAATTCCTAAATACATTAAGGCTTTTCCTCAAAGGGGAGAGGATTTAGGGAATAAAATGTATAATGCAATAAATTATACATTATCATTGGGATATGAAAATGTAATATTAATAGGTTCGGATATACCTCATATTAGATATGGAGATATAATAGATGCCTTTCATATACTTGATAAAAATGATATAGTATTAGGACCATCCTATGATGGGGGCTATTATTTAGTTGGTATGAAAAAACCTAATGAATCTCTATTTAATATAGGGAAAAAGTGGGGAGGAAAATCTGTACTTGAATCTACTATAGATATGGCAAATAATCAAAGCCTATCAGTTGGACTTGCTGCTAAATATATGGATATTGATACTAAGGAAGATTTCTTCACATTTATAAGAAACTATGAGAATCAAGGGATAGTTTTAAATACAATGGAATTTATTAAGGATTGGAGGGAAAAGTTTGTTAAAGGACAAATTGATGGAACAAATAAAACAATATATTAATATTAATAGGAAGACAATTCTAAAGGAACTTAATTTAACTGGGGATTTTCAGGTAAAATTCTTAGCTCAAGGTGAATATAATATTAACTTTGCCATAGAATCTTTTCCCAATAAATATGTGTTTAGAGTTAATACTGGAAGTCAATTGGAAATTGATAATCAAATAAGATATGAGTTTAATGCATTAAAATATTTAGAAAGCTCCTCAGTAACTCCAAAAGTATATTTTGTAGATAGTTCTCTAATGTATTTTGATTATGGTATACTCATTATGGAGTTTTTAGAAGGGATACCTCTTGACTATAGAAAGGATTTAAATAAGGCAGCAAAGATATTTTCTAAGATTCATTCCTTAGATATTAAAAAAGATAATCGTTTTTTAATTGAAGAAAATATATTTAGTGCTCGGATAGACGAAGGGGAAAGACTTCTTGCTAATATATGGGATAGTCCCATAGTAGATAAAAAGGTTAAGTCTTTTTTTTATAAGTTTTTGGATTGGGCAAAGGTCAATAAATATAAAGAAAAATATTTTATAGATAATCCTTGGCATGTAATAAACAATACAGAAGTCAATTCACATAATTTTATAATAGGAGAAGAAAACTCCTATTTAATAGATTGGGAGAAACCAGTAATTAGTGATCCTGCTCAAGATTTAACTCAATTTCTTGCGCCTACTACTACATTATGGAAAACGGATTATATATTAGGTAGTGATGAAAAAGAAGAATTTTTTAGAAACTATACTAATGGATTAAAAGGTGAAGATAGAAATATAAGAGATAGGGTTAATCTTTATACACCATATTTATATTTAAGAGCTTTAGGATGGTGTGCTTATGCCTATGTAGAATATCATGATCCTAAGAAGGAAATAAAAAACATGGATACATTTAAGAAGATAAAGGAGTATTTAGATATGGATTTTATGGAAGGGTTATTGAAACCATATAATATAACTAGAGTAAATAATTCATAAGAATAGAACTATTATAAAGGATTAAGAGTAGTGCTATCCATCATCAGCAGGAGAGTAGTTTTAGATAGTAAGCCTTAGGAGAAAGTTGTAATAGCTACCTCTAGAATGGAAGATATTTATGTCTATTACTTTGGAAATGAGAATTTATTATAAACATTAGAGAATATTTTAATATACTTTACATTATTAAGAAAAACAATAGTAATTGAATTGCTATTGTTTTTCTTAATAATACTTCAATATATTATATTCATAGCTTATTATATGTATATTGTTGACAATATTAGACAATTTTAGATTAAGGATGAAAGGATGGTGATTATGAACAAATGGAAAAATAAATTTCCACTTATTATAAGAATATTAATTATTGTTTTATTTCTTTCTCTCTGGGAGATAGCAGCTAGATTTAAATTTTATAATGCATTTTTTACAAGCTATCCCAGTGAGATTATTTTAGATTTAAAACAATTTTTTTTAAGTGGAGATTTAGTAAAACACACAGCTATAACCTTGAGAGAGGCACTTGCTGGGCTGTTCTATGGTACAATTATAGGAATTTTTGTTGGACTATTATTTGGACAAATACAGTCATTAGGTAAGATTTTTTTACCAATAGTTACTGCCATTCATGGTGTACCTCAACTTACATTAGCACCAGTATATATATATTGTGGTTTGGATTAGGTTTAACATCAAAGATATTTCTTGCAGCATTAATGGTATTTTTCAATGTTTTTTTCTCTACTTATGCAGGTATTCAAAATGTAGAACCTAAGCTCATTGAATCCGCAAACTTATTAGGTGCAGGAACAATACAAACATTATATCATGTTGTGCTGCCGTCTAGTATGCCTTGGATAATAGCAGGTATTCGTAATGGTGTAGGAGCTTCTTTAATTGGTGCAATTATTGGAGAGTTCATGGGGGCTTCGGCTGGATTTGGATGGATGATTGCTTATGCATCGTCATACTTTAAAATAGCTCGTGTTATGTCTTGTATTTTTATTTTATTAATGGTAGGTATTATTCTCAATTTAATTCTTGATAAAGTTGAGTTGTATTTATTACGTTGGAGAGCGGTGACAAAATTGTCATT
The DNA here is from genome assembly GCF_040396155.1 of Tissierella praeacuta. Lineage (GTDB taxonomy): Bacteria > Bacillota > Clostridia > Tissierellales > Tissierellaceae > Tissierella > Tissierella praeacuta_A. The sequence continues at coordinate 43,690 of NZ_JBEBOY010000009.1, forward strand.
GCAGCATGAAAAAAACATATAGAATTTATTAAATGAGGAGGCAAAAATGAAAAAGTCAATACTTATAGTACTTATGATTTGTTTAGTTACAGGAATAATTACTGGATGTACATCAAAGGAAGTTTCTAAGGATTCAGACCTTACGAAAGTTGTAATATCTGAAATGAGAGGGGAATCTTGGATTCCTGTATATGCAGCTGAAATGTTAGGATATTTTAAGGATGAAGGATTGGATACTGAATGGGTTGTATTTAAAGATGGTCCAATAGCGTTTCAAGGTATGCATGCAGGAGATTCACAACTTTGCATGTTATCAACTGAGCCAGTACTTCGCGCTTTTGAAGAAGGATTAGAGTCTAAAATTATTCTCTCAACAGTTAAGAATAAACAGTATATATTTGCTGGAAATTCTGAGATAACAAGTGTTGAGCAATTAAAAGGAAAGGCAATTTTTGCTGGGATGCCAGGATCTGCTCCTTATTCATTCGTTCTTTCTGCACTAGAAGAAGCTGGACTTTCTGAAAATGATGTAGAATGGATTAATATGGAGTACGGAGCCGCTTTAGTTGCTCTTGAAAAAGGAAGTATAGCAGCATCATTTTTTGATGGAATTCATATTAATGAACTTAAAAATATAAATGCTAATATTTTAATTAATACATCAGATCCTGTACAACATGAGGCACTTTATGGCTCTAAATATTATGAATCACAAATGGTTACAGTCACTAAAGAATTTGCAGAAAAAAATCCTGAAACAATTCAAAAATTTGTAAATGCCGTTATGAAAGCTATGGATTGGCAAGCAGAACATACTGATGAGGAACTTGCGAAATTAGTTTCTCCTATGTTTGAGGATAGAGATTTAGTGGAAATTGTTGGGATATTAAGAGGCTCACTTTCTAATGATGGTTTCTTTTCTGAAGAAGGATATAATGCGATTGAAAGTTTTTGCTTAGATCAAGGAATTATTAAAGATCCTATTGGATATGAAAATGTTATTGATATGTCTTATGTAAATAATGCAAGAAAAGCATTGGAGAAATAAGACTTAAGTAAATTAAGGAGATAAATATGGCATATATTGTTTTTGAAAATATAGAAAAATACTATGGTGAAAATCATGTCCTTAAAAATACTAATCTTTCAATTCAGAAGGGAGAATTTGTTACATTACTAGGTTCATCAGGTTGTGGGAAAAGTACGCTTCTTAGATGTCTTGCAGGATTAGAAGGGGTAACAAGTGGAAAGATATTTCTAGATGGGGAAGATATCACCTTTAGAAACCCTAAGGAGAGAAATATTGGAATGATATTTCAACAATATAGTCTTTTTCCTAATATGAATGTATATAATAATATTTCATTTGGTCTTAGGATGAAGAAGGTTAAAAAAGATACAATTGATGACCTAGTGGGAAATGCATTAAAAATGGTTGATCTTAAAGGATATGAAAAGAGATATCCATATCAGCTTTCAGGTGGCGAGCAGCAGAGAGTAGCACTGGCAAGATGTATTGTTACTAAACCTAAGGTGTTATTATTAGATGAACCTTTGAGTGCAATAGATGCAAAGCTTCGTAAATCCTTACAATCTAGAATAAAGGAAATACACAAGGAGCTTAATATGACATCAATCTTTGTTACCCACGATCAAGATGAAGCAATGACTATGTCAGATACAATTCATATAATGAGAGATGGAATCATAGAGCAATCAGGAAATCCTCTTGAAATATATAGTAATCCAAAAAGTATTTTTACGGCAAGTTTTGTTGGCAATTATAATATATTGGAAAAAGATCAATTCTCAAAGTTAGTAAACCAAGAATACTCAGTTTATCCAAGAGTCGTAATTAGACCAGAGACCATTGAAGTATCTTCTGTAGACTTAGAAGAATCTAAAGATTCATATGTTATTTCGGGTAATATCATTGATATACTCCCTCAAGGTAATATTATAAGGTATACAGTTGATATTAATTCTATTTCTTTAAAAGTGGACGTGCTATTTAATGATTTGGGACTTTATACCTTTGGACAGAAAGTATATTTAAAATTAAAGAAAAAACATTGTATTGGTCTATAACTATTGAATAGTTAGTTAAGGAGGATATCGATTTGAAAAGAAATAAAAAAATAGTATTAGTTAGTCATTGTATTATTAATTCTAATTCTAAAGTAGAAGGCCTCAGCCAGTATTCAGGAATTTTTAAGGAGTTTATAGATATTATTACTGAGAAAGGTATTGGTATGATTCAACTTCCATGTCCGGAAATGATTGTATATGGAATAAGAAGATGGGGTCATGTAAAGGAGCAATTTGATACCTTGTTTTATAGAGAGCAATGCAGAGAAATGCTTAAACCGATAATCCAGCAGACTAAAAGCTATATAGATGCAGGATATGAAATTATAGGAATTGTAGGAATAGATGGAAGTCCAAGCTGTGGAGTTGACTACACCTGTTCTGGAGATTTTAGAGGAGAAATTTCAAATAATGATGAATTAGAAAATATCCTTGGAACCTTAAAGGAAGTAAAGGGTTCAGGCGTTTTTATAGAAGAATTAAAAGGTTATTTAGATGAATTAGGAATAGAGCTACCTTTTACAGCTATTAATGAAAATGATGTATATAGTTCCATGGATAAAATAATAGAATTTATATAAAAAGAGAAAGAGTTTCTTATAACTTTAAATCTTTGATAGTGTTCTTGTTGTCTTGAAATAAAATGGAGGCAAAGCCTTTAGTCAACTACTGACCTAAAAGCTTTGCCTCAAAAGTTTATCTCAATTATCTTTATATTTTCTTTAATCTATTTTTATTATAGAGTAATTTTTATTATAACCCTAACCTTCTATAGAAGCTTTTCTTATAAGCAGTTATTTATTAATTTCTTCAATAGGAAAAGTTACTTCCCAATTACCTTGTGTAAATAGTCCACTTATAACAAAATTACCATATAAAGAGTATTGTCCAATTTCAGATTGAGGAATATCAAAGATATATTCATCATAATCTATTCTATTTTCATTGGCTATATTTTCTCTAAATCCGATATTATAGTCACATTGAACATTATCTCCATTTTTATCTTTTAGATAAATGAACCCATGATTATCTTTAGTTTCATTATTTTTTGTTGCTGTTTGGACATGAAGCATACCATCTATATATCCTATGGCTGTAACTTCTATGTTATCAATAGAGAAATTAATGGAGTTTGCAGCAGAAAGGACTTCTACTTCATAATTATAATCCATAGTCATAAAATCAGGCATGTATTTATCATAATTGATACCACCACCGCTTACTATTTTTACAAGTTGTGTATTAACATGATTATCTAAAAGAGATAAATCTATATCAATGGAAGTATTATCATAGTGACTTTTACCGCTTAAAAACTCTTTTACTGAAAAAGTAAGCTTTTTACCTGTAATTTTTTCGTTATCAAATTCCGAAATTGTAATTAAAAATGTGGCTGTCTTTGTTTTAGAGTCATACCCAACACGTGTGCAACCAGCTGCGCTGGAAAATGGACGGTTAATAGAATAACTATCAAATAAATCTGTTGTTTCATCGATACGATTTCCTGTAAGATCTTGCATAGTAATATAAATTTCAGCTACATTATCATGAATATATGCAGCTTCTACCTGCATTTTTATTCCATTATCCTCATATGATTTTTGAATAGGTTTAAAAAATTGGGCAGTACTTGGTGAAATTTGATACATGATTTCGTAAATAGCCGGTACTGTAGATGATAATACTGGAATTGCTGTAAATACGCAAATAATCAATAAAGCAGTTATGGCAATTGTCTTGGAAAATATGAACTTCATTTTATGATTGTTTCCTTCATAGATAACATTATTTATAAGTTGGGACGAGGGTTTTATTTGCTCATTCATATGATGATACTTTTCTTTAAACATCATAATCCTCCTTTAATATTTCCTTTAGTTTACGTCTACCACGGGTTAATTGAGTTCTAACTGTAGATGGTTTTTGCTTTAATATATGACTGATTTCTTCTATACTTAAATCTTCGTAGTAAAATAAATGAATAACAGTTCTATATTTAATTGGTAACTTTTTTAGCTCATAATGTAAGTTGTTATCCTCTTCAGTTTCAAAAGCAATTTCATCAGTTAAAGGTTGAGTCTTCTTTATCCAAGATGATGCCCACAGTTTTTTTGCACAATTAATAGTAACTCTTATAAGCCATGCTTTTCGGTGTTCTTCCGTTTCAAACTTTGGTTTATTTTTTATGTATCGTAAAAATACTTCCTGAAAGATATCATCAGCATCACTTTTGTTTCGGGTATGTGAAAATGCTAATCTGTAAACCATATTCGAATAGGTTTTTACAATATTATCTATGCTTTCATCTATGCATAGTGGTTTTATAGACAATTCCTAACCTCCTTTCACTATGAATACCCTCTAGGTATACAAAAAGCTACAATAAATATAAAATTACTATAGAAACTGATTAGAATTCATACAGAAGTAGGATTTCTGTAATATAATAGATTTAATTTACAATACACTAAGGAGTTAAATAATAGACTTTAAATTCGTATTATAGATGGTATATTTTAATGATATATTCATATTTTTAAATTTTGCAGAGGAAAACAAAATCCTAAAAAGAAAATTTCTCGGGAAATAATAGATATCGTAGAAAAGAATATAAAATAGGTAAAAAGATAAATAGACAGTTTCTTAGGCCAAGAAAAAGTTGACGTAGGAGAACTGTCTCTGTATACATGATTACTTATTTTTGTATTGTCTAAAATGTTTTTTCAAGCATTCATAACTTTCATCACTTATATCATGTTCAATTTTACATGCATCTGTCAATGCTGTTTCTTCATTTACTCCTATGGACATCAGAAATTTTGCAAGGAATTTATGTCTATCATACATCTGTGTTGCAATTTCAAGACCAGCATCTAATAATGTAATATATCCATTAGAATCCATTTGGATATATCCATTTTCTCGAAGCCTTTTCATAGCCACACTTACGCTAGGTTTAGAGTATCCCATTTCATTCACTATATCAATAGAACGTACTTGTCCGATACGTTCTTTGAGCATTAAAATCGTTTCCAAATAATCTTCTGCTGACTCTTGTATTTTCATTTTTTATCACCTCTGGAAATTGTTATATATCTATGTTATTATATACTAATTATTTTTTCAAGGATAGTATTCTATTGATTGACAATAATATCTCATAATGTTAAACTAATATTCAAATAAGTTAGCTCATACTAACCTGTTTAATAGAAACAAAATTAGTAGTGGTGAATATAATCCTTAATGGAAAGAATAAAGAAATTTAATAGATTGATTTTATTATATAAAATAATAGTGTAAGAAGGTTGAAAGATGAGTATTTTATCAAAAGATAAAGGTATATATGGTTCTGAAGTAGAGATGATTAAAGAGTCCAAAGACTGTGTTGTCTATAAGATGAAAAGTCATGATGGCGAAGGTGTAATGACTAGTTATCAGGTGTTTCCAGGTATTGAGTTGATTTATAATGATTTTCATATGGGGAACTGTTTTCACAATAAACGATCTCATGCTAATATTATGGAAATTAATCATTGTCGTCAAGGGCGATTTGAATGTGAATTCTTAGATGGAGAGTATGTATACCTAGAGGAGGGAGACCTTGCAGTAAACATGCTAAGTAATAGAACTACAAAGTCATGCTTTCCTCTAGAACATTATCATGGCGTATCTATAGTAATATGTCTTGATGAAGCTCGAAGTTCGATTTCTTGTGCGCTAGATAATATATCTATTAATTTAGATTCTTTGCGAGATAAATTATGTCATAAAGACAGATGCTTTATTATGCGTGCTAAAGATTCAATAGAACATATCTTTTTTGAATTATATACAGTGCCAGATGAAGTAAAGCATGGGTATTTTAAATTGAAGGTATTGGAGCTTTTATTGTTTCTTAGTATTGTAGATATTGAAGAGGAAAGAGAGGAAAGAAAATATTTCCATAAAAGTCAAGTAGACATTATAAAGGCAATTAAGGAATATATGACACAGAACTTAGAGGAGCACAATACTATTGAAGAATTATCCACTCGTTTTAAAATACCTATAACAGCAATGAAACTTTGTTTTAAAGCTGTTTATGGAACATCTATTTATGCTTATATGCGTTCATATAGAATGCAGGTTGCCGCTGTAATGCTTCAACAAGGAAATGACAGTGTAGCTGTTATTGCTGGAAAAGTAGGATATAGCAATTCTAGTAAGTTTGCCTCTGCGTTTAAAGATATTATGGGGATGACCCCATTGGAATATAGGAAAACAAATCGTTTAAACGGAGCATTATCTGGCAATAAATGAATTTTCTACTGTGGATGATAAAGAAAGGGTTACGGAAATTTTTGATTATCTAATTAATTATAGCAATGATGAGGTGTCAAACATTCCTCTTACTTATGTCAAGGATATGATTGTTTTTAATACTGATACTATTGAGGATTATAATTTCACTGGTACTCTAAAGTTTTTTGATATAAGATAAGTAAAGGCAAAATAAATTTTCGTCTAATTGGAGTTAAATCGACTTTATGGAGTGGAACAAATAAATAAAAGTGATTATAATAGAGGTTGGTTAGCTTAAGCTAACCAACCTCTATTATAGAAAGGAGTATTGCTATGAATCAAGAAGTTAAGAAAAAGCAAGGGCTTTCCCGTCTGCTTGAAATAGCTGGTGAGAAGAAGATATTGCTAATAATATCAGGAATTTTATCAGCATTTAGTGCAACTTGTATGTTAGTACCATTTGTATCTGTTTATCAGATTCTAGGAGAATTACTGAAAAGCGGAGGCAATATTTCTCTAGTGAATAGCTCCATGATGATTAAATGGGGATGGATTGCCTTTGGTAGTTTAATTGCAAGTCTTATTCTCTTATATGCTGCAATTATTTGTTCCCATGTGGCTGCTTTTCGTATCTTATATGGTATGCGTATGGGATTGGCAAGGCATATTGGTAAACTTCCCCTTGGATATTTAAATAGTACTGCAACAGGCGCTATAAAGAAGAATTTAGAACAGGATGTTGAGCGAATCGAGTTGTTTGTAGCTCATACAATCCCAGATCTTGTGAATGTAGCTGCAACGGTTATTGTTATGTTTGCCATATTTTTTAGCCTTAATGGATGGATGACAATTGTTTGTATAATTGGATTTATTCTTAGTATGGTTATGCAAGCTTCAATGATGTTCGGTAGAAAAGCTCAGAATACAATGAAGGCTTATTTCGATGCACAGGAGCGTATCCACTCTTCAGCCATACAATATGTACGAGGAATACCAGTAGTTAAAATATTTGGGCAAACTGTTTTTTCTTTTAAAAAATTTCATAATGATTTAATTGCTTATAGGGATTGGGCAGTTGCTTATTGTGATAAATTTGAAAATGGAATGGCTGTTTTCACTGTAGTACTTAATTCATTTTTGACTTTTATTTTACCTGTTGGTTTGTTAATTATGAGTGGTGATCCTAATAATATGTCATTTGCTCTTGTATATTTATTCTTTATTATAATGATCCCAGGTGTATCTTCGCCACTGTATAAATTAACTTTGCTTGCATCAGGTACAAGGGAGATTTTTGAAGGTGTTTCCCGTATTGATGATATATATGCCGAGGAACCAATCAAAGAAACTTTAGAGCCAAAGCATCCTCATGGTCATGATATTACCTTTGAAAATGTATCTTTTGCTTACGAGAACAAAGCAGAGGCTACGAGAGTTGAAGCTTTGGCTGATATTAATTTTACCGCTAAGGCAGGAGAGATTACTGCTTTAGTAGGACCATCGGGTTCAGGTAAATCTACTGTGGCTAACTTGATTCCACGTTTTTGGGATATTCAAACTGGAGAGATAAAAATTGGTGGAGTAAATATAAAGGATATTCCCACAGAAGAACTTATGAATACAGTATCCTTCGTATTTCAAGATACATTTCTTTTTTATGATACTTTGTTTGAAAATATTAGAGTAGGAAGACCAGATGCTGCTGACGAAGAGGTATATGCTGCAGCAAGGGCGGCACAATGTCATGAGTTTATTGAAGAACTGCCAGATGGTTATAATACACTTATTGGTGAAGGTGGAGTATTTCTTTCAGGAGGAGAAGAACAACGGGTTTCTGTTGCTCGTGCTATTTTAAAAAATGCACCTATTCTTGTCCTTGATGAAGCAACGGCCTTTGCTGACCCTGAAAATGAGTATAAAATGCAGATTGCATTAAAAGAACTAATTAAAGATAAAACCGTTATAGTTATTGCTCATAGACTGTCTTCTATAAAAACTGCTAATCAAATCATTGTACTAAAAGATGGAAGAATTGAACAAGCAGGTACTCACAATAGTCTAGTAGCTAAGGAAGGTCTGTATCAGCGAATGTGGGAAGCTTATACTAGTGCTTATGATTGGACGTTGAAGAGTGGAGGTGCAAAGGCATGAAAATTTTTCAAAATATTACAGTAGGACAACCAAAAAAGCTGATAAAGCCCATTGGATTTACTATTTTAGCTAATTTGGTCAATGTAGTTCCATTTATGTTTTCCATTGAAGTGATAAAAATCATATTTAATGCTTTTGATGGTTCGGGTACAGAGCTTGACACGACTAGACTTTGGAAGATTATTGGTGTGCTATTTGCTTATATGATAGTAATGTTTATTGCTGAAAAACCTGCATATCGACATAGTTATCGTGATGCTTATGAGCTTTCAGCAGATGGAAGAGCCAATTTGGCAGAACATCTTCGTAAACTTCCATTAGGATATATTACAAGTAGGGATCCAGGAGATTTGGCTAATATGATAATGGGTGATTTTACCTTAATTGAAACTGGGGTATCACATATTGTTCCACAATTATTTGGTGCATTAGTTATGCCTTTTATGGCATTTGCTTCTCTTTTATGGATTGATTGGCGTATGTCTGTTGCCATGTTTATAGCACTGCCTATTACCATACTTTTATTGTGGACTTGTTCTAAGGCTCAAAAACGTATGGCAGATAGACAAATGAAATCTAAGCTGGATGCAGGTAATAGATTGCAGGAATATTTACTAGGTATACGTGTTATGAAGGCATATAATCTTGTAGGTGAAAAATTTGCTCGTCTTGAGAACTCATTTAGAAGGTTAATGAAAGAATGTATTCGTTTTGAAGCATTATCAGGACCCATTATTCTTACTTCGATTACTTTTATTCGAGCAGGTCTGACTTTAATGATTTTGACAGGGACTTATTTGTTAATAGGAGGATCTTTAGATGTATTGACATTCGTAATGTTCTTAGTCATAGGCTCTAGGGTATATGATCCTCTTACATCTGCTTTAATGAAATATGCAGAGCTTCGTTACGATGAAAGGGCAGGAGAACGTATTTTAAATTTAATGAATGAAGAAGAAATGGCTGGAGATAAAGAGCCTAATGGCAGTACTGATATTGTATTTGAAAATGTTTCCTTTGGATATGGAGATAAAACTGTTTTGCATAATGTTTCTTTAGAAATGAAGCAAGGAACATTGACAGCCCTTGTAGGACCATCTGGAAGCGGTAAAAGTACAGTATTGAAACTTTGTGCAAGATTCTATGATCCTATTTCTGGTAAGATTACATTTGGGGGAATAGATGAATCAACTCTTGACCCTGAGAAATTAATGAGAAAAATCTCCATGGTATTTCAAGATGTATATTTATTTCAAGATACCATAGGAAATAATATTCGATTTGGAAAAGAAAATGCTACAGATGAAGAAATGATTGAAGCGGCTAAAAAGGCTTGCTGTTATGACTTTATTATGAAGCTTCCTAAGGGATTTGATACTATGGTTGGAGAAGGGGGATGTACTCTTTCAGGAGGGGAAAAACAAAGGATTTCCATTGCACGTGCCATGTTAAAGGATGCTCCTGTTGTTTTACTTGATGAAGCAACGGCTTCCCTTGATCCTGAAAATGAGGTAGAAGTACAAAAGGCTATTAATGAACTAATAGCAGGGAGAACAGTCATAGTAATTGCTCATCGTCTAAAAACCATTAAGGATGCAGATAATATAGTTGTTATGGAAGATGGAAGAGTAGCAGAACAAGGTACACATGATGAACTTATAACTAAAAACGGTCTTTATAACAAACTATGGACTATTCAAACCGAATCAAGTGGATGGGAGTTATAAAAATAACAAAGGGATTTTTCCCTTTGTTATTTTACTTTTTTTATATTTTTCCAAGCCTCAAAAATTAATTCATTAAATAAGCCTACATCGTTTATAACAGTAGGTATATTTATTTTACTTCCATTTTTGTTGTTTTCATCTATTTTCAAAAATCCAGTTTTTAAATCCTCTGAAGTTGATACTATGTATTTAAAATTATCATTGAATAACTCAGGATTTGTTATATATACAGCAGATACTATATCCCAATCAAAGAAGCCTTCAGTATTAAATAATTCCCTAAAATGCTCAAACCAAGCATATGAATTCTCCTTAATATATAAATACGAAGGTATTTCTTTATTATCCATTAACCTTTTGTATTCTTCTTTTTTAAATTCTGCCTGAAGGCAAATATGACCTGTCATGGTTGTTACTTTTGCACCAGAATGAAGAACATTGTGACTTGCTTCATTATCAACAGAAAAGTTTAGCTCATTTAGATTCTTTCCGTTGATTATAAGTGGCTTAGTCAACCCTCCCATTAATACAATTTCCTTAACCTTTTTATAGAAATCATTGTCAATGAGATATGCACCATATAGATTTGATAAGGAGCCAGTAGCTAATATAGTAATTTCATTAGGGTATTTATTAACCACATCTAAGAGAAACTTAGATGCCTCACTTCTTCTATTGGAATTTTTAGGAGATCCCTTTTTCAAAGGAATATTTTTTATATTTAAATCTCTAAAAAGTTTAGATGTAGCCATAAATACATCTTCTATATTGCTATTACCAAAGGTAGTAGTTACTCCAATTAAATCTATTACTTTACTGCCTAATAAATACATTAAAGTTAATCCATCGTCTACATCTTTATTAGGTAATCCCATGGTATTATCGCAATCAAATATTACTTTAAGCAAGCTATCATCTCCTATCGGTATTATTTAAATTATATACTAACATAATTAGTGGTTTTATGCTAATATATAATTTAAAGAAAAGAATAAATATTGCCAATATAGTTATCCCCCTAGTAATTTTACAAAAGAGGAGAGATTTAATTGATAATTGAACATTTTTTGGAGTCGATAATTCCATATATTACAGGTTCATTAGAGTCTATTGGGGTTTTTATCATCACAATAGCTGCTTTAAGAGGAATATTTCAATTTATTAAAAATGGATTTGACTTTAGAGATGATGATGTGGCAATTGATTTTGCTAAGGCAATGGCACTTAGTTTAGAGTTTAAATTAGCGGCAGAAATTATAAAAACAGTAGTAATAAGAACAATAGATGAATTTATAATACTTGCAGCAGTAGCAATACTTAGAGTGGTACTAACATTTGTACTACATTGGGAATTAAAAAGTGGAGCAAAGACTATAGAACATTCAGCGAGATAATTATTAATAGCTAGGGGGATTTTATAGTTAGACTATATAAGTATATCTAATTATAAAAAGAATATAGATATAATAGATTGATATATTTTTAAATTGGATTAAATAATTGAATTGTTAAAATACTTACATGAAATTAAAAAATTTAATACAATTAAAAATATATTTGATATAATGTATTTGTACTATATTTGATAGGAGGGATTCCATGAAAAAGCTTTTAACAGGTAATGAAGCTATTGCAAGAGGAGCTTATGAAGCAGGATGTCTAGTAGCATCAGCATATCCAGGTACACCAAGTACTGAAATTCTAGAAAATATTTCTACTTATGAAGAAATATATTCAGAATGGTCCACCAATGAAAAGGTTGCCTTAGAAGTTGGATCAGGGGCATCTATAGCAGGAGCTAGGGCTTTAGTTGCAATGAAACATGTAGGGTTAAACGTAGCTGCAGACCCATTATTTACTATTGCATATGAAGGAGTCAATGGAGGACTTATAGTAATCACAGCCGATGAACCAGGTATGCATAGTTCTCAAAATGAGCAGGACAATAGACTTTTTGCACCTCATGCAAAAGTAGCTATGGTAGAACCATCAGATAGTCAGGAATGTAAGGACTTTGTAAAACATGCTTTTGAAATATCCGAAACCTATGATACTCCAGTATTATTTAAAGTGACTACTAGAGTCTGTCATAGTAAAGGTGTAGTTGAATTAGGAGAGAGAGTAGAAGTAGGAATCAAAGAGTATGAAAAGAACCCTAGGAAATACATAATGGTACCAGCAAATTCTAAAGCTAAACATATAGAAATAGAAGAAACCAGAATTCCTAGACTTAGGGAATACTCAAATAATAGCCCGTTAAATAGAATTGAATGGAATGATAGAAAAATAGGAATTATAACATCAGGTGCATCTTATCTTCATGCAAAGGAAGTATTTGGAGATACAGTTTCTTATCTAAAGGTAGGATTTAGTTGGCCACTGCCAGATAAATTATTTAGAGAATTTGCAGAAGGCGTGGACAAACTATATGTAATAGAAGAAAATGAACCTTATATGGAACAATTTATTAAAGCAATGGAAATAGAATGTATTGGTAAAGAAATATTCTCCGTATGCGGAGAAATAAATCCACAGATTATAAGAGAAGCAATTTTAGGCGAAAAAATAGAAGACGGACATAAATTAGATTTAGAAGTGCCTTCAAGACCACCAGCATTATGTGCAGGATGTCCACATAGAGGAATATTCTATGCATTATCTAAATATAAAAATAAGGTAGTAGTTACCTCTGACATAGGATGTTATACATTAGGTTCTGCACCTCCATTAGGTGTAGGAGATACAGTAGTATGTATGGGTGCTGGAATTACTGCAGGTATTGGTTTTGATAAAGTTAACCAAATGGCAGACAGAGGAAAGAAAGTATTTGGATTTGTAGGAGATTCAACATTCTTCCATTCTGGTATGACTGGATTAGTTAATGCAGTATATAACAAGAGCAATATGGTAGTTGTAATCCTTGATAATAGAATTACAGCCATGACAGGACATCAGGAAAACCCAGGTACAGGAAAGAATATATCTGGTGTAGAAGCACCAATGATTGATATAGAAGGATTAGTCAAGGCTATAGGAGTAAAAGAAGACAATATAAGAGTTATAGATCCATATAATATGGATGCAAATACAAATGCCATAAAGGATGCATTAGAAGCTGTTGAACCATTTGTAATTATTACAAAACAACCTTGTGCTCTTATTAAAGATGTACAAAAGAGAAGAGCGAATTTATATAGTCAAGTAAATCAAGAAAAATGTAGAAAATGCAAGACTTGCTTAAGAATAGGCTGTCCAGCCATATCTATGAAGGATAATGTAGTTAGTATGGATACTGCAATGTGTAATGGCTGTACTGTATGCTTACAAGTATGTCCATTTAATGCTATAGAATCTTTTGGGGAAGAGGTGATTTAATTGACAAAGTCTTTACTTTTAGTAGGTGTAGGAGGACAGGGTACGATTTTAGTATCTAAAATATTGTCAGAAGGACTCTTGGAAGAGGGTTACGATGTAAAAATGTCAGAAATCCATGGTATGTCTCAAAGGGGAGGAAGCGTTACTACTCAGATTAGATTTGGTGATAAGGTATATTCACCAACTATAAACCTAGGAGAGGCAGATGTTTTAGTATCCTTTGAGAAATTAGAAGCTGCAAGATATATACCTCAATTGAAGAAGGACGGAAGATTAATAGTAAACGAAGAAGAGATGTGGCCCTTGCCAGTATTGGCGGGATTTGAAAAATATCCTGAAGGAATAATGGAAGAACTAAAATCTAAAGTAGATAATATAATATCTATAAATGCAAGGGAAATAGCAGAGGAACTTGGAGAACCAAGATCTCAGAATATAGTAATGTTAGGACTTATAGTTAAAGCATTAGGCTTAGAAAATATAGATTGGAAGAGTAAAATTAAAAAATTCCTTCCAGAAAGAGTACATGAAGTAAATATTAAAGCATTTGAAAGAGGAATAAGTTTATAAAGATAGTGGACACTTTAAGGTGTCCACTATTTTTATCTGAAAGCAAGGAAATTAGTAGTCTAGATATAAATTTAACATTCTGAGAATAAAAAATATTAATTTTTTGTAACAAATATGAAAAAATGAGATAATAAGAGAAATACTTAAATAATAGGCGGAAAATAAAGAAAAAATTATTATTGATACCTGATACATATATTATTCTAATTCCTATTAACCATTAGGAAGATTATTTAAGTTTACATAAGTTATAAGAGGAGTATAATAGTTTAGTCGAGGAGTGATAGTTATGGATGAAGTTATCAATAAGATAATAAATATTGATAAGGAAACAGTGAGTATGAAGCTTAAAACTGAGGAAATTGTAGCAGATAAAGAGAGGACGTTAAAAGAAACTCTTCAGAAAATAGAAAAAGAATATATGGAAGAAGGTAGATTAGAAGGGGAAAGGATTTATAAAGAAATAATAAAAGATGGTGAAATGGAAATAGGAAGATTACAATCTCAAGATATTGAGATACTAGAGAATATAGACAATGTCTATAAAGTAAATAAAGAGAAGTTAATAGATGGACTATGGAATAAATTGTTCAGAGGCAGAGAATAGAGGGAAAACCATGAATAGTGAAAGAATATTTGCAGCTATAAACACTAAGATAAGGGTCTTGCGGACAAATTTATTAGATAAAAAAGATTATATAAATCTAATGGAAAAGGAAAATGTAGAAGAACAAATACATTATCTTAGGGAAAACACCATCTACAAAGAAGAATTAAGTAAGATAGAAGATTTAGATAATATTCAGCAAATAGAAATAGAGCTAAAACGTCATTTAATATCTGAATTTGAAAAGATAATGAAATATTTTACTGATGAATATAGAAAATTATTTAGAACCTTGATGTTAAGACACGAAATAGAAGAATTAAAACTATATTTAAGAGCATTTGAGAGAAAAGAAGATCTTGTAAAAATAGAAAATTTAAGTTTATTAAAAGAAAAATATTATAGTTTTGATCTTAAAAAGGTAAGGAATTCATCTAACTTAGAAGAATTCATTGAAAATTTAAAGGACACTATGTATTATAAAGCCTTAAACCCTTATAAAAATGAAGAACATTCAAAGGTTATATTTTATATGGAAATGAACTTAGATAGACTATATTTTAATGAATTAAAATCCCAATCTAAAAACCTGAAAAAAGAAGATAAAATAATATTTGAAAAAATTCTTGGAGTAAATGAAGATCTGTTGAATATTGAATGGATTTATAGAGGCATTAAGTTTTATAATTTACTTCCAGAGGAACTAATAAACTTTACATTACCCTATGGATCCGAATTTAACTATAAAAAATTAAAAGAAATGTGTTATTCAAATGAGGAACAATTAAAAGAGATAGTTTTAAAAACACAGTATGATTTCTTGTTTGATACTGAAAAGGATATAGATTTATATATGGAAAGAAGGATTCAAAGATATCTATATTATAGGTTTTTGGATGTTTTTAAAAGGGCAAAAATGGATATAAACTTGTCCATGGCATATATCCATCTTTTAGAATATGAAATAAGGGATATTATTTCTATATTGGAAGCTAAAAAATATGGACTAACTTTACAAGAGACAAAAGATTATTTAGTAAGGAAAGTCGAAGGAAGTGATGAGTAATGTCTGTTGAAAAGATGACTATGATGAATGTCATTGGAAATATATCAGATGTAGATAATGTACTAAAAGATATAATTTTATCTGGCAAAGTAGATTTAGTATCTGCATTATCACAAATAGAAGAAAATAGTTTTGTTTTTAATGTAAAGGATGAAAACTTAGAAAAAGTAATAGATTTAAACTACATTACATCTTTTTCAAAGGATAAAAGCTATGAAGAACTTCTTAAAAAGGGAGAAGAGTTAGAAAAAATATTAAATATAGAATCTGATTATATGAAATCTGACCTTAAAGAGGATACAGATATAGATACGATTTCTCAAGTATTAAATAATATATATGAAGAAGTAAAAGAACCTAGCCAAGTCTTAAACTTAACTAAGGAAAAGTTAGAGAAGACTCAAGAGTTTTATAAGAATTTTTCTGAAATCAGAGACATTAATATCCAAATAGATAGTTTAAGAGATCTTTCATATTTTGATTTTAGGTTTGGAATTTTATCTAAGGAGGATAGGATAAAACTTAAGAAAAATTATGATAATATTTTGGCTGTTATTCTTCATACTGGAACAGGTAAGGAAGGCGAGGTATATTTAGTACTCTATCCTTCTAATATAAAGGAAGAAATGAATAGAATTTTAAGATCCCTAAACTTCCAGGAAATTCAATTACAGGAAGAGTATAAAGGAACACCTAAGGAACTAATTGAGTATTTAAAGGGTAAAAAAGAAAAACTACAAAAAGAAATAGATTCTCTAGAAAACACATTATCAGATTTAAGAGAAACTCATAAAGATACTATATTATCTTTAGTAAATCAATTGAGGACAAAGGGAAAAATAGAGGATATTAAAGAAAAATTAGCAAGATCAAATAAATTCTTCTATCTTTCAGGTTGGGTATCTAAGAAGGACAAGGAGAAAATAGGGGAAACTTTAAAATCATATAAGGATATATTGACAATATTTAAAGATGAAACTGATCTTACTCCCCCTACAAAACTGAGGAATATTTGGCTTTTTAAACCCTTTGAGTCTTTAGTTAAAATGTATGGAATGCCATCATATAACGAATTGGATCCTACTCCATTTTTATCTCTTTCATATATGTTTTTATTTGGGGCAATGTTTGGAGACTTAGGACAAGGACTTATATTGCTATTAGCTGGAATATTATTGGGACGTAAAAATAAAATGTTCGGCGGTTTATTGGGAAGACTTGGGTTTAGTTCCATGGTATTTGGAACCTTATATGGTGCAGTATTTGGATTAGAAACAGTCATACCTGCACTGCTTATAAAGCCCTTTGAAAATATAAATAAGGTTTTAGTATCAGCCATATTCATAGGTATAGCTCTTATACTTATATCCTATATTTATGGAATGATCAATAGCGTCAAAAGAAAAGATATGGAAGATGGATTATTTGGGAAAGAAGGATTGGCAGGATTTTTATTCTATTTATGTTTACTTATTTTAATAGGTGGAAATCTTTTGAAAAAACCTATACTTTCCATGGAAGTAGGAGTAGTAATTATCCTATTATGTATAGCAGTTATGATATTCAAGCAACCATTGACTCATTTAATAAAGGGAAAACGTCCTTTACATGGTGAAGATGTTACAGGATACTATATAGAATCTGTATTCTCCATTATAGAAACTTTACTCAGTATGTTAAGTGGTACAGTGTCTTTTATTAGGGTAGGAGCATTTGCTTTGACCCATGTTGGTTTATTTATAGCTTTTGAAACCATAGGACATATGATAGGAACTACAGTAGGGAATATTATAGTACTCATTATAGGTAATATTGTTATTATAGGTATGGAAGGACTTATAGTATTTATTCAAGGGCTAAGACTTCAATACTATGAATTATTCAGTAGATATTATAAAGGTGAAGGTAAAGAATTCAAACCTGTAAATATTAAATAATTAGGAGGAATTAAAATGGAATTTATATTAATATCAACAACTTTAATGGTTTTAATGACTATAGGAACTGGAATTTTTATGATTTACAAAAATGTAGAAGGTAATAGAAGGAAATTAAAGAAGGTTTTAAGAACAAATTTATACGTATTTTTACCAATACTTGTTGCAACAATAATAACTTTAGTACCAGGAATAATTAACGCTGAAACAGCTGGCGCATCATCAGTATCAGGATTTGGATTTATTGCAGCAGCATTATCAACAGGTCTAGCAACAGTAGGTGCTGGATATGCAGTTGCCGTAGTAGGTTCTTCAGCTCTAGGAGCTGTTTCAGAGGATCCTAGTATATTAGGTAAGACTTTAATTTTCGTAGGTCTTGCAGAAGGTATCGCCATCTATGGTCTTATAGTATCTATATTAATTCTTGGAAGGTTATAATATGAAATCCTTTCTAATTAGTGATAACAAGGATACAATCATAGGACTAAGATTAGCTGGAATAGAAGGAGCCTTAGCAGAAACTAAGGAAGATATTGAACTTTACTTTTATAAATCCGTTCATGACCCTGATATTGGGATTATCATTATAACAGAAAAGATATTTGAAGAAATGAAGGAAAAGGTATTAGAGCTTAAAAGAACTGGGAGTACACAAATAATAACTACTATTCCAGATAGAACAGGTCTAAGGGATAAAAACTTTATAATGAGATATATAAAGGAATCCATAGGTATAAAAATTTAGGTGGTGATTCAATGATTACTCTTGATGATAAATTAGATATATTCTATAAAGTAATATTTAAAGAAGAAGAGGAAAAATGTAAAAAAACATTAGAAGAACTGGAAGCTAAGAACAACTCCATCTTAGAGGAGAAAAAAATAGAGCTGGAAAAAAAGAGAGATGAAATAATTAACAGAAAGAGAATGTTAGCAGAAACACAAAAAAATGAAATGGTTTCAAAGGCTACTCAAGAAAATAGAGAAAAGATCCTTGTAAAAAGAGAAGAGGTACTAAAGGATTTAATATCTTCTTTAGAAGATAAAGCAAGAAAGTTTGTTTTATCTAATGATTATAATGATTATAATGATTATATTCTTAGTAAAATTACAGATATAATAAAAGAAGTGCCTGAAAAAGAAATTATTATAAATGTTATAGAAGCAGATAAAGAAAGATTCCAAGATTCCATTATTAAAATAGGTAAGGAAAACAATAAAAATATATCTTTGGGGATTACTTCATCGGATATAATTGGAGGATTTACATTATCAGATAAAGATAGAAATTATAATTTAGATAATAGCTTTAAGACTATTATAGAGGAAAACAAATACCTAATAGGTAAGAAATTATACTCATCCCTAGAAAAGACAGGTGGTTTAAATGGATAATTTAACAGGTAAAATAGCCATGATAAATGGCCCAGTAATAGTTGGGAAAAATATGACTGGATTTAAGATGAGGGAAATGGTATTAGTAGGAAACAAGAAGTTAATCGGTGAGATTATATCCATAGATGGCGATCATGGTACAGTACAAGTATATGAGGAAACAGAAGGACTAAAAAGAGGAGAGTTAATAGTATCAACAGGTAAACCCCTTTCATTAAAATTAGGACCTGGTATGCTTGGAAATATGTTTGATGGAATTCAAAGACCACTAAAGAAAATAAGAGATGATTTCGGCAGTTTCATACCAGAGGGTATAGGTCTTATATCCATTGATGAGGAAAAACTATGGGAAGTAAATTTAAATGTAAAAAGCGGAGATTATTTAAAAGAAGGTCAAATATTTGGAACTGTACAAGAAACTTCTTTGATTACCCATAGACTTCTAGTGCCTGTTGGCTTAGAAGGTAAGGTTACTAAAGTAGTTAAAAACGGAAAATATAATATTGAAGAAGAATTAGTTGAATTAGAGGATAACTTTGGAAATAAACATTCACTTAAGATGTATCAAGAATGGCCAGTTAGAATTCAAAGACCTGCTAAGGAGAGATTACCTATAGATAAGCTATTGGTTACAGGCCAAAGGGTATTAGATATATTCTTTCCTATAGCTAAGGGCGGAACAGCTGCAATACCTGGTGGATTTGGTACAGGAAAGACTATGACTCAACATCAATTGGCTAAATGGTCAGATGCAGATATTATTGTATACGTTGGCTGTGGTGAAAGAGGAAATGAAATGACAGAAGTACTAGAGGATTTCCCTGAACTTATAGACCCGAAAACTGGTAAGCCTATAATGGAAAGAACTGTTCTTATAGCTAATACATCTAATATGCCAGTAGCCGCAAGGGAAGCCAGCATATATACAGGAATTACTATGGCAGAGTATTTTAGAGATATGGGTTACCATGTTGCCATAATGGCGGACTCTACTTCCCGTTGGGCAGAAGCCCTAAGGGAGATATCAGGAAGATTGGAAGAAATGCCTGCAGAAGAAGGCTATCCCGCATACTTGCCTTCTAGACTTGCTCAGTTCTATGAAAGGGCAGGATATGTAAAGTCCTTATCTGGAGAAGAAGGTTCTGTAACTATTATAGGGGCAGTTTCCCCTGCAGGAGGAGATTTCTCTGAGCCAGTTACAGAAAATACTAAGAGATTTGTCAATGTATTTTTAGGATTAGATAGAGAATTAGCCTATTCAAGACATTATCCAGCTATTAATTGGCTAAATAGTTATAGCGGCTATATTGAAATGTTAAAGGGATATTATGAAATGGAATTAAATGAAGAAGTAGAAAATCTTCGTGGAAAGATGCTAAGACTTTTATTTGAAGAAAGCAGACTTCTTGAAATAGTTCTTTTAGTTGGAGAAGATGTTTTACCAGATGATCAAAGATTAATTCTAGAAATAGCAAGGGTAATTAAAATAGGATTCTTGCAACAAAATGCTTTTCATAAAGAAGATACCTATGTACCATTGAAGAAACAATTAGAAATGTTAAAGACTATAGACTTATTATATGAAAGAGGTCTACAAGCTATAAAAAGTGGAATACCTATTTCTCAAGTTAAAAATGGAGAGCTTTATGGTGAGATTATAAAGATGAAGTATTCCATACCTAATGATAATATAGGTAAGATAGAAGAATTAAATAATATGATTAACGATTTTTACAATAAATTAGAATTAGATTATTCTAAATAGTAGGTGAAGCTATGAAAAAAGAATATTTAGTATTAGACAAAGTAGAAGGGGCATTAATTGAACTATCAAAAGTTCATGCAGTTGGATATGGAGAAATAGTACAGGTAGAAAACAATTTAGGTGAAAAGAAACTAGGCAGAGTTATTAAAATAGATGGGGATAAAGTAGTAGTACAGGTTTTTGGTTCTACATTAGGACATTCTGTAGAAAATACTAAGGTAAGTTTTGAAGGGAGACCATTTGAAATCCCTTTGTCTAAGGATATATTAGGAAGAACATTTAATGGTATAGGTATGCCTATAGATAACGGTGGGGATATATATTCTGATAATTTCTATAATGTAAATGGCAGACCTATAAATCCAGTATCTAGAGAATATCCAAGGGACTATATTCAAACTGGAATATCTTCTATAGATGGACTTATTACTTTAATTAGGGGACAAAAATTGCCTATATTTTCAGGCTCAGGACTTCCTCATAATGAATTGGCTGCCCAAATAGTCAGACAGGCAAAGATTAAAGTAAAAGGAGAAGAAAGCAACAATTTCTCCATAGTATTCGCAGCCATAGGTGTAAAACACGATGAGGCATTTTTCTTCAAAGAAGCTTTTAAAAAAGCAGGAGTTCAAAACAAGGTTGTTATGTATATTAATTATGCAGATGACCCAATAATGGAAAGAATAATAGCCCCAAGAGCTGCCCTTACAGCGGCGGAATATTTGGCCTTTGAAGAAAATCAACATGTATTAGTTATAATGACAGATATAACTAGCTATGGTGAAGCATTAAGGGAGGTTTCTTCCTTAAGAGAAGAAGTACCTAGTAGAAGAGGCTATCCAGGATACCTTTACTCTGATTTAGCATCCCTTTATGAGAGAGCTGGAATGTTAAAGGATAGGGAAGGTTCTGTAACATTAATACCTATTTTAACAATGCCAAATGACGATATAACCCATCCTATACCAGATTTAACTGGTTATATAACAGAAGGACAGATTGTATTATCTAGAGAATTGCATCAAAAGAATATTTATCCTCCTATAAATGTACTTCCTTCACTATCAAGACTTATGAAGGATGGTATAGGTGAAGGATATACAAGAGAGGATCATCCAGATGTAGCCAATCAATTATTCTCAGCATATTCCAAGGTTCAAGATGTAAGGGCATTGGCACAAATAGTTGGGGAAGATGACTTATCTGATAGAGATAAAAGATATATGAAATTTGGAGAAGCTTTTGAGGCAAATTTTGTTACCCAAAGTTATAATGAAAATAGAGATATAGATAATACATTAGATTTATCTTGGAAAATTCTTTCCTTATTATCACAGGAAGAATTAGATAGATTAAAACCAGCCTTAATAGAAAGGTACATGAAATAAGGTGATTAAATGGCAGTATATAAATTGACTCCTACAAAGGCAAATTTGTTAAAATCTAAAAATTCCCTTCAGTTTGCAAAGAAAGGATATGAATTATTAGATAGGAAAAGAACAGTTCTCATAAGAGAAATGATGTCCTTAATAGATAAATCCAGTGAGTTACAAGAAAGAATAGATACAGAATTCAAAGAAACCTATGAGGCTTTAAAATTAGCCAATATAACCATGGGTACTGAGTCAGTAGAAGAGATATCAAGTTCCATTGAAAAGGAAGAAGATTTCCATATACTATTTAAATCAGTAATGGGAGTAGAAGTCCCCATAATAAAAAAGGAAGATACTAAACTTACTACAGAGTATGGATTTTTTAGAACAAATCCAGCCTTTGATAAAGCTGTATTACAATTTAATGATATAAAAAGACTTATTTATGAATTAGCAGAACTAGAAAATTCAGTATATAAACTAGCAATGGAAATAAAAAAGACTCAAAAAAGAGCCAATGCCCTAGAAAAAATCCAAATTCCTAAATATACTGCAACTATTAAGTATATTGAAGAAGTATTGGCAGAAAAAGAAAGAGAAGATTTCTTTAGACTTAAGAAAGTTAAAGGAAAATAAATAATAAAATTCCAGAAAAACTTAGTGTTTTTCTGGAATTTTATTATATTTAGATTATTAATTTATTCCCAAGGTAAAGCAATAGCCGTTTAATCCAAAAAATGACCACTTAGTCCAAGCTTTAACAATAATTAAGTAATATCTGTTATGATTGCTATAAGTTAATTATTTTTTGTCTATTACTATTTCTGTGACAATGTATTTTAGTTTTGTATTTTAGAAACAAAAATGTATGGCTATTTAAGAACAAGTAAATCATTGAAATTATGGATTTGTATATGCTGAATAGATTACTATTAGCAATAGACTTAATAAAAATTATTTAAATGGTGGAGGTAATACTGCTTCTGTTGTTTTAAGATATATCTATACTTATGAAGCTACTAAAGATATTATAGATATTGGGGGAGCAGCCAAGGGGTTATAGGGTTATTTTATTTAATAGAGTGGATAAACAAAGGTCTTTATTCGTTAATGTGAGAGGGTTGAGGCTAGTATGGAAAAAAATAAAAAAATAGGTTTTTCTTTAATTATTTTTCTTATAGCAATAATAATAGGGAAAATATTTGCAACATATTCACAAATGGACAGAATTGAGTCCTTATTATTATTGATATTTGCTGTGAATTGTATGATTTTATTTTTGCTAGTTGTTGATGAATAATAAAAAAATAGAATTCACTTTCAAAGGACTTGGAATTTTTCTGGGTCGTTTTTTACATAGTGTATATAGAGCATTTAATGAATATGATATAAAAATCTGAACTAGGATTATTGGAAGAAATTAAGAACTTTAAGTACAACTAAAAAATACTATATACTATGGCTGGTGGGAGATTATTGTAATCTTGATGATTATATAGATGCAAGAGGGACAATAAGCCAATAAATTAATTTCAAACGAAGCAATGGTTACCATTATAGGTAACCTATTGCTTTTCGTCATTTAAATTTTTAATATATTATTTTTTTATATAATGTACAAATCATCAATTTCACTGGAGGATTGAAGTATGATAATTCATGAGATAATTAGATTGATTACAAAATTAAACATAAAAGTAGATGGAGTAGCTATTGTATTAGTAGCTATAGCTTGTTATATATTTTATAGAAAATCTAGGAGAACTAGAATATTAATAGAAGAGAAAAATCTATTGAAAAAACAAATGCTTGTAATTTTTATTACTTTTTCTTATATAATTCTAATTTTTGATGTTACTCTCTTAAATAGAGGAATGTACGTTGATAAACATGTTAATTTTGATTTGTTTAGTTCCTACAGACAAATCTGGGATACTTTCAATAAATCAAGTCTGCAGCATATAATATTAAATATATTAATGACTGTACCATTAGGAATACTGTTGCCAATTCTACATAATAAGTTCTATAAAGTAAGATGGACAATTGTAGCAGGTATAATATTTATATTAGCAATTGAATTTACACAATTAAAAACAAATTCGGGAGTTTTTGATGTAGATGACATTTTTAATAACAGTATTGGAATATTGATAGGGTATTGTACTATAATGTCAGTTTTGAATATAAGAAAAGGGCAAAAAAACGGATTTTCAAAAGCATTAAAATATACATTACCACTTTTCATTATGACAATTATATTTGTAGGAATGATTATATATTACAATACTAAGGAGTTCGGCATTTTAAAATTACCGGGATACATAAAAATGAATACTAAAAATGAAGATGTTAAGTTTGAAACTGGATTAGACAGTAGGGAATACATGATTCCTATATACAAAGCTCCAGATTTTAATAGTAATAAGACAAAAATCTTTGCTGAAAGTTTTTTTAAAAATATAAACATTGATGGTATAGAGTTAGAAGAAGATTTATATACTAATTTAGTTTATTATTGGTTAAAGACTAACAATAAGAACTATGTATTGATGATAAAATTTTTAGATGGAAGCTATGATTATACAAATTTTTCAAAGCATGAGGGAACTGAATATATAAATATGGATGAAAAGACATTACTAGAAGAATTAAGTCGTTTTAATATAAAAATTCCAGAAGGAGCAATATTTAGCTCACAAAAAGACAACACTTATACATGGAAAATAGACAAGCACATATATGGAGATTTATTAACAGATGGACAGCTAGAGTGTATGTGTTATGATGATGGAACAATCGAAACAATCAAAAATAATATAATTACTTATACCAAGGTAAAAGATGTTCTTATCATGAGTGAGAAAGAGGCATATGAAAAAATACTGGAGGGAAATGCATGGATGTTCTTTTCCGCTGAGGAAATTGATTCTATTGAGGTTATAGATGTATATATGGACTATAAATTGGATTCAAAGGGATTCTACCGACCAGTATATATTTTTAATTGTAAAGGTGATGGAAAGAAATTTGAAATTGTTGTAGACATATTGAAATAAGGATGGATTTTCCGCTATGGAAATCTAAAACTCATAAACCTTGAATACGAGTGGCAACTTTTATTTAATCCAGGTTAATGGTTTATACCATATTTATTTTTAGCAGTATTATTAATTATAATTTTATTCTTGCATAACTAAAGTTATAATCTAAATACTTTAATAACTAGAATGTATGATACAATTAGTTAAAGGAGAGGATTTTTTATGAAAAAAACGCTTATTACTATTTTCATAATTATATTAATTATTATTTCAATTTTATTTTTTTTCGATCGTGATAAAATAACTTTTTTTCTGACTAAAAATACAAACTTAGAAAATGAGAATATAGATAATATAAAAATAACAGATAATATAAATTCATCTTTTTTTATTGAAAATTTTTCTAATTATATCAATCCTGAATATCATAATATGTTTTACTTTAGAAATCCAAATATAAAATCTTATCGTTTAACTTTTAATGAAGAAAACGCTCCTCAAATAACAGTAGGTTTTATTGAGCAAACTAAGGAAATTGTATATATTTCAAAATATAGTGAATTCGGAAAAAACTCATCAAGGAAAAAAATAGGAAATAAAGACATTTATATAGGTGATAATCTAAAAAAGGTTATAGAAGTTTATGGGGAAAATTATTATAATTATGGTCATAATGATAGTGGTGCTAAAGGCATTGGATATGTAGATAAAAGAAATAAACTTAATGCTATTTTTTTATATGATGGTCAAAATAACATATATTTTTATTCAATAGAAAAATATAAAACATAAAGAAAAAAGCTATATTAAAATGAAATACCTTCTTTCTTTATTTTTGTACTAATTTTTATAATTATTACAACAAACAAAACTAAAGACAGTTTAAATTTGGACTAAGTGGTTATTTCTTGTATTGAATGGTTACTCAAATGGAGAATAATAGTAACTGAATATTCATTATTATCCTTTTGTATATCTATGTAACCATCATATTTATTTACAATATCCTTTATTATACTAAGACCATATCCAGAGGAAATATACTTCTTCTTATTAAAGTAAAATTTTTTATCAGAAGTATTGCTAATAGAACTGTAGCTATTTTTAATCTTATAACATAAGAAGTTTCCATCAGGATATAACTCTAAAGAGATATATTTATTTTTTCCATCATAATTTAGACAAGCTTCTATTGCATTGTCTATAGTATTAAACAATATAGAACTTAAGTCCATATCATCAATGTTTACTTTGGGAGGGGCTATTGCCTTTATGTCAAAACTTATTCCTTGAGAAATTCCTTCTAGATATTTATCGTTTAATATTATATTAATTAATTTATTTCCAGTACTTATTGTATTAGGGATTGATTTAAGTCTGTTTTTTATTGAATTAATATATTCATTATGAGTGCTACTTTCTACTTTGTCCATACTTTCCAATACCTTAATATGATTTCCTATATCATGCCATATTTTAGATAAGGTATCATTTCTTATTTCAGCATTAGTAATAAATTTTTCATATGACCTATCGTAAATCCTTTTAGTAGTTTCTTTTTGTAAATCAATATAAAAATTATTTGCATAAAAATAAATTATCAAAATACCTATGCTGATAAATAAGGTGAATAAACAAATAATAAATAAAATAAATTGAATACTTTTAGACGGTGATTTCAAATTAGAATAAAACAATAAAACCATAGAGATTGTGGATAGCAGCAATATAAATATAATAATATAATTTAAGATTATTGGGAGTATAATTTTCCTATTAGCAAATTTTCTTTTGACTAAGGAAAGAATTAATACAGCCAAGAACTTACTAATTATCCCTAAGAAGAAAAAAGAATAGCTATACCCTCCAATACTATCTACCCCTGTCCTTAAAATATTTGAGGCTAATAAAGTAATCAATAATTCCGAGATAATTAATATAAAATAATACAATATAACGATTAAAAGTTGTTGATAAAATTTAAGATCATATAAAAATGTTGCAAAAAATAACAGTATGGAAATGAGGACTATTTTAGTGTAAAGAACAATCCCCAGTTGAGTAAAGAAAAATATTAAAATAGATATTCCAGCTATTATAACAATATCATCAGTGAACTTATATCCATTTTTATTGTTTTTAAAAATATATAGTAGATTTATAAAAATCATAGCATCTATTATACAAAATAAAAAGTTTAATGTAATATTAAGACTTGACATTATTATCCCTCTCTTTTAGATGAAATATATTTATAGAACTCTTCTTTAAATCCATGGAGTCTTCTTCTTGCAATATAAACTATATCTCCATTAGAAAGCATAATTTTATTATCTATGAAATCCTTCACATGATTGAGATTAACCATTATACCTCGATATACTTCATAAAAATGTTTTGTTGTCAAATCAAACGGAATATCTTTTAAGGAACGATAGGTTGAAATGTATGTGTTTTCTCTGGTATGTATAATTAGCTGTCTGTTTAGTATTTCAAGATATATAATATCGTAAAGTTTAAAATAAATATTATTATCATCTATTGGAAAAGCATATTTTTCGGTTAAATAGTCAAGTTTTTTTATTAATGAATCAAGGATTAAATTAATTTCCTTTTGAAAGTGACTTTTTCTAATAAAATGGAAAATAGTTAAATCTAAAGCTTCATATACTTTTTCATCTAAATATGTGATAAATATAAATATGATATCATCATATAATTCTCTAATTTTTCGTGCCACTTCGATTCCATTTAATTTTGGAAGTTCTATATCAAAAAATATGACATCATATTTCATCTTTGAATTTAATATTTCATCAAGAATATCTTCTCCTGAATAAAAACAGTTTATATTATACTCTATATTATACTGATTAAATTTTTTCTCAATAATTGATTTTAATTCAGATGAAAAGGATTTGTTATCTTCACAAATTGCAATCTTGAACATAGGTACCCCCTTAAAAAACCGTTTAATCCAAAAAAAGACCACTTACTCCCAATTTAAATTATACCAAATTTTACCTGATATAATTATTATAAGGGAAAAGGATTAGGATTAAAAGTGATAAGCTAATTTATCAGGAGTTGTTTTTTACAATTAACAACAGATGAAGATGAGATTGAAGTAATATTTTATGGGATGAAAATAATTATTCCTTTATCATTAACAGTTTTTGATGATATAGCATTAAGTATTAATAATAAAACTATAGGGGAGGGCTATTTTGTGAAAAAGAACATTTCTAAAATTTTAATAATTATTATCTTTATAAGTATATGTTCAATTATTTATACAAAAAGTGTAAAAGCAGATATTGTTGACATAAGAGGAAATAATGATTTTTGGAAAGCATCTCTAAATATAAGTCCAAGGTATAATTGTGAATTAGTAATTTCACCAGCTACAGATGAATTTGAACTGCCTTCTGAAATAAATGTTGATGTTTTAGTGAAGAATAAAAGTATATATACTGATAAGTTAAAAATAATAAAAAACAAGAATTTTTCAAAATTTGGTGTATATAAGTCTACTTTTGACTCAAATAAATATTTAGAAAGAAACTACAAAGATGTATATGTAGTTATAAGCTTTAATGATGAAACTAGCGAAATTCCATTAACATTAATAAAATATCCTTAGCATACTATATATAAACTAGGAATATAAGAAAGGATTATCTTTTATTCTTAGTTTAATTAAAGTAGCACAGATAGAAAGTTACTCATACAAATTTATTATCATGTACTCCATTTTTTTAGTTTTCCATAAGCAAATATATATAATTGCTTTAATTAACTTTTTATAAACTTATTTATCATTTAATATTGTTTATATATTTATTTTCTTAAGCATTATATGGTACATTACAATAGTGCTTTTTTCTGCCTTTTTATAAGAACGAATTCTCATGCTTCTATGGTTTATAAACTCATTCATTAATGGAAAAGTAGTTCGAGAGAGTTGAGTAAAGTTCTCGAATTATTTTACATTCACTATAAATAAAACATCTTCTTTGGTAAACTCGAAGTTATTAAAGTTCTTTTCACTTTGAAAGTATTTAGAGAATTTATCGAAGCTTATATACTCTTTTTCACAAGTTTTGAAGAATTTTTCATAATATCCAGTAGCACATTTAGAATTATCTTCCCATACTACAATAAATTTAAAATTACCAAGTTTTTTAAATTCTTTTATTAACCACATAAAATACTCATGCTCTCCAAAATTTTCACATAGGGGCAAATCTTCTTTATATTTTTCTAGTTTGCTTGTGTTAGATAAAACCCATGGCGTACAATTATAATATCTATAACCTGGTTTAGCATCATAAATATAATTTACATTTTCTTCTAACAAAAATCTCATTATACGAGATTGTGCGATAACCTTAAAAGGTAATTCTTCCTTAGTTACAATATGGTAAAATCTACTCATCTGATCAGCTCATTTTTTTCCACAATTATATATCCATGATTATAACAAATAAAACTAAAGACTGCTCAAATATGGATTAAGTGGATATTTCTTGGGCTGAGTGGTTATTTAGATAAAGAACGATAACAATCGAGTATTCTTTATTATCTTTCTTTATATTCATAAATCCAATATATTTATTTATAATATATTCTATTATACTGAGGCAATGTCTAGAGGAAATATATTGCTTTTGATTTTCTTAAAGAAATTATTATTAACAGGCATATATATGTTTTTAATTTTATTACGTAGGAAATTTTCATCAAGATGTAATTTTAAATAAATATATCATTTCTTTTCACTGTAATTCGCACAAGCTTCTATTGTGTTATTTATGGTATCACTTTAAAAACCGTTCAGTCCAAAAAAAGACCACTTACTCCAAATTTTAACTATTTCGAATTTTACTTGTTATAATGATTATAAGGGAAAGGGGTAAGGATTAAAAGTGATAAGCCAATTTATTAAAAGTTGTTTTTCACAATTAACAACGGATGAAGATGAGATTGAAGTAATGTTTTATGGAATGAAAATAATAGGAACTAGTATTTTAACGGCTTTAGTTGTTATTTTAATTGGAATGAGTATGGGACAAGTCGCATCTGCTGTTATATACCTGAGTGTATTGATTTTACTTAGAAGAAATGTAGGAGGATATCATAGTAAGACATACTTAGGGTGTCTATTTATTACATGCTTGAATTTTATAGTAATAGTATTTTTAGAAAAATGGCTGGATCAGAATTTAAAAGAAATTATAGGAATATTATTTATTATTTATGCTACTATAAAGATTTATCTCTCTAGACCTACAGTGCATAAAAATAGAATTGTAAATGAAGAAATTATAAATAAAAGTAATACCAAAAAAGATATATGGCTAAGTATTATCTTAGCTTTAGCAACAATATGCCATGCATTAACAGTAATGGGATTAGTAGATGAAATTAATTACTTCTTTGCCGTTAGCAGTTCTCTAATGATAGTGGCATTGAGTATTAATAATAAAATAAAAGGGGAGGAATAGGAATATGAAGAAAGTTTTAAGTAAAGGGATGGAGAAAATGGGTAAGGTTGCAAAAAAAGTAGCACAAGAATCTCCAAATACAATTTCTGCATTTTTATATTATGAACCTAAGGCACCTAAGGCTCTAAAGAAATAAGATAAGAAAAGAATACTTAATCTCCTTATTCTTATTTGTAATAGAGTGATTTAAATTTTCAATGAAAGCCTAAGAGCTAGATTATTTAATTTGTCCAGATTTATTTAAATTACACTGGTTTTCAGAATTAATCTGAAGACCAGTGTTTCTTTTTTCATTGATACATATATTGAGTATAAAGTTGGTACTAAATATTTATTTTCAATTAATAATATAAAATATATAATTGAACAGACTGCTGACTTAGCTGAATTTAGATATGAGGTTAATGCTAAAATAGACAAACTAACTGAAGAATTTTATACGATGGAAATAGTCACGTCAAAGAATTGGAATGATATAGCCAAATTAAAAGCAGCTAGATAATACTGAGAACTGAGAATATAGAGAATGTAAATAACTTTGTGCTTTAGAGATAATTAATAATCTCTAGTCTGACAAGAAATATTAAATTGGATAAAGCTTACAACTGAATATCTTGATTTTATCTTTGCCAAAGCTATTTTATTTTATGCATTAAAATGATTAGTTTTGGCAATAATTTTATATAAGTGATTTTATGACTTTTTGTAAATATATATTAGATATATCTTTACAAAAAGATTTTTTGTTTTTAGGAATCAGAACTTTTTACCAGTCTCATGTATTATCTTAAGACCCAGAATTCCAGGCTTAGGAGGTTCTTATATATTATATAATGCTTACATTACCAGTAAAAAACCGAGATGCTTCAATATTGAAATATCTCGGTTTTAATATTTACCTATGTTTTTTTAAGAGTTCATTTTTAATATCCCATAATGATTGAGATAAATCTACAAAATATCTATGGGGTTTTTCAAATCTTTTGACTTCATCCCACATTAAATCTAATTGATCTTTGCAATATTCCTTTACTTTATGAATATTTGGATTTTCATAAATACAATGACCATTTTCAAATATCTGTACTAAAAGTTTTTTAGCGTAGAAATTCTCTAAGATTTTTCTCTTCCATGTATATAGAGGATGGAATATTTCATAAGGCTTAGTTTCATCGATGACCTCATCATGTAATGTGATTACATCAGCAATAGCCTTATTTGTTATTTTATCAAATAATCTGTAAACCTGTTTAAATCCTGGAGTTGTTATTTTACCTACATTCTCACTAACTTTAATCGTTGGTATAAGTTTTCCGTCCTTCTCTATTGTAGTTAATTTGTAGACTCCACCAAAAACTGGCTGAGATTTTGCAGTTATAAGTCTTTCTCCAACACCAAAGGAGTTAATTTTTGCACCTTGGATTAATAAATCTCTTATAACATATTCATCTAAGGAGCTAGATGCTACAATACCACAATCCTCAAATCCTGCTTCATCAAGCATCCTACGAGCTTCTTTAGATAAATAGGCAATATCTCCACTATCAATTCTAATGCCTTTTGGTCTAAATCCTAATGGTATAATCTCCTCATTAAATATCTTTATTGCATTTGGAATACCTTCTTTTAAGGTATTGTAAGTATCGACTAGAAGAGTACAGTTGTCTGGATAAATCTTAGCATATGCCCTAAATGCGTCTAATTCAGTAGGAAACATTTGTATCCAACTGTGAGCCATAGTTCCCATTGCAGGAATGTCAAAATCCCTATCTACTATGGTATTGGCAGTTCCAACACATCCACCAATATAGGCAGCTCTGGCACCAAGAATTGCACCTTCATAACCTTGAGCACGTCTAGAACCAAATTCCATTACAGCTCTGCCATCGGCTGCTCTAACTATTCTATTAGCTTTGGTAGCGATTAAACTTTGATGATTTATAGTTAGAAGAACCATTGTTTCTATAAGTTGGGCTTGTACTACAGGGCCTCTTACAATTACGATAGGTTCTTGAGGGAATATGGGAGTACCTTCTGGAATTGCCCATACATCGCATTCAAACTTAAAATTCCTTAAGTAATTTAAAAACTTTTCACTGAAAAACTTTTTAGATTCAAAATATGCAATATCTTCTTCATCAAATTTGAGATTTCTTAGATACTCTATTAGTTGTTCAACACCAGCCATAATAGCAAATCCACCATCATCTGGTATGTTCCTAAAGAACATATCGAAATATCCAATTTGATTTTCCATGCCATTTTCTAGATACCCGTTGGCCATAGTGAATTCATAGAAATCTGCTAACATAGTAAGATTCTTTCTCTCTTTCCAATCTAAGCTTATCATAGGTAGTCTCCTTTTTATATATTGTTACTCTCATTATAGACCTATACTGAGGAAAGTTCAACAAAGGAAATAAACAAAAAAATAGATAGGCAGCTTCTAATATCTTTAGAAACTACCTATCATTTAAAATAAAACTTTTTATAACCATTCCAACCAAGTGGACTTACTTCAACTGCTAAACTCAATCTTATGATACACTCCTTACGTTGATTTAATGAGGGTTTAAAAGGTTTTAACATTTACTATACAGAATATCTTCTTCATTTACTGCCGATCAACTGTTGTTGTTTTTAAATATTTACTAATGAGCCAAATACTAAATTTTGGGTTGGAAATAGTTAAAGTTTTATTTAAATTAATTATACTGCACTTTAGCAATTTATTCAAGTAAAATATTAAAATATATTTTATTTTTTTCTAGTTTTAGATATAAAAAAAACCTTGTTAAAAGAAGAATTTAGCAAGGCCTTTAATACATCAATGATTTATATATTTTCTAATAACCTTTTTCCTTTATCAGTTATTGTAATAGTTTTTATTGGGACTGAATTACAAAAAGCTTTCATTGAACAACAACTACATTTGGTTTCACAAGTAGGTGAACCCATGTCTTCAACAATATACTCCATTCTTGATAATTCCTTTACTCCATCTTCAACTAAGACCTCAGATATATCTAAATTTTTTGCTATTAAATGTATGGAGAATACTTTAGCACTAGATATTTCTTTTAAGATATCTTTAAGCATGAGAACCTCCTAAAAACCTAATAATCTACCAACTTGATAAACGATTACTGCTGATATCCAACCTATTATAAAAGTATAGATAGCCATGAATATTGCCCATTTAGCAGAATTAGTTTCCTTTTTTACAGTACCTAGTGCTGCAGCACAAGGAGTATATAAAAGTGTCATTACCATAAAGGAAATAGCAGTAAGTGGAGTAAACACATTTTGTAAGGCGCTAACTAACTGAGAGCCTTCAGATACGCCAGCATATACCATGCCTAGAATAGCTACTACAGCTTCCTTAGCTGCTATACCTGCAAATAGACTAACTGTAGCTTGCCAAGTACCAAATCCAGCAGGTATAAATATTGGTGCTAAAATAGTACCTATTTTACCTAAGACACTTTCTTGACTATATGGTTCCACTCCAAATGGCAATATAGATAAAAGCCAAAGTAAAGAAACTACAATAAATATAATAGTTCCGGCCCTATGAAGGAAATCCCATACCTTATCCCACATATCCCTTAAGACATATTTAAATATAGGTAATCTATATGGTGGTAGTTCCATAATAAAATGAGATGATTCACCTTTAAATAATGTCTTTGAAAATATTTTACCCACTAATAATGCCATTACAATGCCTAGAGCATAAAGTGCAAACAATACTATTCCACCATGTCTAGGGAAAAATGCAGCAATAAACACTAAATAAATAGGTAATCTTGCTCCACAGGACATAAATGGATTAATAAGAAGGGCTATCATTCTATCTTTTTTATTATCTAAAGTCCTAGTAGACATTATACCAGGAACGTTACAACCAAAACCTACTATCATAGATATAAAAGTCTTACCATGAAGACCAAGAGATCTCATTAATCCATCCATTACATAAGCGGCTCTAGCCATATAACCTGTATCCTCTAATATACCAATGAAAAAGTATAATACTACAATAAGAGGTACAAATTCAAATACAGCACCAACTCCGCCAAAAATACCTTCAGAAATAAAAGATTGTAACCATTCTGGTGAATTTGCCATAACCAATAGATTAACTACATATTCCCCAATTTTCTCTATAATAGTTGCCACATATCCTCCGAGTACATCTTGACCAAGGACAAAAGTAAGCTCAAATATTCCAAACATAATTAAAGCAAATATAGGAATTCCCCAATATTTATGGGTAACAATTTTATCTATTTTATCAGTTAGTGTTTCTGATGTATCAGATGGTTTTTTTACAGCTTTATTTACAATTCCACCAATAAAATCATATCTTTTATCTACGATTTGCAATTCATATTCTGTAGCTTTTTCTTCTAAATAAACAAGTCTTTCTTTAATAGGTGCAGGACCTTCATTTTCTATAAGTCTGTAGACTTCCTTATCACCTTCTAATAGTTTTATAGCTACCCATTTATTAGGATATTCTAAGCTTGAATTACTAAGCATAGACCTTATATTTTCAATTTCTTTATCAATATCTTGTCCATAGCTAAATGTCAAATTGGAACTTTCTTTTTCTTTGGCATATTGAATAGACTTATCAATTAATTTATCTAAACCCTCAGATTTAGAAGCAATAGTAGGTATTACTGGAACCCCTAGTTCTTGTGATAATTTATCTAAATCTATTTCAATATTCTTTTGTTTAGCTTCATCCATCATATTAAGGGCCACAATAACTTTTGTACCCATTTCAATTAATTGTGTTGTTAAATATAGATTTCTTTCAATATTAGTAGCATCAACTACATTGATTACGACATCTGGGTTTCCTTTAAGTATATAATCACGAGCAACCACTTCATCTTCTGAATAGGCTCCAAGACTATAGGTACCAGGCAAGTCAACAACATTATATTGATTACCTTTATATTTAAATTTTCCTTCCTTTTTTTCAACAGTAACCCCGGGCCAGTTTCCAACATGTTGGTTAGAACCAGTTAGGGCATTGAACAACGTAGTTTTTCCACTATTAGGATTACCTACAAGAGCAATGGTATTCAAAAAAATTCCTCCTTTATAAATGATAGCCATTATCAATTAACAACAAAAAATTAACGCTCCACTATAATATGACAGGCTAACCCACGACCTAGAGCCAATTTGTTGCCAGACAGATTGATAATAAGAGGACCAAAGTCGTTTTTTATAACTTTAACACATGCATTTTTATGAAGTCCAAGCTCATATAATCTTTTTTTAGCCTTACAACATCCTGAAATTTCCTTAACCCTTCCGCACTCATTAGGCTTCAAAGAAACTAAAGATAAAGTGCCCATAAATATCATCCTTCCATATGCGATATAAATCATAATGATAACGATTCTCAACATTTTAAGTATAATATATTTTTTAGATAAAAGCAATGATTTTGTTGCAAATAGTGGCTTGTATAAATTGTAAATTAATTCGTTGGAAACCTATAATTCTAAATCTTTTATTTTCCGATATAGTGTTCTAAGACTAATGCCTAATTCCTCAGATGCCCTTTCTTTTCCTTGTAAATCCCAGCCATATTTATTAAGGGTATCGATAATTAAATCTTCCTCTTTTTGTGCAATTAATTCTTTAAAATCCTTTCTTCTATTGTTAGCTTTTATAATTCTCTTGGGAAGGCTTTCAAGCTGAATAGTTTCTGTATCCTCCATATTGATTGCATATTCAATTGTATTTTCAAGTTCTCTTATATTTCCAGGCCATGAATATGATTTCATAAGATCTAAGGTTTCCTTGGAAATACTCTTAATACTTTTCATCAATCTTCTATTATATTTATTTATAAAATGAATAGAAAGTAAATCTATATCAGATAGCCTTTCATTTAGTGGAGGTAAATAAATTGGTATAACATTTAATCTATAGAATAAATCGTCTCTAAATTTATTTTCGCTTATCATTGATTCTAGATCCTGATTAGTTGCGGCTAATATTCTAATATCTAATGGAATATTTGTAGTACCACCTAATCGTTGAATAGTATTTTCTTGAAGTACTCGAAGTAGCTTAGACTGTAGATGAATTGGCAGTTCACCTATTTCATCTAAGAAGATAGAGCCGCCGTTGGCCATTTCAAATATACCTAATTTACCACCTTTTTTAGCACCAGTGAAAGCCCCTTCTTCATAGCCAAAAAGTTCAGATTCAAAAAGTGATTCTGGTATATTGGAGCAATTTATTGGAATAAAAGGATTATTAGCTCTATTGCCGGTATAATGAATGGCTTTTGCTATCATTTCTTTACCTGTTCCTGTATCACCAGTTATTAAAACTGATGATGAGGAATTAGCTGTTTTCTTTATCATTAATTTGATATTTTTAATTTGATGATTATTAGAGATAATGGCATCTAAATAGTCTTTATGAATAATATTCTTTGAACTACTTTTTTCTCTTTCCAATTTTAAAATATAAGCCAGTATCTCTCCACCTATTTTCAAAGGCTTAGAGTGTAGTATTCCTTTAAAATTTTCTGTAGCACAGTACTTTTTACCTTCCTTTATTCCGTTAAATATCCAATTTGTAATATCCTTGGGAAACATAAGGTCTATAGTCTGAGTATATAAATCACAATAAGAAAATAAATCTTCTACACCTTTACTCCAATGAATTAGAACTCCCTTATTATCTATAATAAGATAATTATTATCTGTTTCTTCAATAATAGATCCTATTATTTCATGGAGAATTTGAGTATATTTTTTGGAGTTTTCATTAAAAGCAAACATAGATATTAAATTTGAGATATCCTCCAACATATCTGTATAAACACGAATATTATCTTCAATCCTGTTATGTCCTTCTTGGGAAAATGATGTAAGGCTTATTACACCTATAGGATCTCCATTTAATTTTACACAAGATAAAATTTCTATAGTTGAAGGACAGTTATTAACAAATCTACAGCCAATACATGATTTCATAAGTCCCGGTTTGTTTACAATTACATTTCCTTGATTTAGAACTTCTTCAATAGATGCTGAATGTACGTTTTGACCTTTTCTTTGTAAATAGACTTGAGTGCTACTTACTAATTCTGCATTAGTATTAAATATTGCATATTCCATGTCAGTTAGGTTAGCCATTGTTGATATTATATTTGTTAAACTACCTTTTAAGTTTCTTAAATCAATCATATTGGTCACCTGCCATATGTAGCAATAAAATTGCTATATTTGTCATTAAAGACAATCTAATTATACCACATTACTCTAATAAAATAATTGTGAAATTATTAAAAGTCTGAAAATATAGGGAATTTGATAAAAATATTTTTTTACCTAGCATTTTGGCATGATTAATGCAATATAGTCATATCAATAGGACTTAATGAAAATTATTTTACGAGGAGGAGAGTTATGAATAACCCATTGAGTTTAGAAGGTAAGGTGGCAGTTATTTCAGGAGGAGCTTCTGGTATAGGACTTGGTACAGGTAAATTGTTAGCGGAATATGGTGCAAAGGTTGTATTACTTGATATTAATCAGGAAAAAGGGGATATGGCAGCTGGAGAAATTATAGATGAAGGCAATTTTGCCATATTCAAAAGATGTGATGTAACTAATGATGAGAATTGTAAAAATACTATTGAATCTATAGAAAAGGAATTTGGAAGAATTGATATATTATTTAACAATGCAGGAGTTACTGTTAGAAAGACAGTTGTCGATTTAACAGAAAAAGAATGGGATTTTGTCATTGGTGTAGGTCTTAAAGGTACGTATTTGCTTTCCAAATATACTATACCGATTATGGCTAAAAATGGGGGAGGAAGTATAATAAACACTGGTTCAGGCTGGGGACTAAAGGGTGGAGATAAGGCTGCTGTATATTGTGCAGTAAAAGGTGGAATTGTGAATCTAACTCGAGCTATGGCAATTGACCATGGTCCGCAAAATATTAGAGTCAATTCTATAAATCCAGGGGATACTGACACAGCAATGTTAAGAGATGAAGGAAGACAGCTTGGAGAAACGGAGATAGATGATTTTCTTGTGGAATCAGCTAAAGGTAGACCGTTAGAAAGATTAGGTACACCACTAGATATTGCAAAAGCAGTACTATTTTTGTGCAGTGATTTATCAACTTGGATTACTGGAGCTGCCTTAGTTGTAGATGGCGGTGGAATTGCATAATAAAATTTAGGAGGTAGAAGTATGACAATACGTGGATTTAAAAATCATCCCTATATTCCAAATTCAGATGTAGAAGTTCAGCAAGAGATGTTAAAGGAAATAGGTTTAAAGTCCCTAGAAGACTTACATGTTGAGATACCAGAAGAATTGAAGTTAAAGAAATCTTTGAATTTGCCAAAGCCTTTTGAGTCAGAATATGAGCTAGAAAGGGGCATAGAAAAAATATTAAAGAAGAATATATCATCTAAAGAATATTTGAATTTTCTTGGAGCTGGATGCTGGCAGCATTATGTACCAGCTGTGTGTGATGAGATAAATAGTAGGTCGGAATTCTTAACTGGTTATGCTGGAGAGCCATATAATGACCATGGTAGATTTCAGACATTATTTGAATATGAATCTTTGTTAGCTGAATTGCTTGATATGGATGTTGTAAATGTGCCAACTTTTGATTGGGGTCAGGCAGCAGCTACATCTCTTAGAATGGCTTCCAGAATTACTGAAAAGTCAGAGGCATTAGTTGTAGGGACTATAAGTATTGAGAGACTAATGATAATGAAAAATTATTGTGATCCTGGAGTTAAAATAGTTTTAATTGACTATGATGAAGAAACTGGAAAAATGGATTTAGAAGATTTAAAGAAAAAAATCTCCAATAATACTGCAGCAATATACTTTGAAAATCCATCATACTTAGGGTTCGTTGAAGACCAAGGAGCTGAAATATCTAAAATAGCCCACGAAGCTGGAGCAATATCTGTAGTTGGTGTTGACCCAAGTAGTTTGGGAGTTATGGCACCACCATCATCATATGGGGCTGATATTATATGTGGAGATCTTCAACCTTTAGGAATGCATATGAATTATGGTGGGGGGCAATCAGGATTTATTTCTACTAGAGATGAAGAAAAGTTTGTAATGGAATATCCATCTAGATTATTTGGTGTGGCACCAACTATTAAAGATGGAGAATATGGATTTGGGGATATAGCATATGAAAGAACTTCTTTTGGAAATTTAAGAGAGAAAGGCAAGGAATATGTAGGTACTCAGACGGCTTTATTAGGCATTACTGCAGGAGTTTATTTATCTTTAATGGGACCTAATGGAATGGTTGAATTAGGGCAAAATATTATACAAAAATCTTTATATACAATTGAAGAATTATCTAAAATCAAAGGTGTTAAAGGTTCTAGATTTAACAATATAAGTTTTAAAGAATTTGTAGTGGATTTTAATGATACTGGAAAAACCGTAAAGGAAATAAATAAAAAATTGTTAGAGGAAGGCATATTTGGCGGTAAGAATTTGTCTGAGGAATTTCCTAGATTAGGTCAATCTGCTTTATATTGTGTTACTGAAGTTCATTTAAAGGAAGATATAGATGTTTTAGTAAATGCCATTAGAAAAATCATCGAAGGATAATCTATAGAAAGGATTGATTAAATGAAGCGAATAAATAGAAACTCTAGAGTTACAGACTTCCACCAAGCAAGATGGAATGAACCAATTATATTTGAGCTAAGCCGTAAAGGCGAAAGGGGAATGTTGGTTCCTAAGGCAGAAGAAGCTATTGTTAATCAAGTAGGAGATGGATTATCCAAACTTCCCTTAGGCATTAGAAGAAAAGAATTACCTAATTTACCGGAAATAAATCAAAAAAGGGTTTTAATGCATTATTTAAGGCTTTCTCAGGAAACTTTAGGTGGAGATATAAATATAGAAATTGGTCAAGGAACATGTACTGTAAAATATAATCCAAAGATTAACGATAAAATTGCTAATACTGAAAAGATGATGGATTTACATCCTTTACAAGATGAAAGTACAGTTCAAGGTATATTAGAAATAATGTATAAAACAGATTTAATGATGAGAGAAATCTCAGGTATGGATTATTTTAGTTTTCAGCCAGGTGGAGGCTCTCAAGCTACTATGACTATGGCCTCTATTGTTAGGATATATCACAGATTAAGAGGAGAAGAACATAAGCGGGATGAGATAATAACTACAGTATACTCACATCCTTCTGATGCGGCAGCACCAGCTCTAAAAGGATATAAAATAATTACAATTATGGCTGATGAAAACGGACATCCAGATTATGAAGCTTTTAAATCTGCAGTTAGTGAAAGGACGGCTGCATTTGTTGTGGCAAATCCTGAAGATACAGGTATATTTAATCCAAGGATAAAGGAATTTACGGATTTAGTGACAAGGGCTGGAGGATTAAATTGCTATGATCAAGCTAATGCCAATGGACTTTTTGGTATAGCAAGAGCTAGGGAAGCAGGATTTCATATATGCTATTTTAATCTTCACAAATCCTTTGGAACACCTCATGGCTGCGGGGGACCAGGTTCTGGTGCGGTGGGAGTTATAGAGGAGCTGAAACAATACTTACCAAAACCATTAGTAGATTATGATGGCGAAAAATATTTCCTAGATTATGATTTGAAAAATAGCATTGGAAAAGTAAAAGCTTTTTATGGTACACCTCAAGTTGTTCTTAAAGCATATGCTTGGATAATGAGTTTAGGAGCAGAGGGGTTATATGAGGTTGCTAAGGTGGCATCTCTTAACAATTTGTATTTAATTAAAAAATTATTAGAGCATAATGGAATAACGGTTCCATATAAAATAGATACACAAAGAGTTGAGCAGGCTAGATATACTATTGAGAAAATAACTCAGGATACTGGAATCACTTCTGCTGATATATCCCGTAGAGTAATGGATTTTGGTATGCATATTTGGTCAAGTCATCACCCTTATTATATTCCTGAGCCAATTACATTGGAGCCAACAGAATCACCTTCTAAGGAAGATTTAGATGAGTATGTAGACACGCTACATCATATATTTAAAGAAGCCTATGAAACACCAGAAATAATTCATGATGCACCGCATAATAGTACTATTCATCAAGTAGATGAATCTAGCTTAGATGACCCAGAAAAATGGTGCCCTTCTTGGAAGGTATATCTTAGAAAGACAAGAGAAGATTAATTAGATGAGTAGTATGAAAACTATTGGATTAATTATCAATCCTATTGCTGGAATGGGTGGTAGAGTTGGACTTAAAGGGACAGATGGCAAATTAATTTTGGATATGGCAATAAAACTAGGGGCTGTAAAGGAAGCTCCTAGTAAGGCAATTAAGGCTTTGAGAAAACTTAAATCCATTAAGGAAGAATTATTGATATTAACTTCCTCTTTAGATATGGGGGAAAATCAATGTAGACTTTTGGGATTTAATTATGAAATAGTTCATAAATCTAATCAAGAAACTAATGCTTTTGATACTTTAAAGACAGCTAAAATAATGGAAGAAAGGGGTGTTGAACTAATTATTTTTGTAGGTGGAGATGGTACTGCTAGGAATGTTTACGAGGCTGTAGGAAATAGAGTAGTTGTAATTGGTATTCCTGCTGGTGTAAAAATTCATTCTCCAGTCTATGGAAATACACCAGAATCAGCTGGGGAATTGGCTTTATTGTATTTGAATAATGATAATCTCTATGCAAAAGAGGAGGAAGTTGTTGATATAGATGAAGAAGCCTTTAGGAATGATGAAGTAAGAACCCAACTCTTTGGTTATCTAAAAATACCTTATAAGAAAGAATTATTACAAAATAAAAAAGCTCCTACTCCTTTGGGAGAGGAGGAAAATAAATACGCGATTGCATTAGATATCATAGACAACATGGAAAAAGATATATATTACCTAATAGGTCCGGGAACAACTACTAGGGCTATTATGGAGAAATTAGATTTGCCAAGTACTTTATTGGGAGTGGATATAGTTAAAGATAAAAAAGTAGTTAAATTGGATTGTAATGAAAAGGATATCTTAGGTATTTTAGCTGATGAAAATGGAAAGTTAATCATAACTCCAACAGGTGGTCAAGGATATCTTTTAGGAAGAGGAAACCAACAGATAAGTCCTAAGGTACTTAAAAGAATTGGAAGGGATAATATCTTAATAATATCTACTAATTCTAAAATAATTGAATTAAAAGGAAATTCTCTCTTAATATACACAGGAGATAAGGATATGGATAGGGAATTAACAGGATATTATAGGGTTAAAGTTGGCTACAAAATGGATATTATATATAGGGTTTCAGGAGTATAAATGAAACCTTATTTTATAAAAAGATATTTCAGAAAATTGAGAAAATTGATAAACCATTAACAAACCCAATTTATCAAGGAGGTAATATTATGGCGTTTATTAAATTAACACCTATATTTTTATTGGCAGGATTAATGATATCTGGTATGGATTTAGTTATGGCAGCACCTTTATCTACAATTTATGCTGGATTGGTGGCTGGATTTACTGAGAAGCATAGATATGATGAAATAATGGAAAATGGTTTTAAAGCTGTAAAGGAAATGATTCTAGTATTCTTCATTTTAATGTTTGCATATGCAGTGGCAGAAACCTTTATGGCAACGGGAGTTGGCGCATCTATTATAATCATTTCTTTAAAATTAGGAGTTACTGCTAAAACTGTGGCTGTAGTTGGATTTATAGTTACATCTCTATTATCCATAGCTACGGGAACCTCTTGGGGAACCTTTGCATCTTGTGCACCAGTATTTTTATGGCTTAACCATATAGTAGGAGGAGATGTCTTACTTACAACAGCTGCAATAGCTGGAGGGTCATGCTTTGGGGATAATATTGGATTGATTTCAGATACAACAGTTGTGAGCTCTGGATTACAAAAAGTTAATGTAACTGATAGAGTTAGACATCAAGGAGTTTGGTCAGCTTTAGTGTTGGTTGTATCTGGAATAGTAATATATTTAGTTAGCCTTTCAATGGGATTACCTAATACAGTAGGTAGTGCTGCTGAGGCTATTAACTCCATACCTGCTGATGTATTTGAAAGATTAGCAAAGGTTAGACCTGCGGCAGTTACATTACTAGAACAAGTGAA
Organism: Tissierella praeacuta; assembly: GCF_040396155.1. Taxonomy (GTDB): domain Bacteria; phylum Bacillota; class Clostridia; order Tissierellales; family Tissierellaceae; genus Tissierella; species Tissierella praeacuta_A. Next base: position 87,765 of record NZ_JBEBOY010000009.1, read on the forward strand.
ATCAGGGGTTCCTTATTTTATGGTTATTCCTATGTTTATTGTAATAGCCATAGCCTTTAAAGGAGTTCCTACTATGATCTGTCTTGGTGCTGGAATTGTCTCGGCACTTATCTTTGGATTAGCTGCTGGTACAGTGGAATCTTTAAAAAGTTTTTTAGGATTAGTTCAGACTGGATTTGAATCGGCAGGAAGTTGGTCAATAGTTATGATGCTTTGGATAGGTGCCTTTGGCGGTATTATGAGTAGTATTAATGCATTTAAGCCTATATCCGATTTTGTACTTAAGATTTCTAAATCAGTTAGACAATTAATGTTCTATAACGGTGTTCTTTGCTTAATCGGCAATGCTGCTTTAGCTGATGAAATGGCACAAATAGTAACTATTGGACCAATAATAAAGGAAATGACAGATGAAAATGTAGAAGCATCAGAAGAAGATATGTATAAACTAAGATTGAGAAATTCAGCATTTTCAGATGCAATGGGAGTATTTGGATCTCAGCTAATTCCTTGGCATTGTTATATGGGATTTTATGTAGCTATATGTATGGCGGTCTATCCCTTAAAAGAAATTACAGCTTTAGATATTATGAAATATAATTATATGGCAATAATAGCCGTAGTTTCAATGCTAGTTCTTACATTAACAGGACTTGATAGGTTCATTCCGTTATTTAAAATACCATCAGAACCTCAAGTAAGTTTAAAGAAGAAAAAACAAAAAGCATAAAATTAGCATTTAATATATTTACTTCCTTTGTTTGAAATAGGTTAAAATTCATATAGATTAATTTATATTTATATTGGGTATATTTAAAAGACCTCTAAAGATTAAGACCTTTAGAGGTCTTTATGTATAATTAGAAGTTATTATAAAATAATATTGACAAAGCAGAAAGTTGATAATATAATATAAGCGAATGCACCCCCCATGGGGGAGGGGATAAAACAAAGGAGTGATATAATGGCAATCAAAAAGATAAGTATAGATATAGTTGGCATGACTTGTGCTGCCTGCTCAACGAGAGTTGAAAAAGTATTATCGAAACAAGAAGGGGTAGTATCTGTAGTTGTAAACTTATTGGCTAATAAGGCTAATATTGAATTTGACTCAGATAAGATCGAGCCTCAAGACTTAATTAAAGTCATAGAAAAGACAGGATATAAGGTTCCGCTATTGAAAACAACATTAATAGTTGGAGGTATGACCTGTGCTGCTTGCTCTACTAGGGTAGAAAAGGTATTAAATAAACTTGATGGTGTAACTAAAGCTAATGTAAATCTATCTACTAATAAGGCAGTAGTAGAATACCCATCTGGATTAATAGAAGAAGATATCTTAGTTAAAACCATAGAGAAAGCTGGATATAATGCAGAGGTAGAGGTTGAAAGAGATTTAGATAGGGAAAAAGAACTGAGGGAAAAGGAAATCAAATCTCTTAAGACTTCCTTTATGTTTTCGGCAGCGCTTAGCCTGCCTTTATTCTCAGCTATGTTCTTCCATATGGCTGGAGTTCATACTATTTTAACTAATGGCTGGTTTCAATTAATCCTTGCAACTCCTGTACAATTTATCATAGGTTATAGATTTTATAAAGGAGCATATAACTCTTTAAGAGGCGGAGGAGCTAATATGGATGTTTTAGTATCTATGGGAACTTCCTCAGCTTATTTGTACAGTATATATAACCTTATAAAGGGAGTTAATGAATATTATTTTGAAGCTTCAGCAGTTATTATAACTTTAATTCTTTTGGGGAAAACCTTTGAGGCAGTTGCAAAGGGGAAAACTTCTGAGGCAATAAAAAAACTAATGGGATTGCAGCCAAAAACAGCTAGAGTTATAAAAGATGGAGTAGAGAAGGATATTCCAATAGAAAAAGTGGAAATTGGAGATATTATAGTAGTTAGACCAGGAGAAAAAATTCCAGTAGATGGAGTAATTGTAGAGGGACATTCAGCTGTTGATGAGTCTATGATTACAGGGGAAAGTATTCCAATAGATAAAGCTGTAGATGATGAGGTAATAGGTGCTACAATAAATAAATTTGGTACATTTAAGTTTAGAGCAAATAAAATAGGCAAGGATACAGTATTATCTCAAATAATTAAACTTGTTGAGGATGCCCAAGGTTCAAAGGCACCAGTTCAAAGATTAGCAGATAAGATATCAGGTATATTTGTTCCAGTAGTTGTAATTATAGCATTAGTTACTTTCCTAGGATTTTATTTTATTAAAGGAGATTTTAATGTAGCTATTATAAATGCAGTGGCAGTTTTAGTTATAGCTTGCCCGTGTGCATTGGGGTTGGCCACACCTACGGCTATTATGGTAGGTACAGGTAAAGGTGCTGAGAAGGGTATATTAATTAAATCAGGAGAGCATCTAGAGAGAGCTCATAAAATGGACACAATAGTATTTGATAAAACGGGAACAATAACTAAAGGTGAGCCAGAAGTAACAAATATTATCACCTTTAATGATGTAGCTGAAAGTGAGATTCTTAGGATAGCTGCTTCAGTAGAAAAAACTTCAGAACATCCTCTAGGTCAGTCCATAGTAAAAAAAGGTGAAGAACAAGCATTAAAGTTATCGGAGCCTGAAAAATTTATGGCAGTTCCGGGAAAAGGACTTGAAGCCACTTTTGAAGGAAAAGAAGTGCTTATTGGTAATAGAAGACTGATGTTTGATAACAATATTTCCATAAAAGATGGAGAAGAAATTTTATTAAAATTAGAAGAAGAAGGAAAAACAGCAATGTTATTATCTTTGGATAATAAGCTGTCTGGTATAATAGCAGTGGCAGACCAAATTAAGGAAACATCAAGGAAAGCCATAGAAGAATTAAAATCTATGGGATTAGATGTATATATGATAACAGGAGACAATGAAAGGACAGCACAGGCAATAGCTAAGGAAGTTGGTATTACCAATGTCTTGGCAGATGTATTACCTGAAAATAAGGCAGAAGTAGTAGAGAAGATTAAATCTGAGGGTAAGCATGTAGGGATGGTTGGTGATGGTATCAATGATGCCCCAGCATTAGCAGCATCAGACGTAGGATTTGCCATAGGTACAGGTACAGATGTGGCCATGGAAGCAGCAGATATTACTCTTATGAGAGGAGATTTATCCGGTGTAGTTACAGCCATAAGACTTAGTCATAGAACTATGAAAACCATAAAGCAAAATCTATTTTGGGCATTTTTCTATAATAGTATAGGTATACCTTTTGCAGCACTTGGATTTTTAGACCCAATGATAGCAGGTGCAGCTATGGCATTTAGTTCAGTTTCTGTAGTTACAAACTCACTTAGGCTAAAGAAATTCAGTGAGTAGTAAAGATTTAATATTTTAGATTATTAACTATTCATTGTGTTTTAGTTATTTGCTAAATTTATAAGGAGGAATAAAAATGAAAAAAACATTATTAGTAGAAGGTATGAATTGTGGACATTGTGAAAAGGCAGTGAAAAATGCATTGGGAGAATTAGATGGTGTTTCAAAGGTAGAAGTAGATTTAAAGTCTAAAAAAGTAGAAATAGAAGGAGAAAACTTAAACGATATCCTTATTAAAGGAGCTATAGAAGATGCAGGATATGATTTAATAGAAATAAGGTAGAAAGTAGTGGATTAAATGAATGAAGGAAAGAGAAGGGCTGCAAGCAAGTTAAAAACTGCTAGAGGGCAAATAGATGGCATAATAAAGATGCTAGAAGATGATAGATACTGTGTAGACGTGTCTACACAGATACTATCTGCCATTGGACTATTAAAAAAGGCAAATATAGATGTATTAAATGGACATATAAGGTCCTGTGTGACTACAGCAATTTTAGAAGGTGAAAAACAAGGTGAAGAAAAGATTGAAGAAATAATAAACATTATAGATAAATATATAAAATAAAAAATAAACTAAAATGGCTTGTATTCTAATAGTAGGTACAGGCTGTTTTAGTCTAGTAATATAAATTTTTAGAAATATTCTAAAAAAATATTGTATGGGTATATTTTTTGCCGTATAATAGTAATATTATTGCTATTAGGAGTGAAGGGATATGAAGAGAAAGATAAACAAAATTAGGGAAAAACTTCATAAAGAGATGGAAATCAAAGATATTACCCAAGAAAACGTAGTTGAAATATCTGAACAATTAGATGAACTTATTGTACAATATTATTTGGAAGAAGAAAAAAGACTTGAAGGAAAAGGGTTTGAAGAAAAGAAATAATTATGTAAATAAGAAATATGCCAACTCCTCCTAATATTAAGAATATCGTTAATTCAAAGGTCAAAGATGGTCAATGTATTATAGATAAATTTATTTATTAAATATTTAAGATTATTTTCCTGTATAAGACAGGATAAGTTTATAAATATCCTTTATTAAGGAGAGTTGTTCTTTAGAACTGCCTTTTAGAATATCTAATAATTCCTTTAATTCTTTATCAATAGACTCCTTATAACTATTATCAAAAGCTTCTAATACGGATATATTCTCCATATAATAAGTATAACCATAGAGGAGATAATCTACCGATACATTTAAACTATGAGATATATTTGCCAATGTATCTGTACTCATTTTACGGTCACCTCTTTCAAGTTGACCAATATAAAATGCTGATAGTTCAACTATTTCAGCGAATCTTTCTCTAGATAATCCTAGCTTTTCTCTTTCTAATCTAATCCTCAATCCAATTTCTTTATAGTTTAATGTCTTTTTAATTTCATTCATTTTCGCCACCTCAATATTACTGTATACATATATCTGTCTTAGCTAAATTGGCTATTGGCATGTAAATAAAATTGCCTATTTGCGCAATAAGGATTGTATTAAGCATAATGAATATTATATAATAAATACAATAAAATTCATTGGAGGGAAAAAATGAAGACAGAAATAGAGAGACTAAGACAAATTTTATATAAGACTATAGAATCTGGAAACTGTAAAGAAGTACTAAAGATAAGTCAGGAATTAGATGAATTAATAATAAAATATATGAAAAATGAAGATAATATAGAGGAAAATAATATTTTACGAGATTCATAGAGCTATTGTATTGATTTTTTTTAATAAAATATGTATAATTGAAGTTAAGGTCAAAGAAAGTCAAAAATAAATTGAATTATAAAAAGGGAGCAGATTGTATGGAGTATAAGGATTATTATAAAATACTAGGGGTAGAAAAAGCTTCGTCTCAAGACGAAATAAAAAAGGCATATAGAAAATTAGCAAAGAAATACCATCCAGACTTACATCCAAATGATGATAAGGCTCAGGAAAAGTTTAAAGAGATAAATGAAGCATATGAAGTGCTAGGTGATGCTGATAAAAAGCAGAAATATGATACATTTGGCTCAGGATATAATTTTACTGGCGGACAAAACTTTGATCCATCTCAATTTGGTTTTGGAAACGGATCTTATACCTATACTACATCAGGAGATTTTAGTGATTTCTTCAATATGTTCTTTGGAGGAGCTGGCGGAGGTCAAAAGACCAGTAGTAGAATGGGCGGATTCGATTTAGGAAATTTATTTGGTGGAGGAAGAAAATCGGCAGGAAGACAAGCGGCATCCTATGAATCGGAATTAAATATTACTTTAGATGAAGGTTATCATGGTGCAAAGAAGAATATTGTCCTTAATATAGGAGGAGAAAATAAATCTATAGCAGTTAATATTCCGAAGGGAATATTGCCTGGGAAAAAATTGAAAGTAAAAGGTGAAAAATGGGGGATAAAAGGGAATATCTTATTTAAGATAAATCTTATTGAAGATGGAAAGAAAAGACTTGAAGGTTTAGATATAGTATCAAAGCTAGACTTATTTCCATGGCAGGCCGCCCTTGGTGATAAAGTAGTAGTATCTACATTAGATGGAAAGATTAAAGTTGATATTCCAAAATCCATTTCATCAGGCAAGAAAATTAGAATACCAAGAAAGGGATATAAGGACATGAAAGGAAATCAGGGAGATTTATATATTGAGATAAATATAATAAATCCACCAAGTCTTACAGAAGAAGAGATCGAACTATATAAGAAATTAAAAGAGATATCTAATAGAAGCTAGAAATTAGATTATCTTTGATATTAAGAGATCTCTAAGAAAAATTAATCATATTAAATAGATTCAGTAACGATACTATTAGAAGTTATCTAAATTTCTTAATATTTTGGGTATATCATAATAATTAAGCTATAGTTAAAGTATTTAAGAGGAAAAAGTATTATATGTATATTAAATATAAGAAAAGAATTAAATCGAAAAAAGGCCAGATAAATGACAAAAATTTTAAATTTATTTGAAGAATTATATATAATATTTGAATTAGTAAGATTAACATCAAAATATATAGAATAATATAAAATAATGTAGAAATTAAAATATAGAAGTAAAATCCTCTTCAGTTTGGGTGTAATAAAATTGATTTTAGAAATTATCCTAGAAGAGGGTTTATATATTTCGAGTTAAATAGAAGGGAGATAGAAAGATATGGATTTAAATAAGTTCACACAAAAATCTTTAGAGGCAGTACAAAATTCACAAGAAATGGCCATAAAAAATGGGAATCCACAATTGGAAGAAATCCATATTCATTATGGCCTAATGCTCCAAAATGATGGATTGATCCCTAAAGTATTATCTTATATGGGAGAAAATCCGGAGCTAATTACCATGGATGTAGAAAGGGAAATAGAGAAATTACCAAAACAATCAGGTAGCGGAGGTTCTATATATCCTAGCAGAATATATACAAAGGTTCTATTAAATTCTCAAGAAGAAGCTAAGAAATTTGGAGATGAGTATGTAGGAGTTGAACATATTTATATATCACTTCTCAAGGAAAAAGCAACAGCATCAGAGAGGATATTTAGTAAATATAATATTAATTTACAAAGATTTTTAGAAGCTTTAAAGAAAATAAGAGGAAATCAAAATATTACCTCAGATAACCCAGAAGCTACTTATGAAGCATTAACTAGATTTGGAAGAGATCTAGTAGAAGAAGCTAAATCTGGGAAGATTGACCCAGTTATAGGAAGAGATAGTGAGATAAGAAATGTAGTTAGGATATTATCTAGGAGAACTAAAAACAATCCAGTTTTAATAGGAGACCCAGGAGTAGGCAAGACAGCCATAGTAGAAGGTCTAGCTCAGAGAATAGTCAATGGTGATGTACCAGAAGGCCTTAAGGATAAGACAATATTTGCATTAGACATGGGAGAATTAATAGCAGGTGCTAAATATAGAGGAGAATTTGAAGAAAGATTAAAGGCAGTATTATCTGAGATAGAAAAATCAGATGGACGAATAATAATGTTCATAGATGAGTTGCATAATATAGTAGGTGCCGGAAGAACTGATGGGGCAATGGATGCATCGAACCTTTTGAAACCTATGTTGGCAAGGGGAGAAGTCCATACTATAGGAGCTACTACATTAGATGAATATAGACAATATATTGAGAAAGATGCAGCATTAGAGAGAAGGTTCCAAAAAGTATTAGTTACAGAACCAACAGTAGAAGATACTATATCTATACTTAGGGGACTAAAAGAGAAATATGAAATCCATCATGGAATAAGAATATCCGATGGTGCCGTAATAGCTGCGGCAACTCTTTCTGACAGGTATATATCTGATAGATTCTTACCTGATAAAGCTATAGATTTAATGGACGAAGCTTCAGCTATGATAAGAACTGAAATAGATTCCATGCCTGTAGAACTTGATGAAATAAGAAGGAGAATACTTCAATTAGAAATAGAAAAATCTGCATTGAAGAAAGAAACCGATGAAGCATCTAAAATAAGGTTGGAAAAACTAGAAAAAGAGTTATCGGATTCTAAAGAGAAATATGATATTATGAAAGCTCAATGGGAAGATGAGAAAAAGAGCATATCTAAAGTTAAAGAGATTAAAGAAGAAATAGATAGAGTAAAAAGACAAATAGAAGAAGCAGAAAGAAAATATGATTTAGAAAAGTTATCACAATTAAAATATGGTACCTTAGTTGAATTAGAGAAAAGACTACAAGAAGCAAATGAAAAGAATGAAAAAGATGAAAGAATGTTAAAAGAAGAGGTTACAGAAGAAGAAATAGCAGAAGTTGTGGCTAAATGGACTGGAATACCAGTGGCTAAATTAGTTGAGACAGAAAGAGAAAAACTTTTAGGTTTAGGTGATATCCTTCATAAAAAAGTAATAGGTCAAGATGAAGCAGTTGAATCTGTAGTAGACGCTGTAATTAGGGCAAGGGCTGGAATGAAACTGTTAAATAGACCTATAGGATCATTTATTTTTCTAGGACCAACTGGAGTAGGTAAAACAGAATTATCTAAAGCTTTAACTTCATCTTTATTTGATGACGAAAGAAATATGATAAGAATAGATATGTCTGAATATATGGAGAAACATTCTGTGTCAAGGCTTATAGGAGCACCTCCAGGATATGTAGGCTATGATGAAGGAGGGCAATTGACAGAGGCAGTTAGGAGAAAACCTTATTCAGTAATCCTATTTGATGAAATAGAAAAGGCTCATCCAGATGTATTCAATATATTGCTTCAAGTATTAGATGACGGAAGATTGACAGATAACCAAGGCAGAACAGTGGATTTCAAAAATACAGTAATAATAATGACTTCTAACATAGGGTCTTCATATTTACTTGAAGGTATAAGACCAGATGGAAGTATAGATGAATCAGCAAGAGATAAAGTAATGAGTGAAATGAGGAGAATGTTTAGACCAGAGTTTTTAAATCGTGTAGATGAAATAGTAATGTTTAAACCATTGCAAAGAGATGAAATCTTTAAGATAATAGATCTTCAAATAGATGAGATTAGTACTCTCCTAGAAGACAGACAAATATCTATAGAACTAACAGATGAAGCAAAAGAGTTTGTTTTAAATAGGGCTTATTCTATTCAATATGGAGCAAGACCAGTTAAGAGATTTTTACAAAAATATCTTGAAACTGAAATTAGTAGAATGATTATTAAAGGAGATTTGAAAGATAAGGATAAAGTATCGGTATCTGTAGAAAATGATGAATTAAAAATAATCTTAAATGTTGACAATAGACCATAGTTTATACTAATTTTCCAATTTTATAAAATAGGTTTTATGGACTTTGGACGTTTATAATAAACTTCAATTATTTTTATTAAATAGTTGGAGTTTATTATTTTTTATTGACTAATATTATTATGGTTAAATAAACGCTAATAATAGGATTAATATTAATTAAATAGGAAAATTATAGATTGTTTTTAAATACAAGGGTAAAAATTATTATAATTGTTTTTTCTATATTGTTTTAATAAAAATAATGGTAAGATTAAGGTATCTATTAGATATTAAAAATAAAATATGATAATAGGAAAATGGAAGATATTGATTATATTGTTTTTAAGGATAAAATATAAATATATTTTCTAGGAAATAAATAATTTCAAAACAAATATATTAAGGGAGGTGGGTATTATGAATAAATGCCAAATCTGCATTTGTGAATTTAATACTTTTTTACAGGAGGTACTGATATTTGAGTTACAAAAATGCAGCAGAAATACTGCCACCTTATTTATTGAAAGAGGTTCAAAAACATATTGACGGAGGATTAGTATATATCCCTAAAGCAAGCAGTAGAGTTGGTTGGGGGTGTCTAACAGGCTCTAAAGAGGCTATTGAAAAGAGGAATAGAGAAATTATTAAATTGTTTCAAAATGGTATTTCCATTAGTGAGATATCAGAAGAATATTATTTAAGCCAAGAAACCGTCAGAAAAATAGTATATGGTAAAAAACTATTATAATTATTCTCTCTATATCATTTTTATATAATAAATGAGAGAATATAATTAACCGGTTAGTATAGAAGAAGGGAGATGGTATTGTGAAAATAGTAGAGGTGTTTTCAGTCTAAACCTTTAAGAACAGGCTAGGTCATAGGATGCGACTTAGCCTGTTTTATTTTTTGATTATATAAATTTTTATTGTTTTGTTATATAATATTGGCAAACTATGATTAGTTATTAACTATTTATCACTATTATCATATAGAAAGTAGGTAAATAAATGAAAAAGATTATAATGATTACTCCAGGAAAAACAACTTCTATTAATTTGGCTATTCAGCTTGAAAATATTTTTGGCGAATACACAGAAGTTCAATCTTATTGCTTGGAAGATGAATTAGATTTTGATCCTACAAATGCATTAGTTGTTTTATCATCTCCTAATACTATAGATAAAAGAATACAGGATCTAATAGATAATGGCTTAGAGTATATTATAGCCCAGAGAGTAATAAATCACAGATATATATCCGAATTATTGAATTTGCCTAAGGGAACAGAGGTTTTGTTAGTTAATGACAGAGAAGAATCCAGTTATGTAGCAATGGTTCAGCTACAAGCTTTAGGAGTTAATTATATAAAATACTATCCTTATTATCCAGGTATAGCTTCTTATCCTGAATTAGATATATCAGTTACAGTAGGAGAACCTCATCTTGTTCCTTTCGGTGTAAAGAAAGTAATCAATATAGGAACAAGACAAATAGATATTGTAACAGTAGTAGATATAGCTAATAAACTAGGATTGATGAAGGCTCTAGGTGATAGACTTTCTTCCCAATATATAAACGATATAATAAATTTGTTAAATAGAATAAATGATACAGCTAAGGATATGAGAGTTATTAGCAGAAGATTAGAAACAGTTGCCAATTGCTTAGGAAAGGCAATTATATACATAGATAAATTTGGAGACGTTATAGTTAGTAATCAAGAAATGGGAAATATATTAAAATGTTCTTTTGAAGAAATCATTGGAAAAAATATTAAAGATATATTACCTCAAATATTAAAAATAGATGGTCATGATGAAGTAGATATTATTAGAATCCACAATAAGGAGTTATTTGTTACATCAAATGTTATAAAAGGAAAAGGCAGCGAGGATGGAATTATATATACCTTTGAAAAAAGTGAAGAGATTGAAAAGAATGAGCATGAAATACGAAGAAGGACTTCAGAAAATGCCATTAGAACAAAATATTATACATTTGAGGATATTGTTTATAAAAGCAGTAATATGAAGGATTTAATAGATAAGGTCAAATCCTTTGCACCAACAGATTCTACTATTTTAATACAAGGGGAAAGTGGTACTGGAAAAGAATTATTTGCACAATCCATTCACTCAGATTCCCATAGAGCATCAGGCCCATTTGTACCAGTGAATTTTGCCTCTATGTCGAGTAGTTTAATAGAGAGTGAACTATTTGGATATGAAGAAGGCTCTTTTACAGGTGCAATGAAAGGTGGTAAAAGAGGACTTTTTGAAGAAGCCCATGGAGGAACTATTTTTCTTGATGAAATAGGTGATGCTTCCTTGGATTTTCAATGCAGGTTATTAAGGGTTATACAAGAAAGACAAGTTAGAAGGGTTGGAGGATTAAAAGAGATACCTATAAATGTTAGGATAATTGCTGCAACTAATAAGGATTTAGCATCTGAAGTTAAGGAAGGTAAATTTAGAGCGGATTTATATTATAGATTAAATGTCTTGCCAGTTCGAATGTTAAGTTTAAGAGAGAGAAAAGCAGATATATTGGTATTGGCAAATTTCTTTTTAGAAAAATATAGCAATAATAGAATTACTGATATAGAAAAAGTATTAGAAAAAGACGCTATTAATTTATTACATGAATATGATTGGCCTGGTAATATTAGACAATTGGAAAATGCCATGGAGTACATCGCTAATGTGGCTAGGAGAGATAGAAAACTATGTATAAAAGAACTTCCTGAATATATTACAGATAGATGCGAGAAGGTGGAAAGTTCCATATTAACAGATATTTTAGGAGTAAATACAATATGGATGCTTAAAAAGATAATGGAGGCTAATGGATTAGGAAGAAGATACTTAGCCGAATTAGCAAAGGAAGAGGATATAGATTTAACAGAGGGAAAAATTAGAAGTTTATTAAATAGTGTTGAGGCCCTTGGCTTAGTTGAATCTAATACAGGAAGAAAAGGAACGGTTTTAACAGAAAAGGGATATAAGCTTATGTCTTCAATTAACGACTAGATAAATTTCATATATTTCAAAATAAGAATAAATTTAAATAGAAACAGGATACATAATGGGATGATATTTGACCCTAAGCCATATTTAATATTTATAAATCCTTATAATTCAAAGTGTTTATATAATGGCATATAACTTGCATGTGATTATGCAATAAAATTAGCTAAAATCATTCTTTGAATAAGGGAGAGGAATAACAATGGATAATAGGGAAGGAACTTTGGTTAGATTATTGGATTTAGATGATGAGTTTGTTATTGATTTAAAATATGCAACATCTAATAATTTTACACAAAAAAAGATTTATAATAGTGATGAATGTTATATAAATAAAGATACAGCTGAATTATTGATTAAGGCAAAAGAAATATTTAAGCGGGATGGATATAAAGTAAAAGTTTGGGATGTTTATAGACCCATAAGTGCTCAAAGATTAATGTATGAAATCATTCCAGACAATAATTTAGTTGCTACTCCTCCAGATATGAGTAAGCCAATAGACTTTGAATATAGTCATATGAATGGTATGAGTGTAGATATAACATTATTAGATTTAGATGGAAATGAAATTGAAATGCCTACGGAATTCGATGATTTTACTGAAATGGCAAATTTAAAATGCCCAAGGATACCGATGGAAGCTAGAAGAAATGCTGAGTATTTGAAAGAAGTAATGGAAAGTGTTGGATTTGAGGGTTATGATTATGAATGGTGGCATTTCAATGATATAACAAATGAGCCTACACCATATTTAGATATTCAATTTGAATAAGTTAAACTTTAGAAGTCTAGAGTATAGGGTTATGAAAGAATTAACCCAGTATTCTAGACTTTATTTATTATGGGAGATTTTAATATTATTGGGAAAGGCATTATTTATAAAATAGCAACAAATTTATGGGATAAAGGGTTATTAAATAGGATAAAATATTTCCCTAAAATCAAGATGGTATTTACTTATATTTGAAAATCAAGATATTTATCCATTGGCATATAACTTGCATATGTAAGAAGTAGCTTATTATATAGAGGTGGTTAAAATGATTTTAGGAATAATGGGGGGAATGGGGCCTGCTGCTACCTGTGACTTATTTAAAAAAATTATTGATCTTACCCCAGCAACTAGAGATCAAGAACATTTGCATATTATTATCGATAGTAATGTAGAAATCCCTGATAGAACTGCTTATATTTCTGGAATAGGGGAAAATCCTGCTATGGAAATGATAAGATCTGTTTTGAAGCTGGAAATGATGGGAGCAGATTATATAGCAATACCATGTAATACGGCTCATTATTTTTATAATGAGATTATTAAATATACTAAGATAAAGGTATTGAATATGATATATGAAACTGCAGATTATTTAAAAAAGAATTTTATTCATAGGGACTATTTGCTTCTTGCAACAAAAGGAACTTATAAATCTGGGATTTATGAGAGCATATTTTCAGACTTTAATTTAAATATTATAGAACCTGATAATGATGACCAGCAGATTATTATGAATTGGATATATAATGTAAAATCTTCGAAGTTTGATATAAGCACTATGGAGGTTGCAAACCTTATAAATAAATATACTAAAAATAAAGATATACCTATAATTCTAGGGTGTACTGAATTACCTATTCTGGCGGAAAGAATAGGGATGCCACAAAGATATATTGACCCAGTTTCCATACTGGCTAAACGTTGTATAGAAATTGGTAAATCTAGTTTATCTATGTCATCTTAGTTGCATCTATATATAGAAGAAACTAAGGGGAATTATGTAGTATTTATGCAAATTTATATTATATAGATTGCTATAAAATAACATAATAGGAGGAAAACACATGGCGAAAAAACAGATGTTCAATGAGGTGGAAACCAGTAATTCTGAATTTAAACAGGAAATTGGGGTTTTTGGCGGTGTAAGTATTATTGGCGGTATTATGATTGGATCGGGTATTTTCTATTTAGGATCCTACGTTATGCAGCGAACGGGTATGAGTATGGGACTATCATTATTATGTTGGATAATAGGTGGTTTAATCTCATTGCTTGGAGGTTTATGTTTTGCTGAATTAGGAGCATCTCGTCCTGTAGCAGGTGGAATGGTAGTTTATTTAAATGAGGCTTATCATCCTGTAGTTGGATTTATGTATGGTTTTGGAAGTTGGCTTATTAGTGGTGCAGGTTCTATTTCAGCCGTTGCTATTGCACTTCCCACTGCATTAAAGGCATTTTTCAATCTTAATGATATTGCTATTAAAGGTATAGCAATTGGATTAATAGTTGCACTTACTATTTATAATTATTTTGGCGTTAAGAAAGGTTCTGCTTTACAAAATATTTCAATGGTTGCCAAATTAATACCTATAATTTTGATTATGGGGGGAGCTTTAATTTTCGGTAAACATACTCCTGATCTTAGCCTTATGCCAGCTGATGGAAGTGAAGTTACCTTTAGTAGCATAATAGGAATGATCGCCTTTGCTACAGTAGCTACATTATGGGCATATGAAGGTTGGACGAATTTAAACACTGTAGCAGAAGAAATGAAAAACCCTAAGAGAAATTTACCTTTTTCTTTGATTATTGCCATTGGAGGAATTACGGTTTTATATACTTTATTTAATTACTCTATTTACAAAGTTTTACCACATGATAAAATAGTTTCAATGATTAATAGTGGAGATTTTTATCTTGGTACTGAAGTTGCTAAGACTATCTTTGGTAATGTTGGAGGAATTATTGTTATTTTAGGTATGGTTATTTCTATGTTTGGTTCACTTAATGGAATGATTTTGACATTTTCTAGAACATATTATGCAATGGCTGAAGAAGGACATTTTTTCAAAAGCTATAAAAAATTGCATCCTAAGTATAAGGTTCCTACTGCATCTTTAGTTGGGCAATGTATTATTTCGGTTATTTTAGTTTTATCTAGAAGTCTTGACCAGCTTACATCAATGGTAGTTTTTATAGGTATGTTTTTTAATGTTTTATGTATTGCAGCTGTATTTATTTATAGAAGGAGATTTCCATCTTTAGATAGACCGTATAAGATATGGGGCTATCCAATTACAGTAATAATAACTGTTTTAATATTTACAGGATTGATGATTAATACATTTATTGAAGATCCAGTGACAGCATTAATTGGTTTTGTTGTTCCAGTTTTAGGAGCTTTAGTTTATATATACTTTGATAAGAAGAATAAAGAGGAGGCAAGAAAAGGCAATGATACTATTTAAAAATGGTAATATACAAACTATGGATTCTACATTACCTCAAGGGAAGGCAATGGTTGTAGAAGGAAACAAATTTGTATATGTAGGAACAGAAGATGGTGCTCGTGAATACTTAAATAAACATGGGCAGGCAGATAAAGAGATTGACTTAGAAGGACGTTTAGTAATTCCGGGATTAAATGATTCTCATATGCATTTTATACACCTTGCTAAGAGTCTTAGAAGTGTAGATTTAGTAGGAACTAAAAGTATAGATGAAGTTAAGAATCGTATAAAACATGCAATGGACAATAGAGATAAAGAAGATACCACCTGGCTTGAAGGAGAAGGATGGAATCATGATTATTTTGAAGATGAAAAAAGATTTCCTAATAAGTTTGATTTAGATGGAATAACAGGTGATGTGCCTACTATTATTATGCGTGCGTGTTTTCATATAGGAGTACTGAACACTGCTGCTATGAATGAAATTGGATTAAATAAAGAAACTGCAAAGGAATATGGAAATTTAGTAGAACTATTACCGAATGGAGAACCCAATGGGGTCATAAAGGAAAGTCTTTTAGAAAAAGTTAAGGCTATGATATCTAAGTTAACTTTAGATATTACCAAGGAAATCATCGTTGCTGCTCAGGATAAACTGTTTGAGGCAGGTATAACTTCTGTACAAACAGATGATATTGGATATATGCCTAATAGAGATTATGATTTGTTTTTCCAAGCACTTGATGAACTGGAAAAAGAGGAAAAATTGAAGGTTCGTATAGGAGAGCAATGTTTGTTTGAAGACAGACTGTCCCTTGAGGAGTTTTTTAAAAAAGGTTATGGTGAAGGTTGGGGACGTGATAAGTATAAGATAACATCTATAAAACTATTAAGTGATGGTTCCCTAGGAGCACGTACTGCAGCATTGAGAAATCCATATGCAGACGACTCTTCAACTAAAGGAATAGCTTTATTTAAGCAAGAGGATTTAGATGAATTAGTTATGATTTCCCATGACAACAACTGTCCAGTAGCTATACATGCCATAGGAGATGGGGCTATTGAGATGTCATTAAATGCTATAGAAAAAGCTCAAAAGAAAAATCCAAACAATGATTTACGTCATGGAATTGTCCATTGTCAAATTACAGATGAAGGGCTTTTGAATTGTTTTAGAGAATTAAATGTAACAGCCTTCATTCAACCTATTTTCATTGATTATGATATGAATATTATTGTAGATAGAGTAGGTAATGATTTAGCTGAGACTTCTTATGCATGGAAAACTATGAAGGAAAAGGGAATTCACATGCCATTTGGAACAGATTGTCCAGTAGAGTCTTTTAACCCTATGGCGAATATATATACAGCTGTAACACGAAAGAATATTACTGGAAATAGCAAAAATGTTTATTTGCCTAATGAAAAATTGAGTATGAGCGAAGCGATTTATGCTTACACTGTGGAAGGGGCATATGCTTCTGGTGAGGAAAAGATTAAGGGTACTATAACTAAGGATAAATTTGCAGATTTTGTTGTAATGGATAGAGATTTGTTTAATTTAAGTTGTGAAGAGGATATCCTTGATGCAAAGGTAATGAAAACTTATGTGGATGGAAAATTAGTTCATGAAAGATTATAGGATTTCAATTTCAGACAAAACTAAAGGTCAATTTGCCATTGTAGGACATGTAGGCGTAGGTCATGTTCATAGTCATAGTTCCTTTGTTCAAGATGATTCTGGAGGATTTGCAGTAGTGGCTTCCTTAATGAAGGAAGCATTAGATGTAGATACAACTATAAAATATGTAAAGGGAGATCCGCTAAAAGGCGATATAGTGGTAAAGACCAATGGAGGAGGAATTGGAAGGACATTTTGTCGACGAGGTATAACTCCAATTGAATCAGAATTAATGAATAGAGCTATTGGTGAGGACGGGATATATACTCAAAGAACAGCAATAAATGTATTTGGACGTATATATGGTCAAGGCGTTATGGAAGTTCCTGTTGCATTGCAAGGTGCCATAGCATTAGCAGTTCTAGATTCTTTTCATAGAAAAAATCCTAATAAGGTTTATATAACTTCACAGAAATATCTTGGAAGAATTGATAAAATGGCAGGAATGATTGTTGGTATTAATGGAATTTCCGTTTCTGTTTTATTGAATATCAATGGATCTGAAGGTGGAGTGGGACCTGATGAAGATAATGAGGGGAATACTGCTATTGGAGAAAAAGGAGAGCTGATGAAGGCAATTGGAATTGACAGCATACCTACTGTAATTGCAGAAAGTAAAGCATATATTCCAAATATGTCTAATAAAATTACTGATAATACTTTTTTATTTCGTGCTCAGGAGGGGATTGATAATTTACTTCTAGCTGAGACATTAGCTGAAGTTGCAGGGAAAGCTGAAATTCCTTATATAACTTCTATAGATTCTCTTCCTCAAAAGAAAGGACAATTATTTGAAGCTACAGCAGACTTTGCAAATAAGATTATCAAATTAGGAGAGGAATTGAAAGATGTAGATACATCTAAGGATAAGGTAGCAATAGTTGCAGATATGGCTAAGTTAATTAGTGAAGATGCTGGAGGAGTTACTTTTATGTCCAATAGTTTACATGAAGTAGTTAGATCTCCTGGGATTGTACCAGGTACTGCTGCAGTCATATCATTGTTAGTGCCTGTTGATTATATAGAGTATTGGAAAATACCTATGTTGACTTCAGATGATATTCGTAGCTATAGAAGAATAATCCTTGGGGCTATGGATGAAATCTGTCATAAATCTTTATAATTTAATTATAACAAATTATTGAATGACTATTTTTTCAATTAATAAAATCCCTTATGATAATTTCTTATCGTAAGGGATTTTATTTGGATAATATCAACAAAAATTTTATTTAGAATAAAATTTTTAATCAAAATTACAATTTGCCTGACTTAAATATTGATATTAAAAGTAAAAATCCAGCTAATCCTGCACCTAAATAACCTATAATTCCTATGGCAGAAACACCATAAATATTCAAGCCTACGTTGGCATTTATAACTAATGAAGAACTAATTAATAACCCAGCAACAATAACAGAGAAGATAATTCTATTTACCATTTTATTAACTTCATTAAAGTTCTTATCTATATTTTTAAAATCTAAATTTAACTTAAGCCTACCCTCTAAACCTCTGTCAATAATTTGTGAGATTTTTAAAGGTAAATCTAAGGAAGCTTTTCCAGCAGATATAATCTTGTTTCCTAATAAGGCTAAGTCATAATCTTTTAATTTATCTTCTACTATTCTGTTTTTAAAATAAGGAAGGGCAATATCCATAACATTTAAATCCTTATCCATCTTTGCTAGGACTCCTTGGAGAGTTAGCATGCCTTTTGCTAGCAAAGTAATATCCTTAGGCATTACTATATTATTTTTTTTACAAATAATAATAATTTCTTCTAAAATCTTAGCTAAATCATAGTTATATATGGATTCATTTATATAGGTATCGTAAATTAAGTTTATATCTTGATATAGTCTGTTTATATCAACATCACCTTTTCTAATACCAATGCTTAAAACAGAACTAGTCATTAAATCCACATTATCAGTGGCAATACCTTCTAGAAATAAGTTGAATTTTTTCTTAATGCCTTGGTCTAGACTTCCCATTAGACCAAAGTCAATAAATCCAATTTTGTTATTGTGAATTAAGAGATTTCCCGGATGTGGATCTGCATGAAAAAACCCATCTTCAAAGATTTGTTTAAAATAATTGTAAATAAGTTTTTGTGCAATCTCTTTAATATCATAGCCTTCAGTCAAAAGAGTAGAAGTATCATCTATTTTTATACCGCTAATAAATTCCATTACCAATATATGAGAAGTGCAGTATCTTTCATAAACAGCAATATTTTTAATATATTTAATATCCTTGTTATTTGAATTAAATTTTTTAATGTTTTCTTTTTCGACTAAAAAGTCTAATTCTCTTTCTGTGGCAGTCTTGATTTCTTCAATGACAGATTTAACATCTAATACTTCATTCTTTGTTGTAAATTTAATAAAAGGAGCTAGTTTATTTAGAATAGCTATATCAGCTAAGATTTTTTCCCTTACAAATGGACGCTGAACCTTTAGAACCACTTCTTCTCCTGTTTTTAATCTAGCCAAATAAACCTCAGCTAAGGAAGCGGAGGCTAAAGGAGTGGTTTCAAAGTCTACGAAGACATCTGAAATAGGGCCGCCTAAATTTGTTTCAATAATTTTTTGCATAACATGGAAACTTTCTGGTTTTACATCGTCTTGAAGTTTCTCTAACTCTAATATGTATTCTTTAGATAATAAATCAGGTCTTGTAGATAATATTTGTCCAATTTTAATAAAGGTTGGTCCCAGATCTTCTAGAAACAATCTTAGTTCATTAGGCTTTCCAATTCCATTCTTGAAACCATGTTTAATTGCAACAGAAACAATTTCTTTAAATCTTGATCGAGTATAGTTTTTTTCCATATTGAAAAATACCTTGAAAAAATCAAGGTATTCATTCCCCCCAAACTAACGGTTTTTTTCTAAATCGCTAATTCTTGATTCTAAATTAGCTATATCTTCTTTAGTAGCTAGATTTAGTTCTTTTAATATTTCCTTTAAGTCTGATTTATTATTTGCAGTAGTAGTTTCTTTATTATTCATAACTCTTTTTAATTCTTCATTTAATTCTTTACCTTGATCCATGGTGATTTTTCCTTTTTCCACCATGTTTCCTACTATTTCATTAGCTTTTTCATATGTTACAGCTAATGTACCAATACCAGCTAAAAAAACTTTCTTTAACATATCTTCCATAGTAATCCCTCCTACTATCAAACAATATACCCATGTTTATATAAAATATTCAGATTTATGTCATAATATCCAAAAGTATTCCTTGAATATCATTTAATCTTTTTAATATATTAATTCTTTTATTTTCTAAATCTAAAAACTCCTGAGTTAGTTCATCTAACTCTTGGTCTACTTTTTTTACCAATGAATAAACTCTATGGCGTCCTCGTCTATCAAGGGAGTTTTCTTTGAAAAACACATGGGAATTATTTACAGTTACGTTTAAGAATTCCCTAACTAATTTTTTATATTGAATTAAATCATCTATAAATAATTTATTAGATAATTTATCAGATTGAGTTTCGATTTTATCATATAAAGATTTTAATTCAGTTCTAATTTGATCTTGCTCTAATTCATTTAATTTTAATTTAAAAGTATCCTTTATAGTCTTTCTATCTACAGCTCGTGAAATTTCAATAGGTGAAATACTATCCATGCCAAGTTTATTGATTTTATTCACAATGTCACCCCCTATATCATTCATTATATAATATCGGCAGAAATATTAAAATGGATAATAAGTCCCTCAAGAAAATTGAATAAATTGACGATAGATAAAGTGAGAATATTGATTATAGTCAATGAAAAATAAAATTTGACTATAGATAATAGGAAATACTAATGCCTATTTTATATATCTTAGATATATTTATTATCTTTGATAAAATTAAGGAACCAGTATTTATGAAAGGAAAATTCAATGGAAATTTTGAAAATAAATAATAAAGAAAATTTAATAAATAGCTATGGAATAACCCCTACTCTCCCTTATGATGTGGAAGGAGTACTTGTGGAGAAAAATGGCAAGGATATAAAGATTGAAAAAACCATAGATAATAAAACAGTAGAATATTCTCTGAGATTAAGAGAGGAAATACAAGCAAATTTAGGAGACAATATAATAGTTGAGAAAGAAGACATAGTTTCTGCTAAATTAGAAGAGAAAGAAGAAGTAGAAAAAGAAGAAGAGGATGTAAGGAAAGTAGCAGATATAATAAGCGAACTGGGATTGGAATATACAGAAGAGAATATTAGAATGGTAGAGTTTTTAATTAATAGTGGTATACCAATTTCAAAGGGAAATGTAGCTTCCTATATAAAATCAAGAGAATATCTAAATAAAATAATTGAAGGTATAGATACTAATTCTTTTGTGAAGCTTGTAGATAGAGGAGTAGATTTAGAAGGAGATAACCTTCAAAAAATAGCTCAAGCATTGGAAGATATAAACAATGAAAAAATTCCTTTTTCTTTGAGAAGATTTCTAAAACTTGAAAGAGATCTTACTTATAAAGAAGCCGAAGAAATATCAAAAGAAATTTATGGTCAGAAGATGGGAAAGGATGTATACGATACAATAATAGCTTTACATAAAGAAAAATTGCCTATTACAAGGGAAAATATAGATAAGACCATAGAAGTAATATCCAAACTTCATAATTTAAAAGAGTTGAAAGATGATGTTTATATCAAGGTATTAAATGAGGAAATATCATTCAATATAGATAATTTATATAAATTAAATAACTATTATACTATAAACTCCATAGAAAATAATATGGAAGCTAAAAGCTTTGAAGGCTTTACTATAGAGAAAGAAACAACTATAGATGGCTTAAAAGAAATATTAAATAACTTAAACTTAGATGATAATATGGAAAACATCAATATCTTAAGGGAATTTATAGTAAATGATATGGTAATGGACGAAGAAAAACATAGTAAAATAATTGCTATGAAAGAAGCTGTAAGAGAATTAATAGATTTATTAGGACATGAAGAAGTAGCAAAACTAAATAAGAAGGAAATAAATCCATTAGAGGAACCTATAAATCAATTGGTAGAGGAATTAAAGAAAGAAAAAGATATTAAAAAAATAGACAAGCCTTTAAATGAAGATGAAATTCAAGAGATAAAAGAGAATCTAGAAATTTTAGGAAAAATTAAAGATAAAGATCTCCTAATGTTAATAAAAAATGGAGAAGATTTCACATTAAAGGCTATAAAGGAAATTGTAGATACAAATATAGATAAAGAGCTAAGTCTTGAGCATAAGACCTTGGATAAAACCATTTATATATCTAATATATTAAACAAATTAGATGAAAACATAAGTACAAATACAATATCTCTTGCACTTAATAGAGATAAAGATATAACCCTAAATAACCTATATATGGCTGGAAAGGAAATAACTACAGGTGAAGAAAGTTCTGAGCCAGTCGATAGAGTGAATGAGGGGCTAATATTTGAAGAATATCTTAGGGCAAGAAATAATTTAACAATTAATATGGTAAAAGAAAGTATAAAAGATGGTCATACTTTGGAAAATATGCCGCTTAATGAATTAAATAGTTATATAGAAAAGAAAATAAATAGGTATAAAGAAAACCAAAGAATGACTAAGGAAATAAAAGATATCAAGGGAAATCAGGAGAGAATATTACCAATTATAATTAG
Organism: Tissierella praeacuta; assembly: GCF_040396155.1. Classification (GTDB taxonomy): domain Bacteria; phylum Bacillota; class Clostridia; order Tissierellales; family Tissierellaceae; genus Tissierella; species Tissierella praeacuta_A. Next base: position 110,461 of record NZ_JBEBOY010000009.1, read on the forward strand.
AAACCAACTTCCTATGACTTTGAAAGAAATTAAAGATATAAATTCTTTCTTAAATGGGGAAAAGGGGTTAGCTAATACACTAAAGGATATGATAGAACCCAATAACCCACGATATACTGAGAAGTTTAAAGAAGGCATAAAGTTACTTCAAGAGAAAATCTCCACATCTATTAAAGAGGGAGATGCTAATTTTAAAGATAATTATAAGGAGCTGATAAATTCCCTAAATAGTTCCAATGATTCCTTTGATACTAATAAAAGGGAAAAGTCAAAAGAGGATGAATATATAAAGATACAATCTAAAATATCTAAGAAGGATATTATATTTCAGTTACCTGTACAAATCGATAATGAATATAGAAGTTTAAATATTATAGTGCCTGATATGGAAAAAGGTATCGATAAAAATAATATGAAGTTCTTTATAAGCCTAGAAACAGATAATATAGGAACAGTGGATATTGAAATTAATGTAAAAGGAAAAGAAGTCCAAATCAATATAGATGAGGAAAAAAATACTCTAAAAACCAATTTAAGTTTACTTGACAAAGGTCTTAAAAGTCTTGGATATGCTTTGGTCTATTAGGTGATGTGATGAAAAGACTGATATCACGAAAGAGTATTGAAAAGGCATATAAGACAGATACATTAGTTCAAGATATAGAGTTAAATCTAGAATCCACAGAAGAAAAAATTGATAAATTGCCTAAGGAAATGTTTCAAATATTAGGAGAGGTAATATCATTTATAGAAAATACAAATAAATTTGAGGGGGATAAAAACCATGAGAATAAATAATAATATACCAGCGTTAAATACACACAGATTATTAAATGTTAATACTGAAGGTCTGCAAAAATCATTGGAAAGACTTTCTTCAGGAAAAAGAATTAATAGAGCATCGGATGATGCAGCTGGACTTGCTATATCACAAAAAATGGAAGCACAGGTAAGAGGACTAAGACAAGCCTCAAGAAACTCTCTAGATGGAGTATCTTTGATTCAAACGGCAGAAGGTGCTTTAAATGAAGTCCATGAAATGCTTCAAAGAATGAGAGAGCTTAGTGTACAAGGTGCTAATGGAGTGTATGAAGAAGAAGACCTAGGAGCTATAGCTAATGAGATGAGAGAATTGACTGAACAAATTAATATGATAGGAAGAGATACAGAGTTTAATGGTATAAAATTATTAGATGGTTCAAATACATCAGGATTAAGACTTCAAATAGGTGCTAATAAGGAACAATTCATTAATGTAGAGATGAAAGATATTAATGTTAAAGTTGGAAGTGGTTCTGGAGAGTTAAATATTGAAACTGGCATTATTAAAAAAGATGGCAGTGGAGGGTTTACTGTTGTATCAGGAGGAGTAAAGTCATCTGAATTTGAATCAGCCATAACTGTGTATAATAATGCTATAGAAAAAGTATCTTCTATACGTTCCAAGTTAGGTGCAATCCAAAATAGACTTGAGCATACTATAAAGAATGTGGATAATACAGCGGAAAACTTAACAGCAGCTAAATCTAGAATTGAGGATTTAGATATGGCGAAGGAAATGAGCGAGTTTACAAAACTTAATATATTACAACAAGCAGGTACATCAATGCTAAGTCAAGCAAATCAACTGCCACAAACGGTGCTCCAACTACTACAAAGATAGGAGTGACATATAAATGGAAACTATTACTCTAGAAAAAAGGGTAATGTCAACAAATGATTGGGGATTAGTAGCAATGCTCCATGAAGGACTGATGGAAAGATTAAATGAGTCATTAAAAGCCATAGAAGAAAAAGATTATGATAAATTGAGCATACTTATCAACAATTCCCGAGATATATTAACGGAATTGTTAGTAACATTTAGAGAAAAGGATGAGTTATCCACAAACCTTAGATCTCTTTATCTATATACTAATAAGTTAATAACAGAAGGAGATATAAAGAAAGATATTATTTTTTTTGAAAATGCTGTAGATGTAATAAAGCCAATATATATAGGTTTCAAGGGCTTAGAATCAAAAGAAGAACCTAATATAGTATCAGGACTTACTTATGGCAAAGGAAATCTTGAAGATTATAGCACAAAGTCAGGGAAAATTTTCCAAGGTTAGATAATAAATATAATGGGCTGATTCTATGAATCAGCCCACAAAAAAATCTGTGGTATATATACCACAGATTTTACTTTATGTAACCGTGCACCCAGTTTTGGCAGTCCTATTCCAAGCGTTACCCAAACAGTTAACTCAGACCAGGCTTCCCTACGGCACACGAAAAGATTCACTTACCGCTGCTTCCTTCCGGATCTGACGGGGTTCATGAGTTTCCGTTGCGTAGGACCCAATCGTCACTGCCACTTATTCGGGGCAGACCTCACAATAGAGATGTCTAGACTGGGAATTCAATCCTGCTATAGCGGATTGCAGGTTATAGGGCACCGCTACCTCCCCATCTAGCACGGTAAAAATTTCTAATGGCGGAGAGAGAGGGATTCGAACCCTCGAGACGCTTTCACGTCTACCCGCTTTCCAGGCGAGCGCCTTCGACCAACTCAACCATCTCTCCATAGTTTATTGTCTCACAGGATTATATTATAACTAAAATATAGGTATATGTCAACATCTAAAAACAAAGAGTGGATAAAATAGGTGTAATCTTAGGCACAATCTGATATAATATAATATATTATAAAAATGTAGGTGAAAATATGTATCAAGCCTTGTATAGACAATATAGACCAAAGACTTTTGATGAAGTCCTAGGTCAAAAACATATAACAATTACGTTAAAGAACCAAATACAGAAAGAGAATATTGGTCATGCATATTTATTTTCAGGTACTAGGGGAACGGGAAAGACCTCTACAGCAAAAATATTTTCTAGAGCTGTTAATTGTTTAAATCCAAAGGATGGTAATCCGTGTAACGAATGTGAAATCTGTAAGGGAATATTGGATGAGAGTATCATGGATGTTATAGAAATGGATGCAGCTAGTAATAATGGTGTAGATGATATTCGAGATTTAAGGGAAAAGGTAGTATATCCTCCATCTAGAGCAAAATATAAAGTATATATAGTGGATGAGGTACATATGCTATCCAAAGCTGCATTTAATGCATTATTGAAAACACTTGAAGAGCCTCCTAAACATTTGATATTTATCTTAGCAACTACAGAGCCAGAAAAATTGCCACAGACAATTTTATCCAGATGTCAAAGATTTGATTTTAAAAGGGTCACTGTAAAAGACATAATTGAAAATATGAGAAGTATATGTAATAAAGTCGATATAAATGTAGAGGATAAAGTATTAGATTTAATAGCAAGAAATTCCGATGGAGCCATGAGAGATGCTTTAAGTTTATTAGACCAATGTATATCCTTTGGAAGTGGAGAGATTACTTATTCAGATGCTATTAATATTTTAGGAATGGTAAACTTTGATGTTGTATTAAATATTACTAAGGATATAATAGATAAAAATCTAGAAGATGTGCTGCAATCTATAGATGAAGTTATTCAGAATGGTAAGGATATTCATCAGTTTATTAAAGATCTAATAAGTCATTTTAGAAATCTAATGATAATCAAAACATCAAAGGATCCTATTGGATTAATGGATATGGATGAAGAGTCCTTAAGAAAATATTCAAATCAAAGCAAAGATATTAGTATAGATTTTATACTTAAGAGTTTAGATATACTTACAATAGCAGATGAAAAAGCTAAATGGTCAACTCAGCCAAGGATAATTCTTGAAATCGCAGTTATACAGCTAATAAGAATAGAAGATGAACTTTCATTGGCAGAGAGGGTAGAAAGACTTGAGAAGGGTATAATACCAAAAAGAACTCTAAAGGAAGAACCATTAAGACATGAAAATAAGACTCTTGAGAATAAGGTTATTGAAACCAATAAAGAACCAATACAAGTAGAAAAACAACCAATAGAGAAACCAGAAGAAGTACAAATGCAAGAAGATTTTGTAGATGATGGTAAGGAACTAGAATTTACAACAATAGTTAATGAGTGGAAAAATGTGCTTCAAGCAATAAAATCCATAAAAGTTAATGTATTTGCGCTTCTTATGGAAGGAGAACCTATTAGCTATTCGGGTGGTGAGCTTACAATAGGATATGGAGATAATTTTGGAATTCATAGAGCAGCAATTAGCACGCCGACAAATGCGGAAGTTGTAAACCAAGGGGTTTCAGCTTATTTCAAGAAAAAAATAGAGGTAAGGTTTGTAATGATAGGTGATAAGCTTATAGACAAAAAAGAGGGAAACAAAAATAAGGAAAAAGCCATAAAAGAGGTCGTAGACTTCTTTGGAGAAAATATAGTAGAAATAAAATAAGGAAGGAGAATTTAATATGGCAAAACGTGGATTTCCAGGAATGGGTGGAAATATGGGTAATATGATGAAGCAAATGCAGAAGATGCAAAAACAAATGGAGGAAATGCAAGCGCAACTTGAAGAAACAGAAGTGGAAGCAAGCTCTGGTGGTGGTGCTGTTACAGCTAAATCAAATGGAAAGAAAGAAATATTAGCAATTACTATAGATGAAGGAGTAGTAGATCCAGAAGATGTAGAAATGCTACAAGATCTAGTAATGACTGCTGTAAATGAAGCCCTTAGAAAGGCTGATGAAATGATGAGCAAAGAGATGGGGAAATTAACTGGAGGAATGAATATTCCAGGATTGTTCTAATAGAGAGGAAGTAATATAATGGAGCAGTATGCACTACCAATAGCAAATTTAATAGAGCAGCTATCAAAGTTACCAGGCATTGGTAGGAAAACTGCTCAAAGACTTGCGTTTTATATATTAGAAATGGAAGAGTTGGAGGCAGAAAAACTGTCAAAATCCATAACTAATGCAAAGGAAAAGATAAGACTTTGCAGTATATGTTGTAATCTAACAGATGAAGATCCATGTCATATATGTAGAGATACTACAAGGGATAAATCTATAATCTGTGTATTAGAAGGGGCTAAAGATATAATTGCTATGGAAAAGTCTAAGGAATATAAGGGGCAATATCATGTACTTCATGGGGTTATATCTCCCATGGATAATATTGGACCAAATGATATAAGAGTAAAAGAACTTTTAGATAGATTATCTGATGGAGTAGTGAAGGAAATAGTTTTAGCTACCAATCCAACGGTAGAAGGTGAAGCTACAGCCCTATATATATCAAAGCTTATAAAGCCTTTAGGTATAAAGGTAACAAGAATAGCTCATGGAATCCCAGTAGGTGGAGACCTTGAGTACTTTGACGAGGTAACCTTAGCAAAGGCAATGGATAATAGAAGAGAGATATAATAAAAGCAGGAGAAATTGTCACCTCAAAATAAAGTTCTTCAAAAGCAGGAGAAATCTTAGAGTAAAATCCAAGAAACCTCTTGCTTTTTCTATTCCCCTTTTCTTTCTTCTTACCCTTTAATCCATTGAAACCACTACAATTCCCTTCCTTTATTCCTTCTCACCTTAATCCTGCCTTTCCCTTGAAGAACTTTATTTTCAGATTACATAGTTAGAACAGGGAAAAGTAATATTACTTTTTAGGGAGTTAGGGAGATGGAAAGAGGGTTTAAGATGGAGGAATATGGTAAAATAATAGTAATGGGATTTAAGATATTGTTTATATTCAAATATGTTTAGAAAGGATGGATTAATATTGAATATTTTTATAAATGAAGAGGTAAAAAAGAAGTTAAAGGAATATCAGATTAAAGAAGATGAATTTATGAGTGAAGTTATGAAAGAAGTTTTATATGATGAACCAAGCTTGAAACATGAAATTATATTGATATTGGAAATTGATGATAAGAGTTATGGAGCCATTGGTAAAAAATATCGTACAAGTATTACCATTACAAATATATATATGAATCCAATTATTGTATAGTTTTATGGTTTATTTATTAAGTATATTTAACTTACATCATTACTTTCAATATTATTATACAAAATCACTAACAAATCCTTGCAATATTGGAGATATCAAATAGAATATAAGAGGTAATAGAAAATTTGAAATATATGACAAATACAAAGGAGGAAAATCAAATGAGGAAGTATATTAAAAACTTAAGCCTGTTTGCCTTAATCTTAGTAACCATATTAGGATTAAATCAAACAATATATGCCAATAAAATCCTGACTCAATCCCCCAAACAAACTCAGGCAGTAATCACTATTGATGGGAAAGAGGTAAAGTTTAATAATGATATGGGTTATCCATTAATTACAAATACTCAAAGAATTCTAATTCCAGTTAGAATTGTATCTGAGAATATGGGATACAATGTAGATTGGTCTAAAGATACTTGGAGTAAATGTCCTGCTAAAATAAAGTTCTTCAACAAGTAAATAAAGTTCTTCAAAGCTCAGGAGAGTCATGGAATAATTCCAAGAAATCTCCTGTTTTTTTTATTCCCTTTTTCTTTTCCCCCTTCTTTTTCTTTCTCTATATTCCTTGAAAACACAAGCTTATATCAATTCTTCTTCCCTTTATCCCTTCCCCCTTTTTTTCTTATTTCTGCTTTTATCCTTGAAGAACTTTATTTTCATTTTGATATAAAAAATGAACAAAATCGTGAAAAATGATGGAAATTCTTGAAGAACTTTATTTACTGGTGTAAAATGAAATGTAGGAAAATAGAGGGTTTGGAGAGACGGGTTTTGAAGAACTTTATTTTCAGGTTACAGTAAAGGTATTCAAAAGTTTGGATTGATAATGGAAAGACCAAGGTTGAACTTGAAATCGGAAAATCAACAGCTGTAGTAAATGGTAAAGTGGTTCCAATTGATATTCAAGATGATAAGCCAGTGGATACTAAAGCAATACTATTCGGCAGTAGAACCTATGTACCAGTTAGATTTGTATCTGAAGCTTTAGATGCTAAAATAGAATATGAGATGAAAAATGGAATACATTATGTAAATATTAACACTGGGAAAGGAAATGATACAGTGAGTTTTAAAGAACCAGAGATTATAGTAACACAGATGACAGATGCTCCACATGTATCAACTTACTTTAGTATGCGTTTAGGAAATCGTGAAGACTATAAGGACACTGGAATTAATATTAGAACTGAATTGACTAACTATCCAGAATTTGTTAAATACAGGCTATTATCTCCAGATACTCCTGGATATTTTACTGTAGATGCAAATAAATATTATAGTAATTGGGATTACAATAAAATAAAGGGTAATATGGGTAGATTTTATGAATTAGGTAAAATGACTCATGCTAAAAAGGTAGATAACGATGAACCTGTAACTTTACCAAAAGATGGATTCATTCTTAAGTACAAAGTTACTGTTACAGTAGGAAATGAAACTAAGGTATACAATATAGATGTTCCCTTTCAGAATAAGACATTCAATTTGGATAAATATTAAAAATGTAGTCTAAATTTAGCGATAAGTAAATTAAAGGTTATAGATTATAATTTCCACTATTATTTTTGTTTTAATGTATCATTTTTTAAGTTGGAGGTATAATGTTAATGACAAGATTTTTATGGATAACATCCGTAATGAATGTCAAATAATGCTTTACAAATAGCTTTTGTATGATATAATTAAAGTACAAAAGAAAATACCAGTAAGCAAATCAAGTTATCAAAAATTAAAGCCCTCAGAAGTCGCAATTCTGAGGGCTTTGCCATTATCTTTTTTTGAAGATGCTTAAAATCAAGTTTACTATGGACAAGATTTTAAGCACAAAATCGACAATGGACTTAAAAGATGTTTCTTTAAATTTTTGTTTCATTCTTTCCAGTAGGCTCTTCAAGTTATCACCTCCTTCACTTTAGTGAGAAGGCTTAATCAAAGAAACATCTCAATACATTATAACATATAAATATTAGAAAAATATAATACTTAAAATAAAGATGCATATATTATTCGTATCTTTAATTATTAAGTTATTTCTTTGTTGTTTTCTTATCTTCCACATCTTTTCCTAGTTATATCCTTTACTTTTCAAGTATATCATTTATAGACAATGAAAACTAATTGGTCTATTTTTATTAAACAATAGAAGCAATCTGGTAATATGTCAAGAACAAATTTTTAAATAAAAGAAAAGAAT
>NZ_JBEBOY010000010.1:0-98742 GCF_040396155.1 Tissierella praeacuta
TTAGTTCCTCCTTGTTATTCTAACCTATATTAGTTTCTATAATATCTAAATTTAATACTATTCTACTTAATCATATCTTCCAAAATCCTTTACTGCTCTGAGCATTGCATCAACATTACAAGCTGGAGTCGTAGGAGAAAGTCCGCAATCAGGCATTAAGATAAACCCACCTGGAAAATCTTTCATCTTCTCAATTATATATTTACTTTCCTCATAAACCTTATCCGGATGCTCATTATTTAATGTAGTATTTTTTACATTACCTCCTATAATATAGTCATCACCCAAGTATTCTGCTGTCTTCACTATATCCATCTCAGTGCCGATTGCAAATACTGCCCTTTTAGGAACCTTTATATCCTTTATCCAATAGCCAAGATTATTAATATGATCTCCACATAAATGAATGACCATCTTTCTTACTCCCCAATTTTGCAAAGTCTCTATAATCTCTTTAGTATAAGGTAGTGAGAACTCCTCGAAATTTTTAGATGATATTAAAGCATGAGACTCTAACGGATATGCAGTAAAAGCTGAAGCCTTTTCAACACCAAATCTATCAATCATATATTTGGCAATTTCAAGAATATAGTCAGTACTTATTCTCATAAGATAATGAATTCTCTTTGGATCCCTTATCATGGATTTTAATAGTTCCTGTGGCCCTATAAGTGCCTCTACTCCTGTAAGTGCCGAACCCGCCGGAACGCTATATCCAAACCCTCTTTCTATTGACAGTTCTGCAAACCTTATCATTCTTGATGCCATTGGTGCCTTATTTATATCCGGTATATTTAATTTCAGAATATCTTTAGTAACTTCAATTGGATACTTTACTATTTTAGGTAAGGCTGCTCTATTTCTGGTTGAAAATTCTAACTCTCCTCCAAAATCCCAAGTCTGCCAATTTGGGACTCCATAGCCTGGTCCGGCATCATATTTATGAAGCATTATTGAATTTATATGAGATTTTAAAGCTATTTCAGGCTCTAAATAATATTCCCTTGAGGTATAATTAGATATCAATGCAGTATACGTACTAGCAAATGGATTCATTGGTACCCTGTCTATCTTTGTCTTCATAGCTAGACCTTTCATTCTTTCAGCTGAAGTTAACTCCATATTAACCCTCCATCATCTATATTTAATTACTTTCTTGTCTCCAACGAAGCACTTTTTTTTCCACATGTTTTAATAAAGAATCTATAATTGACATTAAGAAAAATAAGATAGATATGCACGAAAGTACCCTTGTAATATTATAAACACCGCCTGCTGATTGAACCATCCATCCAAGCCCACGATTTGAACCTAAATATTCTCCTACAATAGTACCCATAACAGCTGAACCTGCTCCTGCCCTTAGACTTGCAGCAATCCAAGGAATACATGAAGGCAAAGTTACTTTCATTATTATCTGAAACTTTGATGCCCCCATTAATCTCAATGTGTTGAGCAGATTAATATCTGTACTTCTAAAGCCTGCATATGCATTAAAGAATACTAGAAAAAACACCATAATTGCTGACATAAATATCTTCGCTTCTATACCTATGCCAAACCATATTATAAAAAGAGGCCCTAAGGCTAATTTAGGCAATCCATATAGCCCTACTAAAATGGGATCAAATATCTTTGAAAGTATTTGAAAATTACCGAATAGAAAAGCCACAACCACCCCTGCAACAGTCCCATATAATAATCCTAAAATAGATACACCAAGGGTTATACTAATATTAGGCCAAATTTCACCAGTTTTAAATAGTATGATTAAATCCTTAAAAATTTCCAATGGTGAACTGAAATGAAATGTATTTATCATCTCTCTATTAGCTGCAATTTGCCAAGCTACTATAAAAATAGCTATAAATCCTATACAATAACTTTTATCTATCATGGATTTCTTGCTCATATTATAGCCATTTCCTCCTCTCTCGATATAATCACTTCATTCTTTATATCCTTCCAAATAGCTTTCTCCAATTCTATAAAGAGAGATTTATGCCTATTTTCCTGAATATTTCTTGGTCTAGGAATATCAACTTTATATTCAGACTTTATATTTGATGGTCTATAGCTCATCAATATTATTCTATCAGCCAAGTTAATAGCTTCAGCTATATCATGAGTTATATAAATTATAGTATTCTTCCTTTTCTCCCAAATCTTAAGTATTTCCTCCTGAAGCAATTCCTTTGTGAATACATCTAATGGACCAAAAGGCTCATCCATGAAAATTATGCTAGGATTTGTAGCAAGTGCTCGAATTATAATAGCCCTTTTTCTCATACCTCCTGATAATTCATAGGGGTATTTATACTCAAATCCTGATAAACCACTGGTCTCCATAAGCTCCCTTGCAATTTCATACCTTTCTTTCTTAGAAATACCTTCAACCTCTAAGCCAATAGCTACATTATCAATTATTTTCCTCCAAGGAAGCAGAGTATCAGATTGAGATATATATCCAATTCTATGCTTATTAAAATCAAGGTCTTCTCCATCAATTATTACCTGTCCATTTGTTGGTTTTATCATACCTGACATAATATTCAATAAAGTACTTTTACCACATCCGCTTGATCCAACAATAGCAAGAAATTCCCCATCTTCCACAGCTAAATTTATATTATTTAATGCATGAACCATTTTTCCATCTTTGGATTCATAATAATGAATAACATCATTAACTTGCAATTTAATTTTCTTTTCCATATAGAAACAACCACCTCCTTCTGTCTACAGCATTTTCAAATGCTATTATCCTAATAATTAGTTAACCCATTGTTTCCTATGAATAATCTGTTTATAAGTGGATATATGGATTGCTTTTTTATTTGCTACAATTATCCCCTCCGTATTCAATATAAAATGCTTTGGATTAATAGGATTATTTCATGTTAACTTTATAACATCCTTTAACAGTGTATATTAATTTAAAAAACTAATCTAATTATTTTTTTAAATATAAGCATTATAATTTATAGATATAATTTATAATAAAATCATCAATAAAGGTTCTTTCATATTTGATTTAAATCTGTCTAAATTGATGAAGATATATAGTATCTACAGCATTAATATAATGAATATCTAGTAAATCTCTATATCTTATTTTATTAATTCATTTGCCCAAATGCTGTTTTCAATTAATGACTTTAATTGTAGTTCAGAAGATTTTCCAAATGACAGTGTATCTATCATGGCATTTGCTGCGGGATGGTAATATTGTCCTCTTTCTTCCGCTTCCTTACCTGCATTTTTAGCTTTTTCTATTATAGTTAAATCTTTTAATCTAATTTCATTTGGTATAGGATTTAATAACAATGTTTTTCCTTTTAATGGTTGTCCACTGTATTTGCCTGTAAGTTTAATTGATTTATCAGTTACCATAAAACCATCTATAGTATCTGTATCTTTGCCCCATATACTGACATCATGGTCCAATAACCATTTAATAGTTGCCTCTATATCTATAACATCCTTTGGTGAAGTAGCTATCAATGTTACATCCATAGTTGCTATGGCAGGTAAATCTGCACATAGCTCTTCTCCTATAATATCTCCAATGCCACCCATTCCGGCAGTTACTGCAATATGGATTCCTCTTTCCCTTGCTGCCATCATGGTTCCAGATGCAGTTAGAGCACCGCTTATACCATTATCACAGGACTCTATAAAGATATCCTTATCAATTCGTATCAATTCCTTAGCTCTATTTCTAAAACTAATAAATTCGTTTATATTTCCTATTATTACTTCTCCCATATCAACCCAAGCTATACATTTATGCTCCCAAGGCCATAACTCAACAAGGGTTTCATTATCAATGGATTTTAATCCATGGGTCAATAAAGCTGTTTCTACGATGAATTTAGTTTCTATATTCATTAAATTCTCACTTCCTTAAATTAATATTATTATTTAAATCCGTTATTAATTATCTCCATTCTTAATTATCTATTATAGGTTTCCTGCTAAAATTCTTTATATTGCTAATAATCAATACTAAAATAACCACTACAAAAGGCATCATCTGCAATAACTGAGTAGGTACTCCAAATGATGTTAAGGTAAGGGTTATTGCATTTGTATAAGCAAATAACATACCTATCAATGCAGCTTTTAAAGGGTTTCCCTTCCCCACAAGTATAGCCGCAAAGGCTAAAAATCCACGACCTGCTGTCATGTTTTCAGAAAACATACTTAGTCCTGACAAAGGCATATAGGCACCGCCTAAGCCTGACATCATTCCCATAATAATCAATGCTATCCACCTGTATTTTAATATATTTACTCCTGAGGTCTGAGCTCCTACCTCGTTAATTCCAATACCTCTAAGTCTTAGACCAAAGGGAGTCTTATACATGATTATAACGCCTATTAATATAGAGATATAAGCTATATATACAAGTATAATTTGATTGTTTAAGACCTTATTGATATATGGAATTGACTTTAAAACAGGTATATCTATAGGTTGAAAATTTACAATTTGAGGACTATGAAAGAAACCCCTTACTTTAAATATCTTAGTTAATAACAAGGTAGTCATTGCCCATGACCCGAAGTTAAGTGCTATACTTACAATCATTGGATTTGCATTAAAATGAAGTACAAATATACCAAAAACTGCAGCAAGGATTACTCCTGCAAGAATAGCTAATAAAGCACCTATATAGGGACTTCCCGATAAATAGCTTCCCCATGCAGCAAAGAATGCTGCTGAAAGCATAAAACATTCAAAGGCAATACAAAATGTTCCTGTTTGTCTACTGAAGGAACCGCCTATGCTTGTCAATATAATTGGAGTGCTCAATCTAAAGGTAGCTGACCATGTTACAGTTCCAAATAAGATTTCCATTATAGTCAACATATTGAAGAGCCTCCTTTACAATTAATTTTCTTTGACTTTATCTTCTCTTTCCATTTGTTAAATAAATTATCATAATCAATAGAAACAAATAATACAAATAACATTTGAATTATGATGACTACAAGTCTATTTAACGTAGTCATACGTTCCATATGCAATGCCCCTTGTTTAAGAGCTCCCCATATAAGAGAAACTATTATTACTGCAATTGGGTTATTATTTGCTACACGAGTTATCATAATCCCATCCCAACCTAAATTATTACTGAAATTAGGCGTGAATCTATAATATGAGCCGGTCACCTCTATACCCCCGCCCATTCCAGATATTAGACCTGATATTAGAAAAACCAGTACAAAGGATTTATTGATATTTACTCCACCCATTCTGGCAAAATTCATATTCTGTCCTATTTGAGTAAATTCATAGCCCTCTAAAGTATATTTATAGATAAATGCTATGAATAATAAAATTCCTAATGCTATAAAAATCCCAGTATTGGCAGTAGTACCTTTGATGATTGTAGAAAGCCTAGCAGTCTTAAATATCTGGGGAGTTGTTATAGATGCGGAGCCGTTAGCAGACTGCTGTCCTCCCATTATTATCCACATGGTTATATATTCTGTTAGATACTTTGCTATGAAATTAAGTATTAAAGTTGTTATAAGCTCATCAATTTTAAAATACATCCTAAGTAATGCCGGTATTAATGCATATAACATTCCAACTACAGATGCAGCTAATAAACATGCTATTACATGCAGTCCATGGGGTAGTTCTATGGAATATCCGATTATTGCTGCTGATAATGCTCCCATATATAGCTGCCCTTCAATACCTAAATTGGAGACTCCTGATTTAAATGCGACTATAGCTGCCCCTCCTACCATTAAGCTGGATATAACCCATCTAATGGTATTTCCAATATTTATCTTACTTCCGAAGGCACCTTCAACAATATACCCTACAGCTTCCAAAGGGCTTTCTCCTTGAACAGCAATTAGAATACATCCAAATAAAAGAGTTAATATAATTGATATACTATATCTTAATATAGTTCCCCTAACCTCATGACTCATTTTAAGCTTCATGGATTTCACCACCTAACATCATAAGACCTATCTGCTCTTCTGTTAATGATCTGCTGTCTTTATGCTCAATTATGGAGCCATTATACATTACTAATATCCTATCAGAAAGCTGCATCACTTCATTGAGCTCATGGCTGATTAACAGTATCCCTACTCCTTCTTCTGCCATTTCAATTATTCTCTTCCATATAAATTCAACTGAGCCAACATCAATCCCTCTAGTCGGGTCTTCAATAATCAATAGCCTTTGCTCTTGTAAAAATTCACGTCCTACTAGAAGCTTCTGTACATTACCTCCTGACAGAGTCTTTACCTTATCTTCTATTCCTTGTATCTTTACTGAATAGTCCTTAACTATTTTATTTGTAAATATATTTATATCTTTATAATCAAGTAGATGTTTAATCTTAAATCCTTTGGCCCTATGGTAACCCATTATTGCATTTTCCCATATAGTCCCTTCTTTATTAGTACCTACAGATGACCTGTCTTGAGCAATATATCCCATTCCCATTTTTCGCCTTTTAGCTATTGTCTCATCTATTACATTTTCTCCTGAGAACAGTATTTCACCATCTTTATTACAGTTTGACAGACCTACCAATGCTTCTACCAACTCTGCCTGACCTGAACCTGCTATTCCCGATATACCTACTATCTCTCCCGCATGTACATTAAAACTGGCATTTTTAACTCTTGTTACTCCTGACGAATCCTTAACTGATAAATTTTCAACCTTCAGTACAGCATTTCCTATTATAGGTTCCGGCTTATCAACTTGCAATATGACTTCTCTTCCAACCATAAGTCTGGCTAATTCCAATTCGTTTGTATTCTTAGCTGATAAATTTCCTGTTACTCGACCATTTTTTAATACCGTAATATCATCAGCAATTTCCAACACTTCTTTCAATTTATGGGTTATAAGTATTATAGTTTTCCCTTGAGCCACTAAAAATCTTATGGCATTAAATAAACCCTCTACTCCTTGAGGAGTCAATACAGAAGTTGGCTCGTCCAATATTATAATATCTGCATTTCTATATAAAACCTTTATAATCTCCACTTGCTGTAATGTAGCAACTGGTAATTCATCGACCTTTGTATCAATAGAAATATTAAATTTATATTTCTTACATATCTCTTCCACTTTTCTTCTGGACTTCTTATAATCTATAAAAATTCCTTTTTTCTGCTCAAACCCCATTATTATATTATCCAAAACTGTCATCTCAGGAAAAACCATAAATTCCTGATATACCATTCCTATTCCATGTCGAACTGCATCTAAGGGGTTCTTAAAATTTACCAGCTCCCCATGAACATATATATTTCCACTATCAGGGCTTTGAATATTAGTTAGTATATTCATCAAAGTACTTTTGCCGGCACCATTTTCTCCAATTAATGCATGTACTGTACCTTGTCTGACTTTAAACGTAATATTATCATTGGCCTGCAGGTCCTTAAATTTCTTATTAATATTATGCATTTCCAATACAAATTTATCTTTATCCATATCTCTATCTCCTTGATATGCAAATATAGGAACGTTTAAACGTTCCTATATTTAAAAAATATTATTAATAATTTAGTCTATATTGTTCAAATCCTTCATAAACATCTACTTTTCCGCTTTTAATATCCTCAATTAATTGTTTAACCTTTGCTAGTAAGTCTTCCGGAATATTTTTTTCATCTCTTTCGTCATAAACAGCGCCGCCTGAGCTTAGGTCAAAATCCACTGATGTTCCAAATTCTTTTCCTGCTGCATGATCTTCAGCTAAGGATATAACCGCAATATCCATTGACTTAACTGCTGACCAGAACACGGCTGGGTCTATATCTCCTTGCCAATCATCAACACCAATAACTTTGATACCTGCTTCTGCACAGGCTGATATTACTCCAGGTCCTCCTAAATATGCACTTTGATATATAATATCTACATCATTGTTTTGAATCATTGTTTTAGCAGTTTCTTGTCCCTTAACCGGATCAAATGGATCTCCTGTAAATGCAGAGATTACTGATTTGCCATTGTTAGCATAGTTAACACCTGCTGTATATCCATCACGGAATCTTTGAACCTTTAGTATATCCTTATGTCCAATCCAACCAACTATATCCTTTTCAGTCATATTTGCAGCTACATAACCAGCTACAAATGATGATTCAAATGGGTCAACAGATACACTTGTTGCATTTTTCTTATCATGTTCCATATAAGTATCTAACATAAATATATGAAGATCTGGATAATTTTCTGCTAGTTCATCAGAAAGTTCCAATGCTACATTGCTTAATTCATCAAACATAGTAAACATAGCTGTATATCCTTGAGCTGCCATTGCTCTAATTTGTTCCGGATATTCTGATGCTTCTGATACTTCAATTGACTTAACTTCCCATCCTTTTTTCTCTAACTCTTGAAATCCGCTCCATATTAAATCTGTAAAATCATTTCCCAATGGTGTTGTTGTTATTAAACATGCTTTTTTAGCAATTCCATCTTTACTTCCTTCACCATTTTCTTCTCCTGTAACTTCTGGTTTTCCTTGATCTACATTTGCCGGTTCTGCATCTTTCTTGGTACATGCTGTCATTGTCACTACTAGCATAATAGCCATAACTAAACTAAGTAATCTTTTCACTCGTATCTCCCTTTCTTTTAATTTTATAGTTCATCCTTGAATAGGATTTTTAGATAAAATATAAGTAAACCATATCTGATTTAATTAGTAATTACATTTTATCTATATTCCCTTTATACAAAGATTTTCTTATTTTTTATAAAAATAACCCTCAACATTTTGTCGAGGTTATATTTTAAACAATTTAAATTATAGACATCTTTATCAAAATACTTAGGAAATTACTATTTGGAGCAAACCGATTTTCCTCCGCATCCCCAATTTTCACTTGGATGCTCTTCAATAATTACAGTAGTCTTAGTATAATAGTCTTCATTGCCTATGGCTTCTGCTAAAGCATGGCTAACTTTCTCTATTGCATCTTGCTTCATATTGCTATCCTTCAAAACGCCTTCTTTCATCTTTAAGATTATTAACGGCATATTATCTTGCTCCTTTCATTTAATAATTAATCTATATTCAGTCCAATAATTTATAACTGAATATAAAAGTGATATCTAATATGTACTTTACATATCTTTCGACATTTTCAGATATGTTTCGATATTTTTCATGATAGCACATCACATTTCTATAGTACAATTAAATATATCTATCCTAGTATTTTCTTTATAGATTTTATCTATCGATATAATCCCATTTGACTCCCTCTACTCTTCACTGAATAACAACTCCTCATCAATAGGATAACTTCCATATATTCTAGCTGCATCAACTAATGCTTGGATATTTTCAATTGGTGTATTCATAGGAATTTGACATCCTGCTGAAAGAACAAAACCTTTCTTAGAGTCATAAGCTTTTCCAATACATTGTTTTGCTGCCCTAAGGACATCTTCTACTTTACCTAGTCTCATTACATCTACTGGTGGAACATTACCTGATATCGTTATCCTATTTCCCATTATTTCTTTTGCATCTTCAAGATCTTCTTCATTATCTATGCTAAAACTTGAAATTCCAGTATTCATTACATGCTCCCAAATTTCCTTACTCTTACCACAAATATGTATGGATGAGCTACGTCCTGTTAATTCTTTTACTTTATCTACATTTTTCTTAATATAAGGTGCAGAAAACTCATTAAAATGCTTAACACTTATTACACTTGTGGAGGAAACTGGATCGGAAAACCCTACCCCTACTCCTAATTCTACAGCTTTTTCAATTAGTTTGTTATTAGATTCTGTTATTATTTCCATCAATATATAAATATCTTTAGGATATTTAATCATCCACTTCAATAAATTCTCTGTACCTACTACTGAGGCAGCTGTACTAAAAGGTCCCGTCAATCCCAATCCAACCTTTGCCTTATTTCCTATCTTTTCTTTTAGTATCTTTAAAGCTTTAAGTACTATAGGTAATCTTCCATCTTTCTCAGGATTCGGTGGAACTAGATTTGCTATATCTCCTACATTCTTTATAGCAGGGGATTCTAATAACTGAAGCCCGTTATCTGGATAATATAATTTAGAACCCATGGCCTCTCCGACTCCTTGTAATGTAGTTGAAACACTAAGACCATCAGCCCCAAATCTTTCATATAATGCAAGTTTCAATTCAACCATTTTCTCTGCAGAATAATAATATTCTTTAGTACTTATACCTATTAAAGATGCCATGGTTTCTCCAGTACTAATACTGCAAGGTATTCTATCTACATCTTCTCCCTTTGCAAAAGCTGTCATTCTTTCTATTGAAGTCATTTGATCCTTCTTAGGTTTCAATTTATATCCTTTCAAATTTATTCCTCCCTAACTAATTAGATAAATAATTAGAGAACAGTCATCATTTGAACACTGTTCTCTAATTTCTACTTTTTATTGATTCTATAGCATTTCCAAAAATGCGGATATTCTAGTAGTCAATTGTCCTATGGTTTCTTGTGAATAATCAGTTTCTAAATGAAGATATGGTCTATTCTTTGCATTCACAGTGGTTTTTACCCTATTTCCTTCCATATTATAAGTATGACATGATTGAAGTGTTATATCTATAACACCATCTATTTTATATTCATCAATATAATTCGATATCATATTCATTCGATGATCATTTGGACTCATACATGCGCATCCTGATTTTAAATATCTTTCAGTAAGTGCATCTATTGGATCTCCTTCTTCGTCAACTTTATCCTCTTTATCCTTTATAGATGAACACATTTCAAAACATACTACTACACCGCCATTTTCTTCAATTATCTTTATTATATTTTCAGTAGCATCTCCAAGGGGAGAGCCTGTTACAAGGATTCTCTTTGCTGTAGTAGGTACTTTACTTCCATTCTTTTCATAGTCTTCTTTTATATCATTTGTCAACTTCTCTATTCTCTCTATTTCCTTTTCCTTATCAGCAATAAACAATGTAGCCTGCAAAACACGTCTAAGATCAAATCCATAGATTGGAGGAGGTGTCAATTTACCTAATTCATAAAACTCCCTTAAAGCTTTTCTCTCTTTATTTCTTATTTTTATTCTTTCTCGTATTTTTTCATCAGTTATCTCTACATTTAATTCCTTTTCTATGGCCTCTTTTAACTTTACCATTTCAGATCTATAATACCTAAAGGAATCTGAAGCCTTTGGATTTTGGGGTAAATGCATTATATGCATAGGCTTAAAATCACCTAAAAATTCATACATCTTTTTCTTTCCATCACAAGTTGTTTCCCCAATTAGCATATCTGAAAAATAAAAGTAAGGACATTTATCTTCAACTGCAAATCCATAACTTGATTTAATTAAAGGGCAAAGATTAGCTGGAAGATGTTTTTCTGCATAAGGAATAGTTTCTGCTGACATTCCGCATAACCATGCAGCTATAGCTCCAGAGGCAGTTATTATCTCCCAAGGCGCAAATCCGCAATATACTCCTATTACTTTCTTACCTTCATCCTTTAACTCCTTAGTAGTAATAAAGCCATTTTGTCTTGCTTCAGCAAATTCATTTAACATTTGAGTAAAATCCATGATATCATTCTCCTTTATAGCATCTCAATAAATGCTTCTATTCTAGTGCGAAGTTGTCCAATTTCTGCTGGTGTAATATTGCTTTCAATCTCCATATATTCAATATTCTTTTTCTCAGTTATAAGTCTCTTCATTAATATGGTCTCAACTCCAAATGTAAGACATGCCTGAAGGGATAAATCAATAACTCCATCTATCTTATATTTATCAATTAATTCTGAAATAAGATTCATTCTTCTATTATTTGGTGTCATCACTGGACAAGGGATATTTAAATATTTCTCAGCAATACCATCTATTGGATTAATATCCTCTCTTACTAAGTCCTTAGTTTCCTTCATCCAATCACAAGTCTCTAAACAGACAAGATTTCCTCCTGCCCCTTCTATAATATTTATTATTCTATCCATTTTTTGACCCAATGGACAGCCAGTTAATAGGATTTTAGGTTTCTTACTAATCCCTATATTATCAGCTTTAGTTTCTGATTTAATCGTTTCTGTTATAGTCTTTATATCTTCCAATGCCTTTTCATTATCCAATCTATAATTGTAATTAGCTAATATTGTATAAACTTGTCCACTACTTAAGATTATAGGAGCTTCAGTCCATGTTTCATATAAATCTCTTAAAGCAATTCTCTCCGCATTTCTTAATTTAATAGCCTCTTTAATTTTTTCATCTGAAATCTCAACTTTAAACTCCAATTCAAGTTTCTCTCTTAATCTTTCAATCTCATTTCTCCACAATGAGTATTCTTCTTCCCCTTCATTTCTTTGAGGTAGTTGCAAAATATGAGTTTCTCTAATATTTCCTAAATACTCATACATCTTTTTCTTTCCATCACAGGTTGTCTCCCCTACGATTAAGTCAACAGCCTTAAAATATGGTGAATTCCCACCTAAGGCCTCTCCATAACTTGATTTAACTATATTACAAATATTGCTAGGTAATTCTTTTTCCCCTATAAGTATATATTCATCTGTTGTATTACACAGTCTAATTGCCTTTGCATTAGCTGCTAATATCAACTCTATTGGTGTAAATGAACAATATGTACCAACTATCTTTGCACCTTCATTTTTTAATCTGTTTAATTCTTTAATCGAATCAGCTCTAGCATTAATAAATCTCTCTAGGATTTCCTTTATTTCCTCCACTCGAAGTCCACCTTTCATTGTTAAACTAATTTCAAATTTATCAGATTTATTTACCTACTTAAAGCATTATCAATTTTTTTAATTGATGCAGTTATACATATAAATAAAATTAATATATCAAATGTAATACTTTGAAATTCATTATTAAAAGGTTCTCTTTAAGACTAAAAATAAGTAATAACTTCCTATGAGATATAAAAAAATCAGGGAACTAATCCCTGATTTTTTTAATGATGATGGAATATACTCATGGATAAAGCCATTACCATCATTCCTACAATAGCTCCATATACTGATATATGATGATCTTCGTATTTTTGAGATGATGGCAATAGTTCATCTAATGATACAAATATCATAATACCTGCTACTATGGAGAAAAGGATTCCGAAAACTAAGTCATTGAAGAAATTTGATAAAATCAGATATCCTATAATTGCACCTAAGGGTTGGCAAAGACCTACAAATAAGGAATATAAAAATGCTTTCTTCTTACTGCCTGTAGAATAATAAATTGGCACTGATATAGCGATACTTAATGGTATATTGTGAAGAATTACTGCTGCAGCTATGGGGACTGATACAGATATATCTTTTAATCCTGCAGTAAAAATCGCTAATCCTTCTGGTAAATTGTGTATAGCTATTGCAACAGCCGACATAAGTCCTAGCTTTGATAGATGCTCACCATTTTCACAATCATCGTTATCGTGGTCATGATCATGCCCATGATGTTCATGATAATGTCCTCCATATTTATGAACTAATTTTTCTATAATTGCAGTAATAAACATACCTCCAAAAAAACCTGCCAAGGCTATAAATTTACCATGTTCTCCAAAATATCCTTCTATTAATTCCATTCCTTCTGGTAAAATCGCCATAAAGGATACATATATCATTATCCCTGCGGAAAAGCTCAATGCTATAGCTAAAAACCTTTTATTAGTTTCCTTTACAATAAATGATAATAAACTACCAAGTCCCATGGATAATCCCACTATAGTCGTAAGCCCCAATGATAATATTGCTTCTTTATTCATTTTTCACATCTTCTCCCGTTGTTTTTTATTAAAATATTAGCTCGTATGTTGGTCATAGTCTTAATTCTATTTTTATCTACATTTAAATTTGCAGACCATCTTTCAGATTTAAAATCTATAATTTAAAGAATAAATTATGACTTCCTCTCTTAATCTAGTTAAATATATAAATCTCATATAATGATATTAATCCTACTAATACCTAACTCCATAATCTTAGTATTGACACTAGATAGTGAAAATATAGTTATTATCCTAATTCCTATTGTCATTAATATAGATATAAGCTTAATATCTGATTATCTCAGTATCTAAGATAATAGTTAAAAGATAGATTCTATTATTAAAATCAGCCATATAATTTCTTTTAGCTACTTTATACCCCCTACTACAATAGCTAAAAGAATAATTGCAAATCTTTACTGTACAATTAATTAAAACTATTATTAGTAAATAAAGATATATTTTTCATAAAATATTTTCTTTCATTTTTACTTCAAAATATTATATCACAATACCCTATAATTGAGAAAAGAATTGTCAGGAGAATAACTCTCATGACAATTCTTAATTTATAGTTAAAGTTATTATAGGTACAATAATTGCTATAACAAAGGATAATACCAATAAGTAAATTATAACATTAGTAAACTTTGATTTTCGCATAAAATCCCTCCGACTATTAATTATACTTTAAATTCTTTAATTAGGCAATTTAATCTTTCAGCTATTGTACTTTGATTTTTTGTTTCCAATACTATCTGATCTAATACCTCCTTAGTTTCATTCATCCCCTTTAATATTTCATCTGCCGCTATCAAATGCACTAGTTGCCAGCTGCATAACTCCAGAATCAACTTCTTCTATAGTATAAGTTAACTCACCAGTAGCAAAATTAACACTCTATATCCTCTATTATATTTACCGTATTACTAGATATGCTAGTGAACTACCCCCACTTGTAGAAGTTTTGGCTCCTTGGTCAATATTCCGTTTATCCAAGCTCTAAAGATCATTCCAATCTCGCACTTACCAAAACTATATCGCTAATTTCAGTAGGTTTTTAAATGCATTTATGTCCATATCATGCTTAGTATTACATACATATCAACTATTATCTCCCCCATATATAGTCTCTATTTCTTATATCATAATCCATCTTTAATATAACTTCAACGGTTTTTACAATATTCTGTTATTTCCTAAACCTATAATAAAATAAAGAAATATATTATATCAAATACCTTCTAATATATTGCTAAACACAGTGGTTTATGATAATATATACTGGAATAATAAGGGCGGTTAACTCAGCTGGTAGAGTGTCATCTTGACGTGGTGAAAGTCGTAGGTTCGAGTCCTATACCGCCCACCATTTTAATTAATAATTAATACATTAGTCAATTTAGTAGACAGTATTTACTGTCTTTATTTTTTTTGCCTGTTTTATTTTCCTAATATTTGGTATAATTAGAGAGACTAAATAAATTAGAATGGGGTGTTGAATTTGAAGATATTAGTTGGTAAGGGTGGAGAAGTAGAAGTTCTTTTAGCATTTAAAGATACAAGTAAATTAGATAAATCACAGGAATTATATGACTATCTAAAGAAAAAAGAAATCTTTAAAGGTTCTTGTGGTGAAGTATATTCAGATATTTCGCCTAAAGGAGATAATATAGTAATACTGGGACTAGGAGAACAAGAAAAATTAACATTTGAATCTCTTAGGAAAGCTTTCTATAAATTAGGTAAAGAATTAATGAGATTTAAAGTAGAATCAGCAGAAGTAGAAGTACCTAAATTTGAAAATCTTTGCTACACAAAAACTAATATGGCCATAGCGGAAGGTCTTCTACAATCAGAATATGCTTTTGAAAAGTATTTATCTGAAAAGAAGGTAAAACCTACAGTTAAAGAGTTTTTCTTAAATATATTAGAAGATAAAAAAGAAAAAGTAGAAAAAGGACTTAATGAGATTAATAATATTGTAGATGGTATATTTCTAGCTAGAGACTTAGTTAATGAACCTGCCATAACAATGACTCCTGTTGAATTAGCTAAAAGAGCCAAGGAAGAATTAACAACTCTAGGTGTTGAAGTTGAAATACTTGAAAAAGATAAAATAGAAGAATTAGGAATGAAAGCATTTCTAGCTGTCACAAAGGGTTCTGCTATTCCACCTCAATTTATAGTGATGAAATGGAATGGAGATAGTTCATCAGAAGAAAAACTTGCTCTTGTTGGCAAAGGACTTACTTATGATTCAGGCGGATATTCTATAAAACCTGGAAATAGTATGGTAGATATGTATAATGATATGGCCGGCTCTGCTTCTGTAATCGGAACTATGAAAGCTATTGCTAAATCTAAGTTAAATAAAAATGTTGTTGCAGTTGTAGCTGCTTGTGAAAATCTAATTTCTGGTGAAGCATATAAACCAGGAGATGTAATTGGATCTATGGCTGGAAAAACCATTGAAGTATGGAGTACTGACGCAGAAGGTAGATTAACTTTAGCTGACGCCTTATGGTATGCTGCAACAGTAGAAAAGGCTAATAAAATAATCGATATTGCTACACTTACTGGTGCATGTGTTGTAGCTTTAGGTAATGTAAATACTGGAGCAATAACTAATGATGAAAATCTAATGAATTCAGTGAAAAATGCAGCAGAATTAGCAGGTGAACCAGTGTGGCAGTTACCTTCGAATAAAGAATATAAGGAGTTAATAAAAGGAACTGTCGGTGATTTAAAAAATACTGGCGGAAGAGGAGCAGGTACAATAACTGCTGGACTTTTCCTAGAAGAATTTGTAAATAATATTCCTTGGGTCCATCTAGACATAGCTGGAACAGCATTCCTTTCATCCGAAATGGGATATCTACCTAAAGGAGCTACTGGAGTTCCTGTAAAAACTCTATATCATTTAGCAAAGGAATATTAATAAAAAATATGTAATCATTAAAAGCTAGAGAACAAACTCTAGCTTTTTTATCTTTTAATAATATATTTTATTTAAGAATTTATTATTTCATTTCTAGACTTAAATGTAAACGCAATTATAGTTGATATAATAAGGAGTATGCCTGCTACTATATATGCAGTATTATAACTATTGGCAGAGTCAAAAATAGCTGCTGCTGTCATAGGTCCTATAATTCCTCCAACACCCCATCCAGTATAAACAAGGCCATAGTTCATTCCAAAGTTTTTAATTCCATATAAATCTGTTACAGCAGCAGGGAACACTGAAAATCCTGCACCATAGCATAGACCTGCTATAGCCACTCCTATGGATAAAAGAACTATATTTAAGTAGTAAGTGAATAAAAACATATTTACTCCCTGTAAAATAAATACTATTTTCATAAGCTTTACCCTACCTATTTTATCTGACAAAGTACCTCCTAATATTCTTCCAACAGCATTAAATATGGAAAGTAAAATTACTAATATAAATCCTGCCTGCCAGTTTACCTGATTTTTAGCAATACTTGATATATGACCTATAATCATCAAACCAGCTGAAGATGAAAATGTTAACATAAGCCAAAGCTTATAGAAATCTATGGTTTTCATCATTTCTTTCCATGTTAAATCATTAGATATTTTTTCTTTTTTATTGCCAATAGAATTATTCTTCTGATATAAGAAGCCTTCAGCTGGGTTTTCTAAAAACTGTGCTAGTATTAATGTTAAAACTAAAGCTCCAACCCCTATATATATAAAAGTCTTAGATATTCCAACTATATTTATTAGATAATTTGCTAATGGGGAATAGAATACAGAAGACAAGCCTACACCAGCCACTACTATTCCTGTTATCATTCCTTTCTTTTCATGAGGAAACCATTTAACTGCTGGAGGTGTAGTAGATGCATTTACAGTACCTATTCCTGCGCCTGCTACTACTCCCATAGTTATAATCATAGTCTTTGGATCTGTAAATATTCCTGAAAGAATAAGACCTACGCCCATTAATATTCCTCCAATTGTAACTGTTAGTTTAGGACCTTTTTCATCCTGTATCTTTCCAAATATGACCATAGCAATTACGAAGGATACTGTAATCATTGTATAAGGAAGTGATGCTTCCTTGCTGCTCCAATTAAGATCATCAACTAAGGCTTTGCTAATTACACTCCATATGTATACTAAGCCTGCTATGATATTGGTTAATGTAGCTGCCCATAATACTTTATATCCCTTTTTATTCAGATTCTTCTCCATACTAGCCCCCTTATTATATAATTATTTTCTACTATGACCATATTATACCATTGAAAAATCCTATCTACAATGAAGATAAAATAAGTCCAAATACTAGAATTCCTCTAGAATTTTATCTTCCATAAAACATATAAATAAATATTAGATAATTTTCGAGGAGTGATTTTTTGAATAAGGATAGATTCATCTATGGCTCAATTATTATGGTTTTTATGAACTTTCTTATGAAAATTATTGGATTTGCCTATGAGGTCTTCTTATCAAATCTTTTAGGTGCAGAAGCAATGGGATTGTTTCAAATTGCTATGTCTACTTTAATGACTTTCTTAATTATAACTACTTCCGGAATCCCTACATCTGTAACCAAATTAGTAGCGATAGAAAACTCTAAAAAGAATTCCAATAACGTAGAAAGTATATTTAGGTCAGCAATTACCTTTAATCTTTTTATTTCCATTATAATTAGTATAGTACTAATATTATTTTCTCAATTTATTTCTGTTAAGATGCTTAAAAACAAGGATATGGTACTTGGAGTATATTTTATGGTACCTGCCATTATTATTCTTTCTATAAGTTCAATATTAAGGTCTTATTTCTATGGTATGAAAGATATGATAACTCCAAGCATTGCACAGATAATTGAACATTTAACTAGATTTATTATTGTTATATCCATTCTTTATTATATATCTCCTGTAGATCCTATATATGGAGCTACTATAGCTATTTTAGGAGTTAGCATTGGAGAGTTCTTTGATCTCATGTGGTCATTAATTATGAAAAAACGATTATATAAAAATAACTATATCAGAAATAAATCTTACTTATTTAAGATTTTATATATGTCCATACCTTTGACTATTTCTGGGTCATTTGGTGTTATATTAAGATTTATCAATACAATTTTGATACCAAATAGACTTATGGCAGCAGGATATACAAGTAGTGAATCTATATCAATATTTGGCAGAATTATGGGAATGACTATGCCTTTAATTGGACTCTCTTTTATTGTCACATCTGCTTTAGTCATCAATCTAATACCTAGTTTATCTGAACAAATAGCTTTAAAAAGGTATAGAGATATAAAAAGAGATATACAACTTTCCATTAAGGTTACATTGCTAATATCTCTTCCTTTGATGTCTTTATATGTGGGATTTTCTAAACCATTAGCTGTATTTTTATATAATGACCTTATGGTTTCTGATTTTATACGTATTATGGGTGGGGGTACTGTTTTATTAGCATTACAACATACATTTTCAGGTATACTTCTAGGTCTTAATAAGCAAATAAATGCAACTGTCAACAGTATAATAGGTATGATAATTCGTATAGTTCTTATATATATCTTTACTGGAAATCCTCGATTTGGAGTAAACGGAATCTTTATCTCCTTTTATGGTTCTAATATAACTATTCTGATTTTAAATTTAATTACAATAAGATCTGTAGTAAAGTTTAGCATTGACTATATAGATATTATAGGAAAGCCTTTGTTTGCTTCTATATTTATGCTTGGATTTATCTATGTATCTACCTATGATATAGGAAATATTCAAAATATCAGCACTTTAGGATTTATATCCAGTTTATTAGCTGGCAGCCTATCCTATATATTTATTCTGTTCATAACTAAAGCAATCCCTAAAAATCTTTTTAGGAAATTAATTAATATACGTTAATTTACACATATTGTAAGCTATTTGTAACTCTTAGTTTAATATATTATTATATAATCTACTAAAAGGAGATGAGTATAATGAGGAATAGAAAATTGCTTTTTATAATGGTTTTAATCTTATCTTTTACATTAATATTTTCAGGATGTGGAAAAAAATCCGAATCATATAATATGGTTTCTCAGGACACAGCACCTTCTTCCACATCAGCCGAAATGAAAAATAGTTCATCTAGCCCATTAGAAACTACTGAAAAATATGGTGGAACTGAGCCTGAGAAAATAATCACCACAGTATCAATTTCCATGCAAACAAAAGAATTTATAGAAACTACTGATAAACTGACTAATCTTATAAAAATGAATAAGGCTTATATTGAAAATTCAGATATCTATCATAACAATTATTATAATACTACTAGCCCAAAGTATTCTGAGTATTTAATAAGAATTCCAAAAGAAAACTTAGATGAATTTATCATTGATTTAAAAGATATTGGAAATATTATTTCTGAAAACACTTCTAAATCAGATATTACTAAACAATATACAGATACAAAGTCTAGATTACGGGTATTAGAAGTTAAAGAAGGAAGAATACTGGACTTAATGAAGAAAGCAGAAAAGATGGAAGATATAATAGCCCTTGAAGATCAACTTAGTAATATTATCTATGAAAAAGAAAATCTGACTGCAAATCTAATGGATATGGATGATAAAGTTAATTATAGTACTGTTCATTTCCAACTTGAAGAAGTGGCAAAACTTACTTCTGGGAAAAATATAAAAACTCCTTTCTGGACTAAGGCAGGAAACGCATTTAAAGATTCCATGTACTTTTTCACATATAATATTGAACAACTAATTATAGCCTTTATATATTTCCTACCTTATGGAATCATCATAGCCATTATTGCATATATAGTGTGGAGATTTATGAAGAATAGAAGAAAGACATTTAAAGGAGAGTAAATTTATACTCTCTTTGTACTTTCCACTTTTATTAATAATATAGCTACAAATATGGCACTAACCCCTGCTACTAATTTACTAGCAATAAAAGGATTAACTGCATCCTTTGAAACCGATGATATATACCCTAACTGTCCGCCAAAAGTAAAGGCGCCTGATACAACAAATGCTGCATTTATTATCTTACCCTTTTCATTCATCTTATTATAAATCCCTAACATAGGAATACAGTTAGCCAAAGAACTAAAAATACCCAATATAGAATATTGATCTAGGTTGAACTTTTCACCTATTTTAGACAGGTATCTATGTAGTATCTTTGATAATAAATGAAACA
This sequence comes from Tissierella praeacuta, assembly GCF_040396155.1. Classification (GTDB taxonomy): domain Bacteria; phylum Bacillota; class Clostridia; order Tissierellales; family Tissierellaceae; genus Tissierella; species Tissierella praeacuta_A. The sequence continues at coordinate 21,026 of NZ_JBEBOY010000010.1, forward strand.
TTGGATATGCTCCAGATAGTATAATACCTATTTTTATTACTATCATAGCACCTTCTTCTATAGGTAATATACCTGTAAGTAAGCTATATCCAAACATAAAACTAATTATATTTATAATCAAACCAATTGTACTAATTATTATGATTATCCTACCTATTATATTGAATACTTTAATAATATTACTAGGAAATTTTAGCAATCCCCAAATAATTAAAATTGAAAATATTATAACCAGTATTAGATTAAGAATAATATCTACAAATCCTATCCCCATCATAACTCCACCTACAATCATTCCTAGTGGTATAGTAGTAATACCTGCTAAAATCCCTTTGGCAAAGAACTTAAAATCTTCCTTTGATATAAATCCTACTGCTACTGGAATAGTAAATGAAATAGTAGCACCTAAAATAGAAGCTAATATAAGTCCATTAAATTTCCCTATCATCTCTGATTTTGCTATTTGGATACTAGTTGTATATCCTCCTAAATCCACAGCCAATATACTACTAAGAAATACAGATGGGTCTACATTGATTAGTTTAGATAATGGTTCTAAGATAAATATGAGATTCCTTGCTATAATTGGTGACAGACTATATATACCAATTATAGTTAAGGTCAACTCTCCAATTGCCTTAAATCCATCATCAAATTTTTCTCCTAATCCAAATCTATTATTTAATATCTTATCTATTCCACCTATAATTGAAAAGATAATCATTATATAGATCATTTCACACCTCAATTCTAATACTTTATACTATCCATTATTTTACTAAATCATAACCTCATTGTCCAATAGATTTGATTTCTCAGATATATGTACTTCACTAATAGAAATAGCAAGGTACTCCCTTGCTATTTTAATATTGCTTTTCAATTTTATAATCTTTTGCATCTTTTATCATTGTAATGTTTGGATTTCCTCTTTTTAATCCAGCATCATAAGTGGTATCTATGATAATCCACTCATTAGTATCTTGTAGATATACTTGATTCCATGCGTGATATTCTTTAATATCGCTTTTATACCCCATGATTAGCTTAGTAGGCACATTTACTGACCTAAGCATAGAAGCTGTTAAAGATGCATAATCATAACATATGCCTTTTTGTGCTTTTAATGTATCTTCTATATTTGGTATATAGTTTGAACTTGTCCTACTTGCCTTATTATTATCATATCTTATATTAGTCATAATATATTTATAGATAGCTGTCACTTTTTCTTTGTCACTTTTAGCATTTTTAGTTAATTCTTTTGCTTTTTTTATGGCATCCATCTCATTATTCCAGTTAATCATCTGAATAGATTGCAAATACACTTCATTTGGATTTGATAATTTTAATGTAACAGCTTCTTTGGCAACTTGTTTAAACTTTTTACCTTCTACATTTTCAAGTATAGAAATAGTATAGTCTCCATCTCCAGATTGTAGAGGTATAATATTGTTTCCATTTAATATATAATCATAATTTATATTGCCTTTACTAACTCTAACTGCTACACTTTTATTGCTATTATAACTAATATTTATTATTCCACTGTCTACCTTAGACTTATCAATATAACCACCTGTAGCTTGTCCATTAATTGATGATGTAAATACTATTAAAACAATCGTCAACAAGGAAATAGCCCTAAGTTTTTTTGACATAAAAAACTCTCCTTTCGGTAACTGGCTGCCATCTTATTTCTAAGGAAGGCCCTTTAGCTTTGCGTCTCTAGTTTTCACTAGATTTGCCTTTATCGGTGGAAAGCACCAATAAAATATATTTATTTTCTTCATTATACCATAATTTTCCAAACTTTTATAGTCGTAATCCTAGTTATAAATCTTCTTATTATATAACTTTATACCTATTATATACCGTATTTTCCCAATTATAAACTATTCTGTATATAAAAATTCAACAGCCAAAGTCCAATAAAATATGGAACTTTGGCTGTTCAAAATTCTCTGCCTTTTCAACTAAGCTATTCTTTTTCTTATAATTATCCCTACTACTATGAAGAATAATCCTGCAAAATAGAATAATATTGAATTTAATTGTCCTGTTCTTGGCAATGTCTCAGTTTTAGTTTTAGCTTCCGTTTCTATCTCTGGTTTTACTTCTGATTTTATACCACCTAAAGGAGCCTCTATATCTATTTCTATTAATTCTTCTTCATCTTTTGGTGGTTCAAATTCAGCAGGTTCTTCTGGTTCTACTATATTTTCTATTTCTACTGGTCCGTCTGGTTTCGTTGGCTTTTCTGGCTCAATTGGTTTCTCAGGTTCTGGCTTTGATTTTGGGTCTCTATCCCTATCCCTATCCTTTGGTTCTCTGTCTTTATCTTTCGGATCCGGTTTTGGATCTGGTTTTGGATCCGGCTTTGGATCTGGCCCCGGTCCTGGATCCGTTGATTTTTGTTTGTTTTCTACTGTAAGCAATATTTCTTGATTTTCAGCATCTAGTTTAACTTTATATTCCTTGGAATTCAACTCATAATCCTTTGGTGCTTTTATCTCTACTACTTTGTATTCACCTAGTGGTAAATCATTTATTGTTGCAATCCCATTGGAATCTGTAACCAATATACCTACTACTTCACCTTTAGAATTTATAACTTCAAACTCTGCTCCAGATAATACCTTTGTTGAATCATTTTTGTCTATTTTTTTAAGGTTGATGCGACCCTTAATTGGCTCTGGATCTATTGGTCTTTTTATGTTCTCTATTTCTAACTCTATTTCTAGTCTTAATTCACCAGAATCATATTTACCAATAATCAATTCCATAGGATTAGAATTCAATCTATATCCTAATGGAGCTTTAGTTTCTATTAATGTATATTTACCTTGAGTCAAATTCTCTTCTTTAGCTTCTCCATCTTCATCTGTAACCAAATCATAAACCTCTTTAGTTATATCATTAGTTAACCTAAACTCTGCACCTTTTAAAATCTTAGCATTATCTTGACTATCTACCTTTTTAATGGTTAATGAACCCAGTTTATAGTTTTCTACTGTTATTTCTATAGCTTTTTCGTCTTTATTCAAATCTATGTTTATTGTTTCACTGGATCCTTTATATCCATTAGGAGACTTTATTTCTTTAAGCTGATATTTTCTAAATGGTAAATTATCATATCTTAATTCTCCATTTTCAGTAATCTTGCTTTCACCACTTACTACTTGTTTTTCTCCATTTAGATAATAGTATAGCTCAAATTCAGCATCAATAGATGCCTTAGTATCTCCATCAATTTTTATTATTTTTATACTTCCCCTATTTTCTTTACCTTCTCCTGTTCCCCAAGATGATTGTTTTACTTCAAATCTCTTTTCTCCTGAATTTTGTGAATCCAACTTCTCACCACTAAATAAAGCATTATTTGTAATCTTACCTCCTATAGCTGTTACTACAGTATCGTAGGTAATTATATAAACAGTATTAATATCCCCTAATCTCGACTCTAATTCTACTGCTCCCGATTCAAGAGTCTTTTTTGTCAAGTTTCCTTCTTCCAACTCTACTAAATTATTCTCTCCTATAGAACCCCTATATACTTTCAAACTACCATTCACATATACATGACCAACACTTATAATATCCTTAAACACTGCATTTCTTATATCAGATAAACTTTCATTTAATATAACCTTCCAGTTTATCTCATCGTCAGTATAAGCCGTGTTCTTCTCAACATTTACCCCTTCTTTTACTATAAATTTATTGTGGTCTTTATATCTTAACTCTTTTTTATATTCCTTATCTGTATTTTTACCTTTTACTTCTGCTGTATTAACATATTTCTCTTCAGATATGCCTTCTATCTTTGTGATATATTCTATTAGATAGGGTTTATCTATGCCACCTTTAAAAGTTAAGATAAAACCATCTTCTGCTTCTCTAACTTCATATTCATTAGGGTCTAGGGTAGTACCAATAGAAAAAGTTCCATCTTTATTTAGACTATATTCTTTAACAGCTAAAGTCCCTTCATCAAATACCTGACCTTGGCTAAGAATATCTGTTATAATAAAATCTTGTCTTTTTAAATCTTGTCCAAGAGCATTCACATAAATCTTCCATGTGATTTTTCTTCCTTCCCTATCTAAGTCCCCATCCTTCATTCCACCATTAAATATATTTTTTTCCATCCATATATCTGCATCATCCTCTTCTCTTAAAGATCTTTCGACATTATTTACATCTTCTACTTTACCAATAAATAAAGCTTTATTATTATACTTTGTAGTATGATTTAATGCTCCACCTGCTGCTAATACTTCATCTGGATCAAAGGATGTTTTATAGAAAATTTCATATTTTGCTCTATCAAGCTTATCATTAAACTTGAGAACAAATCCATTTTGCTTATTATCAGTCAAATTGTAATTGCTTGCTTCTACTAATACTCCATTTTTTACTACCTTTAAACTGTTGCTTACAAATACCATACTACCATTAGGTTCAAAATCATCTGTAATTTCAAGTTCGGTTATTCTTTCCTTAATGGCATCTACTGTGATTTTCCAACTCATGGTTTTTTCTAAATAATCTATTCCTCTATATTCTATTCCATCAACATCTTTCCACCATTCTACGGATTTGTCGTAAATATTCCTTACTTCATTTCCAGGTTTAATCTCTCCAGTTTTTATATTGTCTTCTATTCCTATCCCTGTTAGACCTTCACCTTCTAAAGATACACTATTTGTATATGAGTCTACTTTATCTGAATTTATAATATCTGTAATATATTCTATCTTATATTTTGAATCTATATCTCCAAACTTTATCTCAAATTCATTATCACTTTTCTTAATAAACTTGGGATAAGAATTCTCTCCTAAAGCTACAAGTTTATTCTCACTATCAAATATTTTTAAGCTCCCATCTCTTAATTTTAGTCCTTCTCCTATAGTATCTTTTATTACTGCATCCTTAATACTATGATTAGCCTTATTAACTTCTATAGTCCATGTAATATGTGGCTTATCATAATTTGTCGTTTCCTCACCACTCTTCTCCAAAAGTGAATCTCTCTTTACAACAACCTCTTTTTTAGCTTTATCTATTTCTTCATTATTTTCTTTTAATATAGCCTTATTTATAAATTTAGTTTCTCTTTGATACTCATTTCCATATTCTATTTTGGTATCAAATAAAATACGATATGCTTTTCCATTAAGATTGCCTAGATTAATCTTAGGAAATTGAAGTTTTCCTGTTTCATTAAATTCACCAGTTAATTCTTTCCCATATCCCCATCCATTTCCTTCTTTTTTCAGTTCAAATATCCTTATGGAGTCATTATCTACAATTAAATCTTTTGGTATAAAATCTTCAATAGATACATTTTCTAAAATCTGTTCAGCTTTATTTATATCTATGGTCCAAGTAATCTTATCAGGATTTAAGTTCTTATTGACCCCCCCATCTTTCTCTATAAGAGAGCCTCTAGAAACTTTATCTATCTTATATTCTATTTCCCCTTTCTTATCTTTTCCATCCATTAAAATAGCTTTATTTATATATCCATTTTTCATATAATCTACTATTTTAGTCCTATATTTAATCCTATAGGCAGAATTCCTTTCACCTAATTTCACAGTAAATCCATTATCAGTTATAATTGTAGTTATATCTTTAGCCTCACTGCCTTCAGTTAACTTTCCTTCATATCCAACTGATAAATCATAGATTTTTATAGTGTCTGATATTAATTCTAATCCTTCTGGAATAATATCTTCAACTACAGCATCTTTAAGTTCGTCTAAAGATGTATTTACATCTATTACCCAATCAATAGTAGTTGCATTTATCTCTGCATTAGGTTTACCAGACTTAGAAATTGAAGAAGTCTTACCTCCAGGTTTAATGGTTATTGTAAATTCTTTCTTTATAGGATCTTCAAATTTAATAGTCTGAGAAGTATCATCCTCAAATTCTTCTAAATTAAACTCGAGAAGAAATCCTACGATGCCTTTTCTATCAACTTTGCCTACCAGCTTCTCGTTAAAAATAAGTTCTAGTACATTATCTTCTCCTATGATGTAGTCACCAACTTCACCATATTCATCAGATATTAGCTTTCCATTCATTCTACCACTAATTCCACTGAATGCTTTTGGGATTGTAGCTTTAGCTATATCCCCTTTCTGAAGACTAACGGAATCATTTATTTCCCATGTATACTCTAAAGAAACCGTGGTGTCATCTGTAATATTAATTTGAATATCTTCTGAAATCTCTTTACCATCCACCTTTAATATTACAGTTTTAAAGATATTCCCTAAATCCTTTCCTCCTTCTTCATCTAAAACTTGAACTGGTACTTTAATCTCTTCAACAGCTGGTTCTTCCTCTATAACTTCTATCTCTTCTTCATCAACATGTTCTTCTTCTGAATTTTTTATCTCTTCATCATCTTGGTCAATTGTATTTTCATTGATTTCATCATCTATTGGTTTATCTATTTCATCCGTCACCTCAGAGTTCTCATCCCCTGGAGTTTCTAATTTCTCTGTGTCATCCTCCCATGGCTTACTTTCATCTTCTACTTCTACAATATCTTCTATATCTGGTAACTGGTCGTGATCTTCTTCTACTCCTAATTCTTCTTCAACCCCCTCCTTCACCTCATCAGCAAAAGAATAGCTAGACATCATAGGTCCAACTATTTGAAGTAGCATAGCTAAAATAACCATGATTATTATGCTATATCTAGTTTTCTTGTAAAATATCTTCAATATTCTTTCCTCCTTTCTTATATATTTGTTGCTAGTATATTATTATATGTCATACTAAGTTACATATATATGCTAATCTTGGTAAATTCTATACCTTTTCTTGCTAGTTTTTCAAAAATTAAACAGACTATGTTTCTAAATATAGTCTGTTTAATAAAAAGGTATTTAAATTTAAGTTTTTATACCTATATTTGCTTTTCAAATATTAGAAGTTCTACTCCATGGACTGGGATATATAAACTTTCTGAATACTCTCCCTCTATGTCTATATACTCCACCATTATTCTAGGCTTTGCTTTGCCTCTTAGATAGTTAATTTCTTCTTTAGTCATATTCTCTGGATTTCCCATCCTTACCCATTCATCAAATACTGAACCATCTTCTCTATTTAAATAATATTTTATAATTTTATAATTTCCTAAAAGTCCTGATATATTAACTTCTACTACCTTTTCAGTTTTAACTTCATATATTGAATATCTTTCAGTATTACTTATTGCTGATATATCTCCATTCATAAAAAATTCATCGAAATATGCAAAATTATAGGCTAAAATCTGAATATCATCATTATTCTTAGTAACTATATACTCTTCCCCTTGTTCTATAATAGACCTTCCTAGCTTTGATAATAAATAATATGCAAAATATGATGGTTTCTTTAATCCATCTTTATTTATTAAACCAAATCCCCCATGAAAATGAGAAATACCAGCTTTTGTTTCCTCCATGATATCTGTAAATGTCCAATAGCCTAGAGAGTCTACCATACCTATGTTGTCTAAAATATTTTTAATGATAAAAGTAGCAACAAAACATGTATCATTAATTGGATTTCGGCAGCATGATGAAGTATTCCATTCCGTTATATGGATTTCAGGTTTATAATATAAGGATTTTACCATACTATCACGAGCATATTTTATAGTTTCAAATGTATGATCCTTATCAAAATAAATCCTTTTTAGCCATTGATATTCTTCCATTAGCTTCGAAGGCTCTACCCCTTCTTTTACTTCTGCCATCATCTTTTCTACCTTTTCATCTGACAAGAAGGCTTCAGGATAAATATGAAAAGATATAAAATCCAAAGGTACTCTGTTATAATTGCAATATAGTAAAAAATCTTCAAACCATGTTTCTTCTTTTAAAATTTGATAAGTAATAGAAGGTCCTCCTACTTTTAATTTATTGGATATTGATTTAACCGCTAATACAGTTTCCTTATAGAACTTAAAATATTCCTCCTTCCCTCCAATCCAAAAGACATATTCCAAATCTGGCTCATTCCAAATTTCAAAATACCAAGTTTCTACTTCCTCTAGACCATATCTATTTATACAATGTTTTATAAATTCTTTAACCAAATCCGTCCATAAACTAATATCCTTTGGTCCAGAAATATTTGCTCTCCACCAAAACATGGTTTCATCGGATTTTTTTATTTCTGACGGCATAAATCCTAATTCTATAAAAGGTTTAATATTGACTTCATGAAAAAAATCAAATAGTTCATCTACATAGGACCAATTATATATGATATCTCCATCATCACCAATATTACATATCATCATTTCATCTGAAAAAATGCCATGAAATCTAATATATTCAAATCCAATTTCAGATTGAACCTCCTTTAATTGACTTTGCCATTCCCTCCTTAACCCTTCTACCGCTCTTCCAAATGTAGTCAATCTTTTCCAATAGAAATTATGTCTAATTCCACTACAAGCTCCATCTATATTGATTACCTCTTCTACATTATGGAATACCTGCTTTTCTTCCGTTAAATCCCATTTTAAATATTTATATAATTTTGAAAATGCTGCGCTTCTATCTACATCCAAATATGTTCTACTCCTTATTTTCTCCTTATCTCCATTTAAATCATATATACTATTAGGACTTACTGTATATTCTTTCCTATACTGTGTTGGAGAACAGTCGTATACCTTTTTAATAAGATTATTTAAGGATTTAGTACTAGGGAATCCGCTTTCAAAGGCTATTTCAGTTATTGTCCTATTTGTTGTAGTTAACAAATCTACAGCTATGTCTAATCTTTTGAGATTCATATATTCTTGAAAAGATATTCCCATCATATCTTTTATATAATGAGATAAATAATAGATACTAAGGTTTTCATTATCTGCTATGTCTTGAAGTGTTACTCCTCTTTCAAAATTTTCATCTATATAGTTTATAATATTATTTAATCTTAAAATATCTTTATTAGCCATTTCAGCTCTATCGTCTTCTAATATAAAACTTTCAAAATTATTAATTAGGTGGTTAGCAAATAAAAATATTTCTGAACCTATTATAAATTGATGCCCACATCTCATCTTATTTAATTCCCATACTATTTTTGCTAAATGATGTCTGATAATATCAAATCTCTCTTGTTCCTCTTCAGCATACATAAAAGACTTACAATCAAATACCCTCTTGCTAAACTCCGAAAAATATCTATCAAAATATTCTGTTTCAATCTGTAATGCCAATACTATATTATCGTCTTTAGTCCTACTTGTATTGTGGACTTCATTACGATTAATTAAAATAAAATCATTTTCCCTTAATGTATATTGGTTATCTCCTATTCTAATATTAATTGAGCCTTGTAAGACTAATAGTATTTCCATTTCTCTATGCCAATGCATCTTTAGTTCGTTTACAGAGTGTATAAATAATTTTATAGGGATACCTACCTTACATCTTACTAACTCATAAAGATATTCCAATTCCCCAGCCCCCATCATATTCTTTCTTTTAAGATCCTAATATGATATCAAAACTTTATGATGATATTACCATGTCCCTACCACTTTCTTTAGCTATATTTAGGTTCTTATCAACTATATGGAGTGCTTCTTCAAAGCATTTAGTGCCTGGTTCTATTGCATACATGCCAAAACTAATTGTTAATTTTATTATATAGTTATCAAACCTAATAACCTTATTCCTTAAGGCCATTTGAATCTCTTTTACAACTTTATTGGCTACTTCTATACCTGAGTTTTTTAGAACTATAAGAAACTCATCGCCCCCAAATCTTGCAACCCAATCATAATCTCTCCTAATTTTACATTTTATTATATTGGTTAACTCTTTTAGAACTAAATCCCCAGCAAGATGTCCATACATATCGTTTATTTCTTTAAAATAATCAATATCTAGCATAATAACAGAGGTTTTTTCATTATTTCTTGCTGCTGAAAGAATATCAGAGGGCAATTTCTCATTTATATATCGTCTATTATATGCTTCTGTTAAATCATCTCTTATAACCTTCTGATTAAGCATAGATATAATATCTGTTGTTTCTCTAATACTTAATCCATTTAATCCAGTTACAATTCCTGTTTCTGTAAGATCCTTCAATACTTCTGATACATATATAGTATCTCCAAATATAATTGGAGATACTATGACCATGTATACACCATCCCCCTTATACTCAATTTTTGTAAAACTCTTTCTTTCTCTAATAGCTCGAAATGATATACAGTTATCACATGGCTTTCCTTTTCCCCAAAGTCCATAACAGTCATCACCATGGATTATAGTATCTCCACTACCATTCTGATAAACAATTTTCTTCGATATGGGATTTACAATCCGAACAATATCAAATAGTCTCTCAAGTCCGTCTAAATAGCTTTTCAAATCGTATACTCTGAAAACATCCATATTAACAACTCCTCTTACTTTATAAAGCAAAATCATTCTCTAAAGAGATATTTTATTAAAATAGACATACTTACTTAGTACTATACAGCATCTCTAATTTGCTCATTAAACTTTCAGCCACATTTCCTAGGTGTTTACTTAAATCTTCTAATCTCAATGTACTATTTTTCTGTTCTTCTACTTTTACACTTACTTCTTCTGTATTTGCGTTATTTTCTTCTGCGATTGCACTTAAATTCTCTATCACTTCTGTTATTTCTTCTTTTCTCGCATCAAGAATCATTCGACTTTCATTAAGTTCATTTATCATATTTTTTATTTCTTCTATTTTTTCTCTTATCCTTTGGAACTTTTCCCCTGTTTTTTCTACACTTTCAGTTTGATACTCTGTTTCTTTCCTTACTCCGTTCATTAGCTTTACTGCCTTCTCAGAATCTAATAATAATTCTTTTATAACTTCTTCAATCTCTAAAGCAAATACATTGGATTCTTCTGATAATTTTCTTATTTCATCTGCAACTACTGCAAATCCTTTACCATATTCACCTACTCTAGCTGCTTCTATACTTGCATTAAGAGCTAAAAGATTGGTTTGATTAGCTATTCCTTTTATCTTCGCACTTGCCTCTTCTATTTTATTGGCATTAGAATTAGACTGGTCTATGACCTGCTTTACTTCTACGGCCGCATCATTACTTCTCTTTGTATATTCTTCTAAAGTCTCTATTATTTCATTTCCTTCTTCTTTTAATTTGTCTATATCTTCGATTCTTAAATTTAATATCCCTAGTTTCTCTTCTTCCTCATCAATTATTTGTTTTAATGAACCTAATTTCTCTAGTCCTCTCATAGTCTCATATGCTTGATTTTCACTTCCACTAGCAATCTCATCTACTGCAATTACAATCTCTTTACTTCCAAGACTATAGCTTCTAGTTAAATCCTGAAGATTTTCTCCTTCTAGTAATAGTTCTTCACTATTTTCACTTAAAGTTTTTATTATGTCCAACATATTTTTAGAGGAATCTATTAGTACCTCATTAGTTTCAGAAATCTCATCACTCATATTAACCTTAAGTTCTTCTAGATTTTCAAAATCACCTTGTCCAAACCTTCGCGCATTGTCTCGAATGATTTTCATCTTATCCCCTACTAACCTTTTAATTAAGTAAATAAAAATCATTGAGGCAATTATAATACCAATAGATAAGAAAACAAGTATCTTCAATATTTCTCGCCTAGCTTCTTCTACAATTGAGTATTCGTCTAATATACTTGCTATATAGAGACTTTTCCATCTTTCGATTCTTCCATAATAATTTTTTCCATCTAATATAAACCGCTCTTCCCCTATGAAGGTTCTATCAGAACCCTCACCTTTAGGCGTATTTTCTAAGGAATAATTAAGTATATCTTCATATATAAGAGCATATTTATCTTTAATTTCAAAACCATATTTTTGCATATAATCTTTATCTGAATGTAATTTTATTTCTCCTTTTTCATTAAATGCTGCGAAAAATCCTTCCTTCCCAATGTTTATGCTTTCTATATAATTTTGAGGAGATAGTATATCATTTAATTCTTGACTTTCTTCATCAATAAGAGATTTTACATATTTACTTGCACGACTGGCAGAAGCCAGTGCATCAATTGCAACATTATTTACATTTTCTAGATTCCTCTCCTCTGTATTAACTGCTATATTGATATAGCCCTTCAATCCTATAAAAGCTAATATTGATACAAATAGCAAAAATATCATCAAAACAGATAATAATATTTTTATGTTTAAACTTAAGTATTTCAAGTTGTTATTAAACCTTTTCTGCATTTTTTCACAATCATCCTTTCTTATAACTATTTACCTATATGTTACAAATTTTTCTAGTAAAATTATTAAATCTGACAAAATATCCTTAAACTTAAGAAGAGCAATACTTATTACTCGATTATATCTATATGTTCTGAACAACATCTGAACAAATAAAGATTACGCTTTATAAAATACAACAATTTATATGAAATCCATATACTTTTTATATAACCTTAGAGTACTTTCCATTGGTTCTAATCCCATTTCAGTCCAAAGGTTTTCTACATAATCATTGAAAAAAGCTTCTAGACTGGCCCTCTTGCTCTGTTTGCCATAATAATGGATCATCATCTTAGCTACACCCTCATTAAAAGAATCCATTTTATAGATTTTATCCAAAGATGCCTTTAAAGTTAAAGAGAATATTTCATTTTCCAGCTTTTCTCTTGTGAACTTTTCTAATATATTAAAAACCATATCTCTATATATCTGCTGGACATCTAATGCCCAATGATACCCCTCTTCTAGAAAGTCTCCTTTATAAATTTCTAAAACTTCTCTTATATTCTCATCACTATATTCCTTCGACTCCAATATCCTATCTAATTCCTCTATATCGCTTATGACAGGGACATTCAATTGATAGCTGTCATTAAAATGGATAATTCCATTTGACCAGCCAATTTTCTTTAGATTCTTTCTTATTTGATAGATAGTAGTGTGAAGAAGAGTACTAGCCTTCTCCAAGTCTTTATCTGGAAAAATCGTATCCATAATCAGCATTTTAGGAACTGCTCTTTCTCTCTTCTTCCACAAATAAGCAAATAACTCCTTAGATTTTTGAGTACGCCAAATCAAAGGTTTATTCATACTATCTAATACCTCAAACCCTCCAAAACTATTTACTCTCAATTTTTTAGTATCCTTCTTTTCATCCTGTGTATGTTTTCCACTAATCTTTTCTTTTAACCTTTCAATAGTTTTGTGAAGACGTTTTTTTTGAATAGGTTTTAATAAATAATCAATGGCATTTATCTCAAAAGCATCTACTGCATATTGAGAATAAGCCGTAATAAAGACTATCTCAACATCATCAAGCTGTTCCATAAAAAGCTCAGCAATTTTTAGTCCATTTATCTCCCCCATCTCAATGTCTAAAAATATAACTTCTGGCCGTATTTTTTTAGATTTTTCTAATGCCTCTATAGCATTAGTATAACTACCCATAATATCTATATTTTCATAAGAAGAAAGCATGATTGTCAGCACATCTAATGCAATAGGTTCATCATCAACTAAAATAACTCTCATGATATTTTACCTCCGGAATAACAATCTTTACTTTTGTACCTTCATCTATTTTGCTTTCTAATGTTAACTCTGCTCCTTTTAATATCTTTATTTTCTTCAATACATTTGTAAAGCCGACTCTTTGGCTATTTCCTTTCAATAATTCTTGTTGCTTTTCAATAGGCATTCCCCTGCCATTATCCTCTATTACAATATTTATGAAATCTGTATCTTCTTTCTTTACAGAAATCTTAATTTTTCCACCACGATTTTTAGCTACTATCCCATGTCGTACAGAGTTTTCTACTATAGGTTGTAATGTTAGTGGTGGAATCATAGCACTTAACCCTTCTTCAATATCATATTCAATCTCTAGCCTTTCCCCATACCTCATTTGCTCAATTTCTAAATATGCAATTATTAATTCTAATTCTGATTCCAAAGTAATAAGACCCTTCTTTCTATGAAGGTCAAGCTTCCCCCTAAAATAAATAGACAAATTACTTAGGGCTTTCCTAGCCTTCTCATCATCTTTATAACTAAGACCAATAATAGTATTTAATGTATTGTACAAAAAATGAGGAGATATCTGTGAATAAAAGTATTGAAACTCCTTTTCCAACCCTTCTTCTACTGATTTTTTCATTAGTAACAAGGATTGAATTCTAGATTTTAATTCTTCTGCATCTACAGGCTTTCTCTGAAAGTCATTGGCGCCATAATCAAATGCATTCATTAAATCAATTGTTCTTCCTGATGCTGTTAAAATTAAAATAGGAAGTTCTGCCATAGAGTATTTCTGGCGGATTTCTTTACATACTACTTCTCCAGACATATCTGATAACATAAAATCTAAAATAATTAAATCTATCTTATTCTTTTCAACAATATTTAAAGCTTCCTTGCCGCTATATGCTAGAATAGCATTGAGCTCTAACTCTTCCATAAGATCCCATAAGATTTTTTGATTTAATGGTTCATCATCTACTATTAGAATCTTTGGTCTACCTATATAATTTTTATTTTCTCTTTCCATTTTAGGGGATAGTTCTACAGATGTAATAGGTTTAAGAATATTTTCTTTTGTAGAAACCATTTTCTTTTTATCCTCTTCCTTTCCAGTATATATTGGTAATGTAAATTTAAAAGTAGAACCTTTTCCATAAATTGATTCAACCCATATCCTACCACCTTGAGATTCCACTAAATATTTTACTATGGATAGCCCTAACCCTAGTCCCGGTTCCATTTGTCCTTCTTCATTTTTTTGATAGAAAATATCAAAAACTTCCTTAAAATATTTTTCTTCAATTCCAATTCCAGTATCTGAGATTCTAATTTCAACTTGTCCATCTATTACAGATGCAGAAACAGCTATTTCTCCATGTTTCGTATATTTAATTGCATTATGAACTAAGTTATAGATAATCTGTCTAAATTTATCAGAGTCTGCTTTTAATGTCGGAAATACTCTCGGAATTTGATTCTTTAATGAAAGAGTCTTATTTTCTGGAATTAAACATTTCATCTCATTTAACATATCTCCCACGATCTTATATGGCTCAATAGAGCCTAATCTTAACTTTATCTCTCCTTTCTTTATCTGAGAAGCATCTAATATATCCTCTACTAAACGAGTTAATCTTTGACCTTCTTGATATATAAACAGTAAATCTTCTTGCTGCCGGAAATTTAAACTTCCATTTTTCCCTTCTAATAAGTTCTTTGCTAAATTAAGCATCACATGTAAAGGTGTTTTCATTTCATGGGATGCTTTAGCTAGAAATTCATCTTTCAATCTATCATATCTTATAAGTTTTTCAGAAAGGGAATTTGCTTCTTGATAGTCTAACTGAAGTCTATGGCTCATTAATGAAGCCACACTAATCATCATTAACAAAATTAACATAATGGGAATATTGCCCAAATCTATTTCTAAAAATATTTTCAATGCAGTTATAAACCAGTATGAAAATATTGAAGTTGTAATTATTAAAATATATTCTAAGGAATATGCCTTGTTATATATTGCCTTTAATAAAATATAAAATATATAAATATAGCTTATTGTATAACCAATTATGATTAGAATCTGTTGAATTCCTATAGGGATTGATAATGGTTCTTCTGGATTATTAAATATAAAAAGCATCAATAAAAGCATAAAACCAGTTATTTTCTTTATAATCTTTTCATTGCTATATTCCTTAAAAAAATGATGTATAAATTGTAAAAAACAAGCAGTTGACATTATCATTGCTAGGGTCTGTATTCTAGTTCTAGTTATAAAATCATAGTTATATATTAAATCTAGAAGCTGCTCATTCATAGTTGATAGATATAATCCCATGAAGAAATTAGCTCCGCTAAAATATGCTAAAGAACGCTCTCTATTTCGTTGTAAAGCTATTATAAAAAAACGTATACCTATAATTAAGCAACCTGAAATCACCAGTGCATCTAATGCACGGCTCTTATTATTGTCTTTCATAATTGATTCAGATGAACCAAAGTAAATAGACTTAAGAATACCTCCTGCTCTATATTCATAGCTTGAAACTTGAATTATTAATTCAAGTTCTTTATTTAAACTATTTTCAATTCCTATTTTATACTTGCTTTCCGGTTTGAAACCCTCTTTCCTTATGGAAGTAATTCCTGTATGAGCAACTTCCTGCCCATTTAAGTAAATACGGCTTGCCGATCGTATGGTTCTTGTTTTAATACCATATATTCTATCTTCTGGGACCTTTATAATAAGCCGATATGTCCCAGATCCATCTATAGATCCATCTTCATTTAAATAGGACTCCCATGAACCAGGAACTCTTACATATTTTCTAATTTTCTCATATTCTTTAAATTTATTAGTTTTTATTTCCTTAGGTTCAAGTAATATTCCAGGATAGAATTCCCATTCTCCATCTAATTTAATATTTTCTTCTTCATCCAGTCTCCAATCATCTAAATTTAATACTCCTTTTTCCGATATATACTTAATATCTTCATTAAAAAAATTAATTATTAAAAGTCTGCTAATAACCGTAAATCCAATTATGATGGAAATAGCTATAGAGATAATATGTCGAATTTCTGGTTTTTTATGATTTATCATATCCTCATCCTTTTGACTATCATAGATATAAAATATTATCTTTATACCACTAGTCCAATTATTACCCCTAACTTCGTTATATTATCAAAAACTTATACACAAAAAAGTTGGGATAACCTATGACATTATTCCAACTTATAATGAGTTAATTAATATCTTTATCATAAATATTAATTATAATATACTACCTTATTAATATATATTCTTATATTGCGAAATACCATACTATTATTTGTCATATCAATCTCTTTAATATAAATGACAGATCTGATTCCTTTCTATTAATTCTGGTCCTATTTCATGACATCTAGTAACAAACTTACAGCCTGATGGTAGACTAAGAGGACTAGGTGCATATATCCATTACATAGGGACAACGCTTTGCAAAAAGCAGCCTTCAATTGTCTTAGATAAATCTGAAAATCTCCTTTTATCGGTACAAGTCTTCGTCTCTCTTTAGTGTCCTTCTTCGGTAAAGATTAAAACAATTTTGATATAGGTATTTATCATTTACTGTATTCACATACTTTTTTGACTTATGTTTATTAATTACCTTATCTTCCTAAAATAAACAAAGCTTTTTCCTTAGCAAAATTTTGTACATTAAATAAAATTAGTGCCTCATCAATTTCTTTTTCTTTAGCGAGATCTTCTATACTCATATTAAAATATCTAGGATCTATCACTATAATTTTTTCATAATGATTTGTTAAAAATGGAATAAGACTATTGGCAAAGGAATCTTTAATTACCAATAAACTTTTATTATTCTTCACTGATGTTTCTATTTCTATTAATGATTTATCTCCTCCTAAGAAATAAGAATACTTATCAGTTTTATTTAAATAAGTTTCATCATAAAGACTATGAACTTTTTCTTTATTATTAATTTTAATATTATAGTCCAACTTCTCCTTTGGCTCATAGATATATATATTATCTGGTTTTCCTAAATAAAAATTAGCCTTTCTATAATTAGTTCCCCAAAACTCTTGAGATACCTTTTTTATTATAAAATCCTCTTCTTTCAATGGATTTTCTCCCATTGCTTTCATATAATATTTATAAGCATAAAAAGCCCCTTCAGTAGTCCAATGATGGTCAGTTCTATAGTATATATCTTTATTAGATTTTTCACTTAAAGCCTTTACTAAGTTTATTAGTTTCATTTTTCCGTTAAAGGAGGATTCCAATTTATCTATAATAAGGTCCTCATCAATTATAGGTGCATATAAAGGCAATTTATGATTTAGAACTGTAGACTTACTAGGTACCAATAGAGAAGTAACATGGATATTGTGCTTATTCATTTTATCTAAAAATATATTGATACTTTCTATATTTTTCTTTAATTGTTCTTCATCTATTTCCTTATCTATATCAAATAAATAATCTTCTTTTCCAAAGTAAACTCTGCCATTATCCTTCTTTAATAAAGATAAATCTGAAATTGTCTTTAATCCTATCCAGTTATCTCTAGAGATAAATTGATCTGTTGTATAGGTTTCAAAATCTTTACTAAACCTTCCTGATATTATAGTATCCAAATTAAGCTTTGGAAGCCCTTGTAGATATCTATTTTCTTTATTGGAAAACACCCTTTTGGGTGATAATATATTACTTATGGATAAGGATAGTAATAATCCAGTACATATTATAACTCTTGTTTTTTCTTTCATATACATCCTCCTAAAAACGAAAATATAAAAATGGATTATAAGATTGATCTACTAGATATGCTATTGATAATACTATGACTCCGAATAAAAATATGTTTTCTATAATCCATGATATCTTATTAAATCTATTATTGATATTGACATACTTCCACAATCTCTTAGGTATATCCGTTGACCCTAGTATAAGAATTAAAAATAATAATATATTTGTATATAGTAGATATAAAGATGTATGGTTGTAAATACCATTACTTCCAAATCCAAATAAAATTTTGATATAATTTAGTCCATCTGCTATGGAATCAAAGGCAAATATGACCCAAGATATAAGGACTAGAAATAGAGTGTAAATTCTTGTAATCCACTGAGGTAATTTCTTTAATAGATCAAGAATAAATAACTTTTCTACAATCAATATAACCCCAAAGAATAATCCCCATAGAGCAAAATTCCAGCTGGCGCCATGCCATATTCCAGTTAAGATCCAAACTATTAATATATTCCTAATATGATTAAATCGCCCTTTCCTATTGCCCCCTAGGGGAATATATAGATATTCCTTGAACCATGTACCCAAGGATATATGCCATCTTCTCCAAAATTCAGTAATGCTTTTAGACATATAAGGATAATTAAAATTCTCCAAGAAATTAAATCCAAATATTTTTCCAAGACCAATAGCCATATCTGAATATCCGGAGAAGTCAAAATATATTTGAAAACTAAAAGCCAATATGCCAAGCCAAGCAGTTAGCACTGGAATATTTGACATATTTAAATGGGATATATTATTCCAAAGGATGCCTATATTATTTGCCAATAAAACTTTCTTTCCTAGACCTAAAATAAATCTCTTTATACCTTCACTAAATAAATCATAGGATTCTACTCTATTATCTATCTCTTCTGCTACAGTTTGATATCTAACTATAGGTCCTGCTATAAGTTGAGGAAAAAGGGTAACATAGGTGCCAAAGGAGATAATATTATTTTGTACTTTTGTATCTCCCCTATAGACATCTATTGTATAGGACATGGTTTGAAAAGTATAAAATGATATTCCTATAGGCAAAGTAAGGTTTAATAGTGGAATACTAGAACCTAATATATTATTTATATTGGATATAAGAAAATCAGAGTATTTGAAGAAACTCAATAATCCTAAATTAACAAATATAGATACTCCTAACCATATCTTTGCTTTGTTTATGTTTTCATTATATTTATAATAATGAACTAACCTACCACAGGTATAATCAAGAACTGTTGAAAATATCATAATCCATATATATTTAGGTTCTCCCCAGCTATAAAATAAAAGGCTTCCTATTAATAGTATGAAATTCCTATATTTTTTAGGCGATATAAAATATATCGTTAAAACAAATGGTAAAAAATAAAATAAAAATAATACGCTACTAAAAACCATAGTAATCCTCCAAAAAATATCTAGTCTGATAAAAAACCAGACTAGATTGTAATTTACTCAAAAAACTTATTGATAACATCTTCTACCTTCTGAATTTCTCCCTTTGCAAATTCAAGTCTTTCTTCATCTGTAGTATTTTCTCTATCATCAAATTTACCAAGCATTAAAAAGAAAACATAATCTCCATGTCTAACTACTTTAGCAGAATTTACTTTAGCAATATTCATAGGATATTGTAAAGATTCCCCTACAAGGTATTTTCTGTATTTTTCTAGACCTTCTTCTATTGTATCTCCTTTTCCTTCTTTTGCTTCAATTGCAATAAAAGTATCTACATTAGCACTTATCATTGGTGATTGTGCAATAAATGTTTCCATATCTTCTACCTTTATTCCTATTAAATTTTCTATTTCTTCTACAGTTAATTCTCTATTTGGATAGTAATCCTCACCAAGTGCTTCCTTAACTGCAGCATGTATTTCCCCTAAATCTACTACCTTTACTTCATTTTTCTTCGGCGTACAGCCTCCTAAAAACGAAACCATAATTATCATCACTAAAAATAATCCAAATATTTTTTTCATTTTATTTATCTCCTATCTATGTTATCTTTTATGTCATCTATATTATATTGGTTTCCAAGTTTATCTATAAAGATATCCTTTTCTACCTCTAAAAATTGACTTTCATTGCCATTCACTAAATAATATACTCCTTCCTCTTCCCGAAGAAATAATAAAGATTTCTTTCCCTTCTTAAATTCACCTTCCATCTGAGAGAAAACCTTTTCCTTTTCTGCTTTTCCTCCCTTTATCCTAAGAATAATTTCGTTTTCATAAATACCTCCTAAAAAAACCTGATCAACCCTTATGGTAATATCTGTATATATATAATTATTTTCTTTTACATATTGACTTCTATCAATTTTCTTAGTTTCTCCTACAACTATATAGTCTGCTTCATAGAAGCTAATCATAGGGTCATCTATGGTAAACATCCTAGCTATTTGAGGAATTTCAGTATAGTCTTTTGGAACTGAGTTTTGTCTCTTAAACAATAGTAAAGGAACTATTATAACTATAGCCGCTGCCATAGATGAAATCTTTACATATCTTTTATAGATTCTACTTTTTTTAACCTTTTCTCTTTCTAATGCTCCTGCCTTCTTATATACCCCTTCTAGGAATTCCCTATTATCTTTCATCATCTCCAGCTCCCTTCTCCAATACATCTTTAAGAGCTTTCCTAGCTCTATGGATCAATACTCTTGTCTGTCCTAAGGTTTTTCCTAGAATTTTTGATATCTCTTCATAGGATAATTCTTCAAAGTCAGCTAAATAAATAGCTTTTTCATAATCAGACTTTAACTTTTTCAAGCTATCAAAAAGGAGTTTTTTCTCTTCATCTTTTATTACCTTTTCCTCTATACTATCTTCATCTAATAATATTTCATTATCTCTCTCAAAAGGAATTACCTTTAACCTTGACTGCTTTCTTACATAATCTATAGCCTTATTTCGTCCTAATGTATATATATAAGTTTTAAAAGAATAGTCAAATTTATACTTTTCCTTGTAAACATAGACATAGGCAAATACATCCTGAGCAATATCTTCTGCAATAAAGATATCTCCAGTATATCGAGAAATAAAGTATATTAAGTTATCCTTGTGAGTAAATACAAGGTCTTCGAAGGCAGTTATATTACCTTTAAGAAATTTTTTATATAAAATTTTATCATCTACCATTGGAGTCCTCCATTGTCTTTCATATATTATTCGTCTGAACGGACAAAAAGTTACAGTAAATTCTATAATTTTTAAATTTGTTAGAAAATACTCCATAATATATGAGTTTAAAATTTTCTTGATTTCTCATATTAAATAGGAGAAAATAAATATATAATATCTTTGGAGGTGAAAAGTGAGATTAGATGAAAAAATTGTTCTAGTTACAGGAGCTAGTTCTGGTATAGGTAAGGAAATGGCTTTGCTCTTTGCCAAGGAAGGTGCAAGGGTAGTTGCTGTGGCTAGAAGAATGAACAAATTAGAGGAGCTGGTAAATTCTACTACTGGGTATAATGGAATAATCATTCC
Organism: Tissierella praeacuta; assembly: GCF_040396155.1. GTDB lineage: Bacteria > Bacillota > Clostridia > Tissierellales > Tissierellaceae > Tissierella > Tissierella praeacuta_A. The sequence goes on from NZ_JBEBOY010000010.1 coordinate 42,890, forward strand.
CTTTGAAGGAGATGTATCTAACCAAGAGGATATAGACAAATTGGTGGAGTAGATACAGAAATAGCTTCTCATCAAAAGCCTAATGCATTTGGAGTTAGTAGAATTATGTCTGGTACTTCAAATAACATAAGATCTGGTGAGCCTAAAGAAATTGCAAATATTGCATTATTCTTAGCTTCAGATGAATCTAGCTTAATAAATGGCGCAACTATTGTAGCTGATGCTGGTTGGACTGCATATTAATCAATGAAAGAACTAGGTGAAATCTCACCTAGTTCTTTATAAATTCTCTTAAATCTTCTATGAATTTTTTATTATCTTTTCCATCAAAATATTTTGTGGGAACATCTAGTGTATTTAAATGTATCTTTTCCTTTTCGACTAAAGACAATAACTCCTCCATAAGTATTCCTTTTGTAGTTCTTATACTACAAGTTGGACTGTTATTTATTCCAATAAGTCCTACAATTTCATATCCATTTTCCAAATACTCTTTCATCATATTTATGGCATCTTTAGATATATCTTTACAAAGCGTCCTAAAATCTACAGTATCATATTCTAATTTATTCATAGGTTTTCTATTTAATCCTAAGTGTCTATATTCGGGACAAGGTAATTGATGAATTCCAATTCCATTGTTCATAATCTCTTGAACTATATCTCTATATGCTCCTTTAGCTCTAGCCAATGGATTAACGACTGTGTTCTGGTTTAATATACAATGAGATATAAAAACTACTTTTTTACTTCTTTCCATCTATCTTATACCTCCAATATATCTCTTAGGAAGTCTTTGTATCAAGAAAGCAACCATTATGCAACTTGCTATTTTATCAACAAGATTACTTGTAATTCTAGGAATAAATGCAGCTGTAAATATGGTTCCCACAGTATCTAAGAATAACAATGGTATACTTAACATGTCTATTACTGTGCCAAGTACAATATTTACTGCTATTGCCAAACCTGAGAAAATTAATGCATAAGTATTATTCCTTTGATTCATTATTTTAACCTCCTACTATAATTTAACTACATAAATTATAGTATACAGGCTATTTATTGTATAATTGATAAATCTTATAGTTAATTTCTATATATAGATGAATTTTATTATTATATTGTTTATTACCCTTACTCTATATCAAATAATGACATTATCTCTTCTTCAGATAATTTAGATATTAACGTTTCCCCATCAGTAATTACTTTATCAATCATTTCTTTTTTCTTTTCCTGCAGCTTAAATATCTTTTCCTCTATGGTTCCCTTTGTAACTAGTTTAATAACCTGAACAGTCTTTTCCTGTCCTATCCTATGAGCCCTATCTGTGGCTTGATCTTCTACTGCCGGGTTCCACCAGGGATCAAAATGGATTACCATATCTGCAGAAGGCAAGTTTAATCCAACACCTCCAGCTTTAAGAGATATTAAAAATACATCTCCTATACCTTTGTTGAATTCCCTTACTAGATTGCTTCGTTCTGCAATAGGAGTACTCCCATCAAGATATAGAGCATCTATATTCTTGTATTCTAAAAGTTTTCTTATTTTTCCTAGCATAGTTGTAAACTGAGAAAATATCAATATCCTATGAGAGGAATTAACAGCTTCAACTACTATTTCCTCTAAAGAGTCTAACTTCCCACTTCCACCATTATATCCTTCTACAAAGATTCCAGGATGGCAGCATATTTGTCTCAATCTTGTTAATCCAGCGAGAATTTTTATATGTGCCTTATTATATCCCTTTGTATTTATCTCATCGTCTATTTCACCTTTTATAACCTGTAAATATGCCTTATATAATTTCTTCTGTTCTTTTAACATATCTACTACTACCTTTTGTTCTATCTTATCCGGTAATTCTTTTAATACTTCTTTTTTAGCTCGTCTCAATATAAAAGGTCTAATCTGATTACTTAATTCTTTTAACTTCTCATTATCTCCCTTCTTAACTATTGGACATTCATACTTCCTAATAAATTTCTTACTTGTCAAAAGATACCCTGGCATCAAGAAATCAAATATTGACCAAAGCTCAGATAATGAATTCTCCATAGGCGTTCCAGTCAAAGCAAAATAATTCTTTGCCTTAATATTTTTTACAGACTTTGCACTAAGAGATTCCTGATTTTTAATATGCTGTGCTTCATCTAATATACAATATCTAAAAAATATATCTCTATACTCTTCTATATCTCTTCTAATTAGTGGATATGAAGTGATTATTAAATCATAGTTTGTTATGCTATTAATAAGTTTCTTTCTCTCATCCCTATTCCCAACTACTATTAAGGTTTTGAGACTTGGCGCAAACCTATTTACTTCCTCTTCCCAATTATATACAAGAGATGTAGGCACTATTACAATACTTGCTTCAGAACCTTTTTCCTCCTTTTCGGATAGCAAAAAGCTTATCATCTGGATTGTCTTCCCTAGACCCATTTCATCAGCTAGAATTCCACCAAACCCATAATTTGATAATGTTTTAAGCCATTTGAAACCGAATTTTTGATAATCCCTCAAATCAGCTGTTAATCCTTTAGGTAATTCATATTCTATATCATCTGGATCATTTATATCTCGAACTAACCTCTTAAAATTTACATTTTTCTTGATATAGTCAATCCCTCTATCTCTTATAAACTTATCAAGATACAATGTCCTAAATTTAGGAATTTTAACATTTCCATCACGGAAGTTTTTTCCTTCAATATCTAAATAATTTAACATATCCATTATGTCAGCAAAGTCCTTATTATCAAGGGATAAAAAAGATCCATTTTTCAATTTATAATATTTCTTCTTTTCTCTCAAGCTTCCTAAAATATTTTCAAGTTCAGAATCATCTACACCTTCTATATCAAAATTAAATTCCAAACTATCCAATTTATCATCAAGTTTAAGTCCAGCTTTAAAACTATTGGAACTTATAAGGCTTACTTTCCTAAAATTCTCAGAATAATATACTTCACAGTGTTTCTGCAATTCAGGTATAATATCAGTTATAAAATCATAAATTTGTTCTTCTTCCTCTAGATAGAATCCCCCATCCTCTACCTTAAAATCTCCTTGTTCTAGAAGCGTCATTATAATTTTTTCAGTTTCTATATCTCTCAATAATATTTTTTCTGTATCTAAGCCAGTTATATTTTGTGAGGAAAAAGGATTTATATCTATATTTCCATAATTAAATATTACCTTTCCAAGAATTAAGTCATCTTGCTTATCAAAATACATTATAGAATGCAATGGCTCATTATATATTGACTCTTCTACATTTTTATCTATAATTAATTTTGAATGTTTTCTAATAATAGGAAGCACTTCTGATACAAAGGTCCCTTTTAAGTCTTTTTCTATTCTTATTAATTCTGTTTCTTTTCTTATTATTTCATTATATATTGGCATTATATTATTTATCTGCTCTTGAGATAATTGATAAATCTTATCTTTATAAAAAAAATATTCTCCATCTTGAGTCAAGGATACTAACTGTAATCCATCAACAACTCTTAATAAAAGGTCCTCTTTACTTTCCTCTATTTTAAAATTTAATTCTATATTTTCATCAGTTATCATTATATCCTTAACATAGTTATCATATATACTTGCATTAAACTTTCTACCCTTCATTAATTCAAGGAATTTCTCAAGGGATTTTGAGCTTAAATATACAGTATTCCCTTTAAATGTGCTACTATATTTATTACCATAATAGTTATAAAAATTTATTTCATAATTTTCATATAATAAGGTAATAAAATCTATCAGCTCCTTATCTTTAGAGTTAAAACAATGGATCCCTGGAGAAAATTTAAATTTCTTGCCAAATTCTATTACTCTATTCTCTTGTAAATCTGATATAAATTTCCCTAAACCTCTAACTACATATAACTTATCTTCACCAATTTTAAAATCAAGAAAAGCTCCTTCATCTGTAAACTTAAAATTCACTTCTAGATTTACAGGAACTTTCATATCACTTGATTCTTGCCTATAATAATGAAGTATGTTTTTTATATCTCCTTCAGATTTCTTATATCTTGTAAAATTCGTTTTTTCGTAGTTCATAATTGACATCAATAAAGCAACTATATGTTTACAATCTCCATGATATTTTTTATAGGCTTGACACGTACAAGACGTAGCAGCAATATTATCATAGCTATTAAACTTAACAGTTGATTTATATAGAGAACTGCCCACTATACTGGCAACATAATAATTATGGCTTGGAGTTGTCTTCACTTCCCTTACTTTCCCAGACTCATAATATTGTTTTCCTTTTACATAAGTGTCATAAAGTTCTACCCTGTCTATTAATATTTCATCTGTTAATCTTGACATTTGTCCACCACCATATCTATAAGCAATATATTTTTTCTATATTTCCATTGCTAATATAACAATTTAATTCTAATGGATATTCCAATACCTAAGAATTATTTTAACATATCCAAATATTACTTTGTCAGATAATATATTATTATAGTTCTATAATCCCGACATAGATTCTTAGTATATACTTATTTCTTTCATGATATAATGAATTGAGGTGAAAATATGAAAATATATGTGGATGCAGATGGATGTCCAGTAGTTGATATAGCAGTTAGAGTTGCGGAAGAATATAAATTAGAAATAATAATTGTAAAAAACTATGCCCATGAGATTGCTAGCCCTTATGCGACTGTTGTTTCTGTAGATATATCTCGTGATAGTGCTGATTTTTATATTGTAAATAAAATAGAGAAAGGTGATATAGCTATCACTCAAGATTATGGCTTAGCGGCCATGTGTCTATCTAAAAAAGCTATCCCTATAAATCAAAATGGTCTTATATTCTCTCAAGATAATATAGACGGAATGCTAAACCGAAGGCATTTACATCAACAGCTTAGAAAACAGAATAAATATTATAGTAAATCTAAAAATAGAAGTCATAAGAATGATAGGGAGTTTGAGAGGGGCTTAAGGAGCTTGATTATATAAGTGGTAGTACTAAAAAAACCAGGGAATTTCCTAGTCTTTTTAGTATATTAATTGAATTTCACATTATATTCTCCGTCTGTTTTTTCTACAACTATAGCTAGATTAGTTTTCTTTAAAAATTCATCTGGAATCTTAATATCTTTTTTAGTTAAATCATAAAGAAGATCCTCTATAGACTTCACTGCCTTTGATTCTGTGGCATCGACTTCGGCAACAAGTATTTTGTCCTTCTTTGGATTAATAGTTACTGTCAATCCTTTACCAGATAATTTTACTCCATCATCAGTAATTACTTCTTCCTTTAAATATTTAATATCTGAGGAAATATTGGAAGATAACTCCTTCAATGACATATCTGCAATAGATTTATCTTTATATTTGAATTCACTTATTTTAACCTTACTTACTTCTACTGCATTATCAACCTTCCTACTGGTTTCAGGATTAAACATGCCTAAAGCATTAAATATCAGAATAAATATAACCCCTATTACTGCAAATTTAATAATCTTCATAATTTACCTCCTATATTTATCTTCTAAAAATTATTAGTTACTTCTTATTACGTTCTATAAATCATACTTATACCTATTTTTCTTAATGTCATTCGACTTAGATTAGCTCCATTTGCTTTAAGTCCATTACTCTTTATGTAAAAAGTCCCTATCTAAATAATTATGTAGCAAAACACCTATTTTAGTATGCCTAATCATAATAAGACTATTTTATAAATAATTAAAATCACCTATAATTATATCTTATTATAATCATGTAAACTTGTCTACAATTGTTATTAATTATACGCCACTTACAGAACATTATACTATAAATCTTTTAATCTTTTCCTTAGCATTATTTATTTCTTTCTCTTTATCATTTTTAACTAAATCACCTAAATACCATTAGCACACTTAAATTTAATCTTAAAATATAAGCCTATCCCTGTCATTTAATTTTTCATCTATTCTTCTTTATTCCTTATTATACCATGTTATTTCTTATTTTATAATCATATCGTATTAATTTAGTGTTTATTATTATATAATAATAAGTAAAACAATAATTTGGGAGGTATGATTATGACTAATTTTAAAGAAATTGGACCTGAGGATTTTAACTATAGCCCATTTAAATTAATTGGAAAAGACTGGATGTTAATTACTGCAGAAAAAGATGGAAAGGCTAATACAATGACTGCATCATGGGGTGGTTTAGGTGTTATGTGGAATAAAAATGTAGCATATGTTGTCATTCGTCCACAAAGATATACTAAGGAGTTTGTAGATAGTGCTGATTCCTTTTCATTGACTTTCTTTGATAATAGTTTTAGAGAAATACTATCCTACCTTGGTACAAAATCTGGTAGAGATGAGGATAAAATTAAAAAATCAAATCTTACACTTATACATGATAATAATATTCCTTATTTTGAAGAAGCAAATATAGCAATTTTCTGTAAAAAATTATTTGCTCAAGAATATAAACCTGAATCCTTTATTGATAAAAAAATCGACAAACAATGTTATCCTAACTCCGACCATCACACACTTTATATTGGAGAAATAACTAAAATACTTGTAAGAGAATAAGCATTGGCTTTAAATAGGATTATTAAAACATTAGGAATAAACCTATTGATAATGCAATAAATATAGGGACTGAAATAATCTCAGTCCCTATAAATTAAATTTTATTCCTTGATTTTATTGAATAAATACAGTGATATATAATGTTTTGGCATACTGTCATCAATATAAAACAAATACTTAAAATATAATATGCACGATTTGTTTCCGCATTATATATAAGTAAAAAATATACTGTCCATACACTTATAACAATAGTAAATATCATTGATATCATACTGACTTGGTTTTTTATCTCTAAATTTCGATAACGTAGATACACAACGATTACAAGAGCAATTATGATACTTATTGCAATCCATTTTCATACATAATTAAAAATGGAATAGATGCACGCCAACCTGTTCCACAGTAAAAAGCAAGGTCGTTATCCAAAGTAAAATCAAGGTCTTTCCATAATTCCTTCATTTCATCCATAGTAATATAAGTTCCATCTTCATGAGTATAATCTTCCATATGATATGGATCACTTCCTGCTTTACCCCATACTGCTCCTTTAGCTTCTCCAGCTTTATCTATATAAGAATATCCACATGTACAGCACCTAGTATATGACCCTTATTATAATCAGGACTATCATTAGCTGTTCCCCAAGAAGCTTCTAAAACTATATGTTTCTTTGATTCTTCTTGTTCGCCGTCAATAACACTTTTAACCCATTGTGGGGATACGAATACTTTCTTTACATCTACTGCTTCTACTTTCGTCTCTTGTGTATTTTCATTATCAACTACTGATTTATCATTTACTGGAGCATTGTCCGACTGCTTAGGCTCTTGCTTGCATCCTGCCATTACTGTCATTATCAATGTAACTACAAGCAATAAAGCAAAAAATTTTCTGTTCATTAATAAGCCTCCCTAGTATTCTTATAGGCTTCTCTTGTAACAATATAAAACTCAGTATCATTAAAAATGTGGCACTATTGTTTGATAAAGTCCAATTAGCAATATCTATAGATTATATTATGTATATAAGTATAATCTATAGTAAATCCATACATATTCTAGTATCAAATATTGTATACTACAGGAGTTTGACGTATTTATAAAAGAATAATCCATATACCTAAAGTATCTTTCATCACAATCTGGAGTATTATGGTATAATCATATTAAATAGGAGGTGCTAAAAAAGATAAAAGAGGTTCCAATATTAGGGCTAATATAAGAGAAATGACTATTGATAAAACCAATAATTCCATACCAGAGTTTAACAAATAAATCATAATATACTAAAACTAGGCGTGAGCCTAGTTTTTATTTGATCTTTTTTAAATAATATTCTTTTGTCATAGATTCTTAGCTACTAAAAATCTTTCAATTAATTATTATTGTTTTAGTTTCTTTTGCTCGTCTATTATATTAAATATAATTTCATTTTATAATATAAAGTTTAGAAACTTATAAAAACATTGATATAATTGGTATTGTTATTATTGATACTATATGACTTATTATGGTAAATTTAGATGCAAATTCTATTTCTCCCTCATGCTTTTGTGTTAAAACTACGAGCAATATTGCTGATGGCAAAGATTGCATTATAACTACAATATTTAGAAGTAATTCTGGTGTATTTACAGCTCTAAGTGCAATTAATGTTATAATTGGTGTTACTAACAATCTAACAAAGCAGCCATAGTATATATCCTTATCTGCAATTATTTCTTTTAGCTTTATCTTTGTAATTTTTTCACCTAATATTAACATTGATAATGGTGAAGTAAGAGCTGAAAGCATTGAAAGTGGTTTACTTACTACATATGGTAATTGTATCTTTAGTATAAATAATATTGTTCCAACTAAAACTGCAATCAATGCTGGAGTCTTTGCCAGTTTCTTGATAGGTGATTCTGATTTCTCCTTTGATAATATACTTTCTCCATAAGTCCACAATAATGTATGATATGGAATCATAAATACAGAAGCATATAAAACTGCCTCTTGACCAAATAACTCATATATCAATGGAAGTCCCATAAATCCAGAGTTAGGAAATATTGTACCAAACCTTAAAACTACATTTTTCCCCTTAGGATATTTCACAAAAACTAATTTAGCTAATATCATAGTAATGAAATGTATTCCTATAGAGTATGTAAATATAAGCAATACCCATTTTAATGTATCTTCCGAATAAGTCATATTAAAAGATGAAAGTATAAGTGAAGGTAAAGCTATTGCCGTAAGTATCTGAGTCATACCCTTAGATATAACATCGTCTATTATATTTCTTTTAGTAGCTATATATCCTATGACCATTAGTATAGCTAGTACTACAACTTGTTGTGTTACAAAATATGTCTGCATGTTCTTCCCCCTAAAATTCAATTACTTATATTATATATCTGTTTTATTAGAAAATCTAGATGAACTCATTGGCCTTAGTTCTAGATATTCATTATACCTTTAAACTCATTTATCTTGCTCCTACTAATGGGGATTTTTTCCTTTACTCCAGTTAATTCCAAGGCATAGGTAGCATTATACCAAGGAATTATACTTTCTATAAAATTTAAGTTTACCAAATAACTTCTATGACCTCTAAAAAAATTAGGATATTTTAACTGTTCTTCTAAATTATTTAATGTTAGACGAGATTTAAAATTTCCCTTAGTAGTTATTATATATACATATCCTTCTAAACTAGTAATATATACTATATCAGATGGGTTTAAAACTATTATTTTGTCTTTCTCATTAACGTATATCTTTGTAAGTTTATATTCTTCATCCTTATGTAATTCTCTAATTATTTTCGCTATAGATTCTATATATCCTTGACTTTCCCCTTTCCTCAGTTCTATAACTCTTTCAATGGTTTGTCCTAATCTAGATTTCGATATAGGTTTTAATAAATAATCTACTGCATTAACTTCAAAGGCTTTTATTGCAAATTCATCATAAGCTGTTGTAAATACAATCACAGTTCTTCCTTTATCTTTCATAATAATATCAGCAACTTCTAATCCACTGATTTTAGGCATTCGAATATCTAAGAAAATTAAATCAGGCTTTAATCTAAAATTCTCATTTATGGCTTCATACCCATTGGAAGCTTCTCCAACAATTTCTACTTCGTCAAAGTCTCTAAGTAATGAGATTAATCCCTTTCTTGCATAGTCCTCATCATCAACAACTAGACACCTCAACATTGAAATCTACCTCCCTTACTTTAGGAATTTTCATTGTTACAGCTGTACCTTCATTATATTTGCTATTTACCTCTAGTCCATAATCTTCACCATATTTATTTTTTAACCTTTTGTTTACATTGATTAATCCTATGGAATCATTATTTTCTTTATTATGAAATAAATTAAATAAGGTTTCTTCCTCAATACCTATACCATTATCTTCCACAGTCAGAGTTGTTATCTCTTTTTCATCCATAGCTTTTATTCTCACAGTCCCTCCTTCAATTTTTTCAAATATTCCATGATTTATTGCATTCTCAACTATGGGTTGAAGTATTAAAGGTGGAAGATAGCAATCTAAATTATCTGGTATATCAAATATGACTTCTAATTTATGCCCAAATCTGGCTTTCTCAATTTCAATATATGATCGAATATATTCTATTTCTTCATATATATTTACTTCTTCTAAATTCTGCTGCAAATTCTTCCTAAAACAAGTTCCTAAATGTAATAATAGCTCTTTAGCTTTCTGAGGTTCTGTTTCTGTACAATACGCTATGGTATTTATGGAGTTAAATAGGAAATGAGGATTTATTTGAGATTGAAGGGCTTTTAATTCAGCCTTTGCTAAAAGTCTTTTTTGATGCTCCAATTTACTTAAAGCTATTTGAGTTGAAAATAAATCCCCTAATCCTAGAGCTAATTCTAAGTCTACTTTAGTGATAGAATCTTCTTTTTCTTTATATAAAGTCAAAGTGCCTATAGTTTCAATATTTTCTTTAAGGGGAACAATAATCGCTGAGCCTAAGTTCTCATTAATATCCTTGTAATCTATTTTTCTATTTAATACCTTTGCATATCCAGTTTCTATAACTTCTTTCATTAGGCTTTTCATATTTTTATCTTTAATATCATAGTTTTTATCTTTTCTTCCTACATATGATAATATCTTATCTTTATCTGTAAATACTATGGCCTCAACATCTATCATTTCCTGTATTATTTTTGAAGTGCCCAATGCTGTTTCTTCATTAAACCCTTTTCTAAAATATGAAAATGACTTATTAGCTATTTTCAAAGTTACTTGAGCCTGTTTGGCAGCTATTTTTTCTTGTTCACTAGATATACTATCTATTATTGCAATAAATGCAGCTATTCCTATGGTATTTAATATAACAATAGGAATTGCAATTATATTTACTATTTTTAAAGCATCGTAAAAAGGTCTAGAAATCAATAAAATTAAAAGCATCTGCATGCTCTCTACTATTATTCCTCCTATCGCGGCTATTCCACATCTATTTTTACTTTTATAATATCTCTTACTCAATAATCCAGATATTACTCCTGTTAAAATAGTAGAAGTGGTGCAAGCAATAGTAGTTAATCCATGTATATCTATTATCATTCTATGAAGACCTGCTATAATCCCAGCTAATATTCCCACCATGGGACCACCTAAAATTCCTCCTACAAAAACTCCAATGGCTCTGGAATTAGCTAGTCCTCCTTGTATGTATATTCCTATGTACGTTCCAATTATCCCAAATACTCCAAATATTAAGGATAAAATCAATTTATCCTTAATTTCAATATTCTTTTTAGCCAATAATTTTTTCACTGGTTTTACTCTAGATATTATAAAAGCGAGTATCATTATGATTCCAACTCTGTTAACTAAATCAATAAATATAGTCAGCATTTTCCTCACCTCTTACACTATAAATCAATTATATATCTTTCTAAGGATAATTAATAGAGTCTGCTTTTACAGAAAAAGGATGGTTAAAACCATCCTTTTTATCTGTCCTATTTAAATAACTCTGCCATTAGTACTCCTACGCCTTTACCGAGTTCTACTTCAATTCCCAATCTATATAATGTTCTTTCTATAGCTGCTATGGTAGAAACCATGTCATGAATACCTATATTGCCCATATGACCTAATCTAAACATTTTTCCTGCATAAGCTGCTAATCCCCCTGCCACAACTACTCCTTCTTCTCCTAAAACTTTCCTAAATTCTAAATCATTTACTCCATCCATATATAAAACATTAGATAGAGTAACAGCTCTATGCTCTTTTTCTGCCAACAAAGTGAAACCTAAGGATTCTAAAGCAGACTGCATAGCTCTTGCATTCTTTCTATGTCTTTCATATCTATTTTCAATACCTTCTTTTTTAATTAAATCCACAGACTCTTTCAATGCCCAGATTAAATTTATTGCTGGTGTAGCAAAATATTTTGATGGATCTTGCATTACTGGAAGCCATTTTTCAAAGTCTACATAATATTCTGTTATACTACCTAATTCTTTCCTTCTCTCTAGTGCCTTTGGCCCTGCCCAAAGCAGGCAAAGTCCTGGAGCCACACCAAAAGCTTTTTGGGAACCTGATATTAGTATATCTATATTCATATCATCAATATATTCTGGTTCTCCTGCTGCAGCACATACTCCATCTACTATAAATAGAGTGTCTTTGAATTTTTTGACTACTTCTCCTATTTCTTTAATAGGTGCAACTACTCCAGTTGATGTATCCACATGGGTTACTGTAACAGCCTTATAGTCTTTTTCTTTTAATTTCTTCTCTATAGCTTCTGCCGATACTGTTTTTCCCCATTCACTCTGTATTAAATCTACTTTTATACCTTTTCTCTCAGCTATATCAATAAATCTATCTCCAAAGAATCCATTAGATACTATTAATAAATTATCACCTGATTTTAAAGTATTTGCTATGCCCATTTCCATTGAAAGAGTTCCAGTTCCAGCTATTACAAATACTTCTCCTTCTGTTTTCCATAGTTCTTTCATATCTTTAAGTAATTCTTTATAATCATTTATAAATCCTGAGTCTCCAAAAGCAACAGTTTCTCTACCCATTTGATTTTGAATAGATCTTACAACAGGAGTTGGTCCTGGTATCATTACTAGTTTACGAGTATTCATTATTAATTTCTCCCCTTTATATTCTATATTAGTTAAGCTTTCATAATTAATCCTATAAACTCCAAATCTTCATTTCCAATATTCTTTATTGAATGTCCTTCTCCACTTTTGCATAAAGTGAAATCTCCTTCTTTGATATTTATCTCATTGCCATTATCGCTGTAAATAGCCTGACCCTTAAGTATATAGTAAGCCTCTTGCTCCCCTTCATGCTTATGAAATCCTATGGAATTTCCAGGTTCTATTACATGCTTTGCAAACAGTCTGCCATGTCCGCAAAAATCTTCTACTTCTAAGAAATGTGTTCTTTTAATTTCCCCTTCTCCTTGCATTAAATTTACCACTACATCTTTTCTTAATTCATCTGGTTTTTTCATCATTTTAAAATACCCCCATATCTAAATTAATATTTTCAATAACCATGGCACTAAAAATACAGTAAGCAATCCCGCAACACTTATGGCTAATGAACCCATTGCCCCTTGTACTTCTCCTAATTCCATAGCCTTTGCAGTTCCTATGGCATGGGATGATGTTCCCATTGCTATCCCCACAGCAACTTCATCATGAATTCTAAATAATTTACATACATATGGTCCTATAACATTTCCTGTAATTCCTGTAAGTACTGTTACAGCCACAGTTAAAGCTGGTATTCCCCCTATTTGAGCTGATATCTCCTTAGAAATAGCTGCCGTTACAGACTTTGGTATAAGTGATACAAATACTGGTCCGTTCAATCCAAATGCCTTACCTAAATAAAATATACTAACTACTGACGTAATACATCCAACTATTATACCTAATAATACTGGTATCCCACTGCTTTTTAATCTATCGATTTGTTTATATAATGGTATTGCTAAAACCACCGTTGCAGGTCCTAAAAAGAAGTTAATTATACTGCCTCCTTTATTATAGATTTCATAATCAATATCAAAGTATGATAATAGGATTATTATCAAGCCTATTGCTATAATTAAAGGGTTAAATATTGCCTTCTTAGTTTTTTTATTTATAAAAAGCCCTATTTGAAAAGCAATAATCGAAATAACAAATCCAAATATAGGTGTATCTAAATAATCCACTATTTGCTCTCCTCCTTTCTTCTGCCTTTTAATAATTGAACAGTTAGACCTGTAACAGCTATTACTAATGCTGTTGTTAAGATTATAACTGCCAAAATTTGCAGCCATTGCTCTTTTATTAGTCCCAAGGATACTATTAAACCTACACCTCCTGGAATAAATAAAAAGGTTAAATGATCTAGGAAGAATTGAGATGTTTTTTCGATATTTTCTAATTTTAATATTCCAGTCAGTAAGCAAATTAATAGTATTATCATTCCTAGAACTGTTGCTGGAATAGGTATTCTTGTTATCTGCTGAGTGATATGTGCTATAAATAATATTCCAACTATTATAGATAGTTCTTTAAGAATTTTCATCAATACCACCACCTTATCTTTAATAAAACATGTTTAAACTTGCATTTCCTCCTTTCTTTATTTTATAAGATACAAATCTTTTACATTAATATGTTACAGTGTTGTTTCCATATTGATTATATGAATTTTTCCAAATTTATACAATATTTTTGCTATGAAATGCTAACAATCATAGACAAAATGCAAGATTAATTTGTTGATTGACAATTAACAAATTAATGATAATAAATTTTATTCTACAATAAAAAAACTAGATAATACCTATCTAGTTTTCTATCTAATGATTATTAAAAATCATATTATATTGTAAATATACTTAATTTATCTTTTAATTCCTTAGCTAGTTCTTTTAATTGTAATGCAGTTTCATTAAATTCTGTCATAGTTGCATTTATTTCTTCAGCAGATGCTGATACTTCCTCAGTACTTGCTGAACTTTCTTCTGCTATTGATGATATACTTAGCATCCTATTTACTATATTGTCTTTGTTTTCATTTGTCTGATTTATGGAGTCCTTTATTTCTCCTATTCCTTCTATTAATCTATCTATAGATTCCATAATCATGTTAAATATAGACTTTGTTTCGTTTACAAACTCTGTTTGTTCATTAACTACCATTTGTGTACTATTCATAGTTTGCCCTACTAGGTTTGATTTTTCTTTTATTTCTTCTATCAAGGTTTGAATTTTATATGTGGCATTTCCTGACTGTTCTGCTAACTTTCTTATTTCGTCAGCAACTACTGAAAATCCTCGTCCCGCTTCTCCTGCTCTTGCTGCCTCTATTGCTGCATTTAATGCCAATAGATTTGTCTGAGCAGATATCTCATTTATAGTATCTGTTATAACTCCTATCTCAGCAGTTACCCCATTCATTTCTCCTATGGCTATTGCCATATCCTTAGATGTCCTATTTACTTCTTGGGTTTTTTCGATTAATCCGTTCATACGTTTTAATCCATCTTGACTTAGTTCATTTGTTTCTAATGATATTGTATTCATATTACTAGCTAATTCTTCAATATTTTCAATTTCCTCTGCTAATTTATTTACTCCTTCTACTCCATCACTTATATCTTCAGCTTGAGATACAGTTCCCTGCGCTACTTGGTCTATAGTTATACTTATTTCATCTATGGCTATAGATGCTTCATTTGCAGAATTACTCATTATATCTGATGTACTCAATATTATATTTGAAGATTCTCCTATATCTGTCACTAAACTTCTAATAGTATCTATCATATTGTTAAATCCACGACCTAAATCTTCAAACTCATCTCCTGTATTTATATTAATATGAAATAATAAATCACCCTTTGATGCTTTCTCAAAACCATAAAGTAGTTTATTTATGTTTTTATTTATCCATCTTACTACAAATAATGCAACTATTACGGCAACTGCAGCTATGGTTGCTGTCATGATTCCATTAGTCAATCTTATTTTATTTGTATCGTTTAATAATTCTTCCTGACTTAAATTAACTAATATCTTCCAGCCCCTCTTATTATCTGTAATATGACCTATATATTCTTTTTTATCGTTTATTGTGTAAACATCAAAATCCATCTCTTCCTTAGAAACATTATTCCACCATGGCATTTCCTTAGCAGACTCTCCGCTTAATTTCCCTGAGTCTGGATGGGCTACTGTAACTCCTTTAGAATCAATAACATGAAGATATCCATTTTCTCCTATCTTTATAGCTGACAATATATTAGATAAGTCTTCCAAGGCTATGTCTATGGCAATTGCACCGATAATTTCTCCATCTGACTCTATAGTTTTGGAAATTGTGATTATATTTTTTCCCGTAAATGCATCTATATATGGGTCTGAATAAGTCAATTCTCCTCTGTTCTCTACTGCAGCTTTATACCAATCCCTATTCGTAGGATCATAATCTGGTGCTAATTGAGTTTCTGGATATAATATGGTTTGTTTATTTTCTAATCCAATATATGCCCCTAAAATATCTGGGTCCGATTTTTGTGCATATCCTAATCTTTCAAAGACCTCATCAGTAAGTTCTCTATTAAAATATATATCTTTAAACAATTTATCCTCTACAAACATATTGATAATTGATTCAAAACGCCCAAAAGAAAAATCAATAGAATTTTGAACCTGCTCAATATTTTGTAAAGACGTGACTTTAAGTTTGTTATATAGAATATTAAAGGATGTTTGATATGAAAAAATACCTAATAGTATTACAGGAATTACAGATAACGACAATAAAAGTATAATTAATTTCGTTTTAATACTCATTCGTCTTTTTGTTTCCCTAATCCTCTTGGATTTATTTACTCTTTCCTTCATAAATCATCATCCCCCTTTGTGATTCTTTTAACTAGTCGATTATAATATATATCGACACTATTTCAAAATTCATTAACCTTATCTATGGTGGTTATCCACATATTATTTTTCCTTATATACCCAGAAAATATCTATATAAAATAAAAAATAGAACAAACTAAAAAAATTAGTTTGTTCTATTTTATTTAGATACCCTTAGCTAATAATGCTGCCCCAATGGAGCCTGCATATCTTGCTAACGGGCTTGTCTGTACTTTTGTTGATAATTTTTCCGAAAGAAGTTCAACAAATGGCTCTACATCACATAATCCTCCTGTTAAAAATATAGTATCTGTAGCACCATGTTTGTGTAATAGGGCATATACTCTCCCTGTAATGGAGTTCACTATACCTCTAGCTATACTCTCCCTTTTCGTACCAGATCCTATAAGACTTATGACCTCAGATTCAGCAAATACTGTACACATACTTGTAATAT
The DNA here is from genome assembly GCF_040396155.1 of Tissierella praeacuta. GTDB lineage: Bacteria > Bacillota > Clostridia > Tissierellales > Tissierellaceae > Tissierella > Tissierella praeacuta_A. The sequence continues at coordinate 59,886 of NZ_JBEBOY010000010.1, forward strand.
TTATATCTTCTCCTGATAAAGCCATATTTCCCAACTCGACTATACTAACTCCAAGGGTATTTGCCATTAACTCCAGAAATCTCCCTGTACCCGCTGCACATTTATCATTCATGGTAAAATTAGATACTTTCCCATTATCTAAGGTAATGATCTTAGTATCTTGACCACCTATGTCTATAACTGTACAATCCTTTTCCAATAGATAATGGGTTCCTTTACCGTGACATGTAATTTCCGTAATAGTTTTATCTGCATAGGGTATAGAAATTCTACCATATCCCGTGGCTACTACCTTTGCTTCGTCTATCATTACTTTATTTTCTTCTAATTTTTCTTTAATAGTTTTTGAAGTTTCTACACTGCTCCATCCTGTAGGCATAGTAAAATTTCCCATTAACTCATCATCATTAAATACGGAAACTTTTGCAGCTGTGGAGCCTATGTCTATACCAACGTAATACATTATTTATCATCCTTTACTATTTTGCAGTAGCTGGTCTTTCTATTGTTTCTAAGAAAGCCTCTACTCTTACCTTTACTTGTCCAGTATCTGAATCTGAGTAGTCAGTTTCTATTTGAATAAATGGTAAATTTAACTTTTCTTGAACAAATTTCTTTACTGTAAATGATTCTATATTATAAGTATGACATGCTTGCCAAGTTAAATCTACTACTCCATCTACATCATATTCCTTAGCTAATCTTTCTATTAAATCCAGCCTTCCATTGTTATTTGTCATACAAGAACAAGGAGTAGATAGATATTTTTCAGCTAATGCTAACATTGGCTCTTTATTTTCATCTACCATTACATCAAGTCCTTTATATCCTGTACAATTCTCAAGTGCTACTACTGATGCACCTGCTTCTTCCAAAGCTTTTAATACCTTTTCTGAGCCTGAACCTATTGGACATCCTGTAAGTAATATCCTAGGTGCGTTTTCATCAAATGCATATATTCCCTTAGCCATTCTTTCTTCTACTTCGGCTATTAATCTTTCTATTAAATCTATTCCTGCTTCTTTATCTACATTAAATCCCTTCAGCCATTGAGCCAACATCATGTCCATTCCTGACAAAGGTGCAGGTTTATGAGCATTTAGTTTATGTAATCTCTTTAATACATCTCTCTCTCTATTCATAAGCTTAATAGCTGCTCTTAATTTTTCTTCTGTAATTTCTACTTCAAATTGTTCCTCTAGGAAGTTTTTAAATTTAATCATTTCTTTCTTAAAAGATTCTAAAGAGTCTTCGTCATCAGCAGTTTGTGGTAGATTCATAATATGCATAGGTTTTAACTTGCCCATTAATTCATACATTTTCTTCTTACCATCACAAGTGGTTTCTGCCAATAATGCATCTGAAAAAAAGAAATATGGGCATTTATCTGTAATGGCAAATCCATAGCTGGACTTTATAAGTGGACAGAGATTTCTAGGCAATTCTTTTTCAGCATCTTCAATAGGTCCTTGTGCAGTACCACATAATGTTACTGAAATTGCATCTGCTGCCAGTGCTATTTCTGAAGGTGAAAATACACAGTACATTCCCACAACCTTTTTACCTGCTTCATGTGATTCTTTAATTTTAACCGAATTGACGCCTCTTAGTCCTTCAACTTCTTCCATTATTGACGGTCTCATATTTCACACACTCCTTTACAAAATTAAATTTCTCTTAAAGTGTATCATGTAAAAAAAGCATCTACCAATTATTTTTATTAATAGGTAGATGCTTTATTATAGATAGAACTTATTAAACTTAATTTATTTTTTACTACTTTTCTCCAAATAATCTTCTATTGCAGATCTGAGTCCCTTAACTCCTAAAACTGAACAATGAATCTTACTCTGTGGTAGTCCATCTAGAGCGTCTATTAACTCTTTTTCTGTAATGGCTAAGGCTTCTTCTATTGTCTTTCCCTTTGCCATTTCTGTTATCATACTGCTTGTTGCTATGGATGCAGTACATCCAAATACTAAAAAGCTAATATCTGTTATTATATTATCTTTTACTTTAATATAAATAGTTAGGGAATCACCGCATTTTAAATCTCCAAAAGTCCCTTCTCCATCAGGATTCTTCATACTTCCTACATTTCTTGGACTCATAAAATGCTCTATTACTTTCATTGAGTATTCTGAATACAATCTAATCACTTCCTGTTTATATAATAGTGTTAAACCACTATATTATTTTACCACATAAATATCTGAAAATTCCACATGTATCTTTTCAGAACAATATGTTTCTTCCCTATCCCTTACAATATTATCATCATCAACAACCCTATTTGGTAATTCTATTCTAAATTCACTACCTTTACCAAGCTGACTATTTACTGATATTGTCCCTTCATGCAATTCTACTAAGGATTTAACCAAAGATAAACCAATACCTGAGCCTTCAACTCCTCTTCTAAGGGGATTCTCTACTTGAGCAAATCTATCGAAAATAATCTCTAATTTATCCTTAGGAATTCCTATACCATTATCCTTCACAGCAATTATAACTTTTTCCTCTCTATCATAAATATTGACTTCAATCTTTCCACCTTTTTCTGTAAATTTAATTGCATTTGATAATAAATTCAGCATAATTCTTTCCATCATATCTATATCAAAGGCAACTACCTTTTCCTCTACATCTGTATCAAATATAATACTAATATCCTTTAAATTCGTATACTCTACAATAGACATAGTTATATCCTCAATAACATTTACAATATCATTGTTATGTAATTTAAGATTAATATGACTATTTTCAATTTTAGTTATATCAATAAAATTACTAATTAGTCTTAAAAGCCTATAACTATTTTGTTTCTGAATACCGATATATTTATTAAATAATTCATGAAATTCTTCTTGATCTTCTATATTGACACTTTCCAATAATTGTATACTGCCTAATATAATATTTAATGGCGTCTTAAACTCATGGGATATTGTAGCTAAAAAATTGGATTTTATATTATTATACTCCTCTGTCTCTTTTGCTTTTTGATTAAGAACTTCTACCATTTTATCGAATGCTTGTCCAACATCCCCAAAAACATCATCTTCTCTAATGCCAGTCTTTACATTTAAATTTCCCATTTTAACCCTATATGCTGCTGATTTCAACTTATCAATTGATCTAATGAATCCACTGGATATAGATATTGCTATAATAAAGGACATTATATAAATCAGGGCCACAATTGTTAAATTTTCCGTCCATGCTTGCCTTTCTTCTGCTAATATTTTTTCTATAGGGGTAGCTACAAAGCTAACCCAACCAATCTCCTTAATAGGATAACAAACTCCCATCATTTCTCTTCCATCAAATTCTGAACGTTGGGAATAAATCTTAATAATTTCTCCACCTAATGCCTTTCTTATGGGGGAATCTGCACTAGCTGTTTTTATTTTAGAAATCAACGAATTGCATCCATTGCGATATACGATATTTCCACCTTTATCTGCTATTCCCAATATACTTCCAGATCCTATTCTGTTTATAGAGAGAATATGTCTCATTTCATTGACCCCTATTGTATTTATAACTATGCCCTTTAATTCTTCATCAACACTAATTCCTCTAGCAATTGCTATTATTAGTGCACCATCAACATCGCTATATTCCAAGTTTCCTATTGCCTTTTCTTTTCCAGCCATGATTTCTTTAATAAATTCTCTTTCGCTTATATCTATAGCCATATTTCCTTCGTCTAATCCTGCAATTATTATTCCATCAGAATTTGCCCAATAATAACCCATCTTAAATGGTTTATCTTCCAAAGCTATATTATTGAGATATCTCTTTATACCTTCTTTGCCGTTCCCAAAATGTGCAACTAAACCTTTTCCTATTACATATTGATTAGACCATGTTCTTTCTAAAAAGTTCATAAATACTGTATCAATAGTCTCTGCATAGTCTTGACTTGTGTCTAATTCCATATGCATTCTTGTCTCTAAGTCCTTCCTTATATCTACAATCTTCAATATGGATAAAGGAATTAATGTAATAAAAATCAATAATACCAATTTCAACCTGATACGATTTATTTTCAATATTTATCCCCCTAAAATACCTAGTCATTTTAAAAACATTATAACAATACTTGCAATAATTGGCAACAATTGCCATACTAGGGTAAAGAATAAGAGCCACATAATGTGGCTCTTATTTAAGAAATTATATTATTGATTTATATTAATGGTTCCATTTTCAGTTATATTTACCTTCACTTTCAATATTTCATCTAAGAAATTAAGAGGAACATAGGTAGTGAAATCCTTCATTTCTGGTGATGCCCCTAACTTTACTTGCATCTTAGCAAAATTGTAATTATCTTCTCCAACAGTTAAAGCTGTCCATTGTGCCCCTTTTGTTAATTCAGCTGCTCTTTTTTGACCATCCCATTTTATTTCATATCCTAAGGCTTCAGATATTTGTCTAAGAGGAACCATCATTATTTCTTTATCATTTTTATATAACGTTTTATCTAATGTAATTTCCTTTTCGTTTATAATAACCTTATCTAATACCATAACCTCTGGTTTTTCCTCTTCCTTATTATCTTTTTCCATTACAATTATTTTCTCTGGTGTTGTTTGAGCTGGAATACTCTTTGTCGATATGGTGTAGAAAACGATTAAATCTTTATCTACTATATCTTCTTTTTCTATTTTATTTCCATCTTTGCCAACTATGACTGTATTCTCTGATGGATTTATCTTCAACATTCCATCAGAACTTACAAGCTCTTTGTCAAACTTTGATACATGAGTAAATACTGGCTCTTCACTTTCTCCTATTACAATAAGGTCTGGTGTTAATTGTGGAGGTATACTCATTGTCATTATAGTATTCTTAGAATAATATGCTGAAACTTTCATACCTTCCTTTAAACTATCCTTATCAATAAAATCTTTATCTTTATCATTTAAGAGAATAACCTCATCATTAATGTGGAATAGCATTCCATTGTATGGATCACTTTCATCATTTTTTACTAATATTGATGTATTTTTTCCATCTTTATTTATTCCAACTATTTTTCCTTCAAATTTAATATACTCCTCTACCTTTGCTTCATCTATTTTTTCTAATGGTGCAGATATTGGAATTATCTTTTCTCCATCTAAATTATCATTAGCACTAGCCACAAATGGACTTAGTGAAATACAAGTTGCCAATGACAACACTATATACTTTTTAGTCTTATTCATTCTTATTCACTCCTTTTCTAATGTAAACTTATTATATCAGTAATTTATTTTAAAATGGTTACATTAGTTTTACAATTCTATTACATATATGTAAATCTTTGAAAATAAACTTTTATAAATATGTAATTGTAATATATGAATACCAATTGAATATTTTTAGGCTTTCCTTGTATTTTCAATAAAATAAGCATAGAATATATCTTATACACTAAAGCACACAATATTGGAGGTTATAATGGATATTAAAATTATTTTTGAAGATGATGATATATTAGTAGTTGAAAAACCACCTAAAGTTCCTTGTCAATCTGATAAAACTTCTGATGAAGATATGATGAGTCTTTTAAATAGGCCTTATCTTGGACTTATACATAGATTAGATAGACCCGTAGGAGGAGCTATGGTATACTCCAAAAATGAAAAAAATACTTCTTTTCTTTCTAGGGAAGTTTCTACTAGAAATCTATATAAGGAATATCTTGTAATAGTATGTGGTAAGCCTAAGAATAATGAGGGAGAATTAAGAGACTATTTAAAGAAACTTAGAACTATAAATATGAGTAAAGTAGTCGATAAAGGTACCAGTGGCTCAAAGGAAGCCATATTGGAATATAAAGTATTAAAATCAATAAATACAGATGAATATGAAGATATAAGCTTACTTAAAATTATTCTAAAAACAGGACGTCATCACCAAATAAGGGTTCAGCTTTCTAATGCTGGTTTTCCTATATGGGGAGACAATAAATATAATAAAACCTTTGTAAAGAAAAAAGAATGGACTCAAATATCATTGTGGTCCTATAAAATAGGATTTTCTCATCCTAAAAACAAAAAATATGTATCATTTATTTCTCTGCCTTATGATGAATATCCTTGGGATAATTTTGATTTAAAAGAAATATAGAAATCAGAACAAAAATAAACTTGTGCAATATGAAATCTTCTAAACTGCACAAGTTTAATACATTCTTTGAACACTGATGCCATTATATCTTCTATGGATTTCAGATTATTTTGAGCAAAAGCAAATCCTCTCTAAGTTTTCTAGATAAGCTACTCCTGCTATGGTAGTCCCATAGAATAATGTAGGTTTTTTCGCTCCTAGAAAATCTACTATGGTACCGTTTGTTATAGTACTTCCTGTAACTACTAATATATCTGCCCTTTTAAAAGAGGAAAATCTTTTCTTTCAGTTATTCCAATAGCCTCCTCTGGTGTTAATGTGTTTGTAGTAATAATAATATTTTCATCATATAAATTATTTTGTTTTACAATTGCTTCAATCTTTTGTTGTAATTGTATATAAAACTCCATTTTCTTTTCACCTTCTCTATTATAATTTAAAATACTCAAATATAGTATTTAGATCTAACCTATTAGATATTTCATCTGCCTCCAGTACTTCTAGTAAACTTCCATTATTCATTATACCTATTCTATCTGCTAAAAATATAGCTTCTTCTATATCATGGGTAACATGTATTATTGTAGACTTAAACTCTTTATGTATATTTTTTAGCTCCTGCTGAAGAGTTGGCTTAATCATTATATCCAATGCACTTAGGGGTTCATCTAAGAGCAATATTTTAGGTGATATAATAATTGCTCTTGCCAGCGCAACTCTTTGTTTTTCCCCACCGCTAAGCTTATTTGGATATCTTTCTAAAAGATGCTCTATTTTTAGCATTGATACTAGCTTATACAATTTTTCTGATATAATCTTTTTATTCACACCTCTTATTTTAAGTCCAAATATTATATTATCCTCTACTGTCATGTGAGGGAATAGTTCATAGTCTTGGTATACAAATCCTATGCCCCTTTTTTCTGGAGGAAGAAAATTTATATCATTCTTATTATACAAAATATTCCCCTGAATTTATTTCTAGGTCTACATTATTTAGGAAAAATTTCCCTAATTTCAATTGTATATTTTTTATCTCTAACATAATATTTCCTTTCCTGTTAAATAGATTTTGACTTCTGTATTATTTCAACTAGAAACATAGATATTATAGATATAAAAATAAGTATGGTTGCAACACCAATTGCAATATCTAAATCACCTGTTGACATATTCATAAATATTGCTGTAGGTATTACTTCTGTTCTCATACTTGTAACTTCAGCAAGCATAATCACCGCTCCGAATTCTCCTAATGCTCTTGACCAAACTATTATTGAAGAAGAAATCAGATACTTTCTTGATATTATCTTCATATAGTTTTCCAATATAACTATCACCCTAAATTCTCTAAATGATATTTAGTACTAGTTAATCAAATAAAATATTGAGATTTGAGTTCTGATATTAGTTTTATTGATAATATCAATATCTAAAAATTTTATAGAGTATTACTTTCATAAAAAGCAGAAAATCCTTTTTGATTTCAAGGATTTTCTGCTTTTTAATATTTTTTATAATTTATTTTTATATTTTACACTACCAATTTTATCAAATTATTAGATGGATCCTTTGTAAGTATATTGTTATCTTCTTCAATCACATCATAACCTAGATTCCTTAGATTACTTACTATATTTTTCCTTGCATCCTTATCTGGAAATATTATAGTGTAATATTTCATGCCTGCAGAATTATCTGGCAAAGCTAAAGCATTCTTTCCGTTCCAAATATTTAGTCCTATATGGTGATGATATCCTCCTGATGAAATAAATAATGCTGAATTAGCCATTTCCATCATTAAATCAAATCCTAACCCATCACAATAAAATCTTCTTGCTTCATCTAAATCTCCTACATGTAAATGTATATGTCCTATTATAGTTTCTGGTGGAATTCCATTCCATTTTTCTTCACCAATCTCAAATATAATCCCATTATAATCTAAGGGCTCTGTTACCATATCTATTTGATTTCCTTTGTGTCTCCATTCTTTGCTATCCATATCCCTATATACTTCTATTCCATTTCCATCTGGGTCTTCTAAGTATATAGCCTCACTAACCCCATGATTAGCACCACCAATTATAGGATACCCTGTTTCTCTTAGATGTTTTAAAAACAATCCTAAATAAAACCTACTTGGCAAAAGAAGGGCAAAATGATATATTCCAGTTCTTCTTGGTATCTTTGGTATCGCATCATCAGGCTCTGTTATTGTAACTATTGGATTAATCCCATCTGCTGTTAATATTATCTCTTTTTCTTTTTTATCTAATATTTTGAATCCTATTATCTCTGTATAGAATTCTATAGATTTTTTTATATCCACTGTCCTTAATACTATCTGATTAACAAATATATTTGGTTTCTCATGAAATTTTGACATAAAATCACCCTCATATTCTTAGTAAATATAATATACCCAATAATATGTATTTAAATTATTTCAAACATAATAAATCCCATAGTATTTATAGCAAAATTATCCATCGTATAAACTAACCATAAGATATAAATTAAGAAAAGAAGCATCCTATATATTAGTCTTATTTTTTATTACTATTTATGTATGTTTACTCTATGAGTTTTTAAGATATTCTACAATCAATATATCTAACTTTTGACTTAACTCCAATATCTTTACTTTATCCTTTTCAATAATTTGTTTGTTTAATTCACTCCTCAGTCCTTCAATCTGTTCACTTAATTCTTTTAAAGTATTAGTCTTTTCGTGTCTTATACCCTTCTTTATTTCTTTTTCTTTATATAAGTTTTTATCTGCTATTCTCATTATATCTTCCATATTATAATAACAATCATTAAAAGCTACTCCTGTACTAATTTGAACATCTATATTTTCTTCTATTACTTGTTTATAAATTCCCCTTCTAATTCTCTTTATTATTTCCTCTACAGTGTTTCTATCTTGATTTAAAAGTAATATTATAAATTCATCTCCACCATATCTTATACCAATATCTTCTTTTCTTATACTATGCTGAATTGCTTGTCCAACTACTTTAATAGCCTTATCCCCTTCTAAATGTCCGTAGATATCATTAATCTTTTTTAAATTATCTATATCAATTAATATTAAAGAGAAATCTTTGAATCTAATATTATGCCGAATCTTACTATTAATCTTCTCCCAATAATTTCTATTATATAAACCTGTCACACTATCTATTAATAAATTACTACAGTTATTGCATTTAGAAAATTTAGGAGTCATCATAATTATATAATGAATCTGATTATAAATATAAAATTTGTCAACACTTATAAAATAATTTATTGAAGTATAATTAATAGGTAAATCCGTAGATAAATTCTCTAAAATATGCAGTTCTTTAAGGTAATCATAGGCTCTCTGATTACCAATATTACTATATTGAATTCTATGTTCCTGATTTATTATAATTTGAATTAACTTGTTAGTTTCAAAGTTTCCTTTACACATTATCGTCATCCTCCAAATTTAAAATTTGTGCTTTATTAGAACATATCATTGTATAACTTCGGATAAAATACAATTGTTCCAATAACGAACAGAGAAGGTGATTTATTATGAAATTAATATTAGATTCCGAGGAACGCAATATTGCAGGTTTTAGAGTAAAAACTGCAAGAATAAGAAATAACATGACACAAAAAGAACTTTCAGCAAAGCTTGAGACATTGGCTATTTACATTGACAGAGCTAGCATTTCTAAATTAGAGCAACGAAAAAGAATCATTACTGATATTGAATTAATGGGATTATCTCAAGTACTAAATGTCAGTGTCAATTGGCTTTTAGGGTTAGAAAAATAGCATTTGTTCTAATAAAGAACATTATATCATTTACCTTTATTGTTGTAAATACAACATCCATTCTATTATTACCTCTAATATTGCTTCATTTTTTATTCTACTCTTACCATTAGATAAATATAGCCTCTAATTTAATTAAACTTTTCTAAATCTTGTTATTTCAGCCTAGAATTGTTCTAAAAGTATGCTTAAATCTGAACCTGTTTATCTATACTAAAAATGCATAAAAATAAAAGTAAAGTAGTAATCCATCTATGATTTTTACTACTTTACTTTTATACTAGTCTTTAAAAGCTATTTTATATCATTATAATAAATACTGCCAGTTTTAGTAACCACAAGGCCCTCTATATCATTACGATAAGCACAGTATTCCACATCTGAATATAGAGGAACCATAGCACAGTCCTCAAATATCTTCATCTGAATTTCATCAATTAACTGAGTACGTTTACTAGAATCTGACTCATTAACACATTGTTTAACCGTATCTCTATAGGCTTTAAACTCTTCATCAGACTTGCTATTAGGATCATAATAACAATAGTTTAATATAAGAATTGGTTCTCCCCATTGAAGTACTTCAATGCCAGCATCATAATCATTAGCACTAATTTTTTCATATATATAGTTCCAGTCAATAGTTTCAATACTCATATCAATTCCGATTTCTTTAAGTTGAAGCTGCATTTCCTGTGCCACTGTTACACTTGTTCCAGAGGACCTAGTTAGGAAATTGAAACTAAGTTTTTCACCATCTTTATAAAGGAATCCATCACTATTCATTTCATATCCCGCTTCATTTAAAAGAGATTTTGCACCTTCTATATCATTAGAAAGGTTATCCCTAAAGTATTCTTCAGCCTCTTGGCTATAATTCTGCATTGTAGATGTAATCATAGCATACTCTGGTTTTAAAGAACCTTGACACATAGTCTCCATATCATCACGATTTAAAGCTTTCATAATAGCCTTACGAACTCGAATGTCACTAAGATGCTTGCTATCCTTGTTTAGCTCAAAATATTCAATATTAGGAAAAGTATCATTTAGTATTGTTACATCTTCTACTTGGGAAAGCTCCGCATACTGCTCCATATTAATTCCAGTTAATATATCAATATCTCCTTCTCTTATGGCTGTATTAAGTGTGAAGGTTTCCACATCAGCCATTTTAACAGTAATCGCTTCAAGTCTAGATGGTCCTTTATTTTCAACTAATGGATTAGATGTCATATAGTAAGGATTTGGTTTAAGTATAACATGTGAGCCAGGAACGAATTCATCTACATAAAACTGTCCATAAGGCAAAGCTCCCCATAAAAGCTCATCACGAGACATAGATTCAAGTTGCCTTTTACTAATGATGCCCATAAAAGGTTGTGTTAGGAAGTATTCCAAATCTGAGCGATACTCTCTAAGATAACATATGACATCACGACCATCTACTTCCATAGACTCAATATTACTATAACCATATCCCCAATCTGAATCTGGGTTTCCATCACCGTCTTTATCTTCTAAACCATATTCTATGGATGCAACAAAATCTTCTGGTCCTAAAGGTGTACCATCAGCAAATTTCATACCTTCTGGAAATGTCAAACGAAAACTCATGCCATCTTCACTTACTTTATAATCTGAGCATATATTAGGCAATAGTTTTGACGGGTCCTCTGGATCCTGAATTAGAAATGTATCTGAAATCAAATTTTGAGAACTATACCAACTTGAGCATCGAAATAAATCTGTTTCCATCCATTCACTATCCTTTAAAGTTAATGTTTTACGTCCATTATTTTCCCTAGACAAAGTATTTTTAGAACCTCCATTAGAGTTTTGCTCTTTTGAGCAACCAATGATGATACTAGACACCATAATTATTGTCGCAAACAGAACTAAAAATTTCTTTTTCATTCCTTTAACCTCCTAAATAATATTCTTAGATAGACGCATTAGCCTTCATATCATAAATATATAACTATCTAGTATTCGACTAGAAAATTATACTTCAGCCAATCCAGTTAAGATTAATTTAGTAAATTAATTTTGTTAGCTCTTTTTCATACATAAAACATGATACTTGATGATTAGAACTGATCTTGTAATTTCCAGGCAAAGTACTTTTACAACGTTCAGTCGCTTTACTACAACGTGAACTAAAGCGACAACCCTGAGGTAAATCTATAAGGCTACCAGGATCACCTCCCATTAATTCTTTTTTCTTTCCCCTAAGCTTAGGGTCAAGTATTGGAGAAGCTGCCATAAGCCCATTGGTATATGGATGTTTAGAATTTTTAATCACTTCATCAGTAGGTCCAAATTCTACTAACTTTCCTAGATACATTACTGCCACCCTATCACTTATATACCGTATAACATTAAGATCATGAGTTATTACTAAATAAGTCAGCCCCATATTCTCCTGTAAATCCAATAATAGATTAAGTATCTGTGCTTGAACTGAAATATCAAGGGCCGAAGTAGGTTCATCTAAAATCATTATTTTAGGTTCAAGAACTAAAGCACGGGCAATAGCTATACGCTGTAACTGTCCTCCTGAAAGCTGATGAGGATAACTATTAAGATATCTTTCATCCATCTTCACCATATTAAGAGCTTCTTTTGCTTTTTCCATAGCCTCTTTTTTTCCTTTACCATGGAGTATCATGGGCCGCATAATGGAGCTTGCCACTGTCTGTCTAGGGTTAAGATTTGATGCTGGATCTTGAAATACTACTGCTACCTCAGAGCGAAGCCGTTTTATTTCATCCTTTGTGGCTGATATCATATCTATACCATTTACCATAACCCAACCTTCCGTTGGCTTAGTAAGGTTAAGTATTACTCTAGCAAGAGTAGTCTTTCCACTGCCAGATTCACCCACTAGTCCTACTACCTCTCCTTTATTAATAGTCAGACCTATATCATCAACAGCTTTAACTACCTGTTTTTTTCCTCCAAAAATGCCGCCCGATATTGTAAAATATTTTTTAAGTTCATCTATAAGTATCATAGGTTCATTTATATCAATATTAGTATTTACATCCTTATCCATTAAATTGCCTCCTCTTCAAAATGGCAGCGAAAGAAATGGTCTTTGCTGACATTTATAAAATGTGGATCAGTATTAAAACAAATTTCCTCTGCAATGGGACATCTATTGGCAAAGCGGCAGCCTGATTTAACATCTGTAAGTCTAGGTACCGTACCATCTATGGTTTGAAGTCTTCCCTCAGCCTTAGTCTTTCTCGGCAGTGCTTTCATTAAAAGTCTTGTATATGGATGCATGGGATTTTCAAATATTTCAAAAACATCTCCTTGTTCCACCATCTCACCAGCATACATAACCCCTATTCTATCTGCCACCTCAGCTACTAATCCAAAGTTATGGGTTATAAGCATTATGGATGTAGAAAATTCTCTTTTCAATTCACTTATTATCTGAAGTATCTGTGCCTCTATAGTAACATCTAAAGCTGTCGTAGGTTCATCTGCTATTAAAAGTTCTGGATTTCGAGAAAGCATCATAGCTATCATGACTCTTTGCCTCATTCCTCCAGAAAGTTCATGGGGAAAACTATGAACTCGCTTCTCTGCATCTGGCATCTTTACATCTCTATAGAGTTTTGCCACCTGTTTCCAGACCTCTAGACGATTTTTATTATCAAGGTATATTGCTTCTGCTACCTGCGCTCCTGTAGTATATACTGGGTTAAGAGAATCCAATGGATTTTGAAATATCATTCCAATATGTTTTCCACGAATTTTCTCCATTTGTTTATTTGTCATATCATTTAGTTTTTCTCCTTTAAAATAAATGCTTCCACTTATATGTTCATTATGCTCAGGGAGAAGTCTCATAATACTATGGGCAATAGTTGATTTTCCACAGCCAGATTCGCCGACAATAGCAAATATTTCCCCTCTATTTATTGTTAAATTAACATTTTTTACAGCTGAAAGATATCCGCCTTTAACTTTATAGTCTACGCTAAGATTATCAAGTCTTAGTAATTCTTCACTCATCTTCTTACCTCCTTACTAAGATTTAAGTCTTGGATCAAGTAAATCACGTAATCCCTCACCTAATAGATTAAATCCAAATACAGTATATACCAATGCAAGACCTGGAAATATACTCATCCATTGAGCACGAGTAATATATTTCATACCCTGTGCAATGGCAAGACCCCAGTCAGGAGAAGGCGGCTGAGAGCCAAGACCTAAGAAACTCAAAGTTGTAGTTGACATTATAGTCCCTGGAAGATTCATAGATACTAGAACTATAAGTGATGGAACAATATTTGGAAGTATATACCTAAACATTAGAGATATAGGTTTCTCTCCAAAGGCCATACCAGTTTCTATAAATGCCATATTTTTTAATGACATAGTCTTTGCACGTACTGTTCTTGCATAACTTGCCCAGTTTACAAGGGATATAGCTATAATAGAATTTGTAAGTCCCTTACCTAGTACAGTTACAACTGCCAATGCCAGAATTGTTCCTGGTATACACCAAGTAATATCAACTATAAACATCAATATTTTATCAACTATTCCCCCGAAGAATCCACTTATAAGACCTATAGTAACCCCTAATATCAGTTGAATCGCTGCCCCTAAAAATGCAACCTTTAAAGTTATACGTGTGCCATTAATAATACGGCTAAACATATCTCTGCCAAAGTCATCAGTACCAAACCAATATGTTCCATTAGGTGCCTGAAGTATTGCATCCTTATGAGCCTCATCAAAAGGAAAAGGTGCTACCTTTTCTGCAAATATGGCTAAAATAATAACACTAATAAGAATTATTATGCCTATGATAAAGTTAATATTCTTCCAACATGACTGATAGAACTCCTTAGCTGGACTACTATTCATTAATGATCACCTCCTGAAATAGAAACCCTTATCCTTGGATCTAATAATCCTATAACAATATCACTGAGTATATTAGATAATACTGTAATTAAGGAAATCACTAGTACACATCCTTGGACAACGGCATAATCTTGCTGGATTATAGAGTTTATCATTAGACTTCCCATACCTGGTATTGCAAAAATTCTCTCAGTAATAACTGCACCAGAAATAAGCCAAGGAATAGACATAAAGACTAGAACTGTTATAAGTATTAAGGCATTACGAAGAACATGCTTGACCATTACTGTACACTCTGGCAAACCCTTTGCATAAGCTGTAAGAACATGTTTCTCACGAAATACATCCAAAACCTCACTTTTAGTAAGACGTATGGTTCCGGCAATACTGCCTATAACCCCACTGGCAATAGGAAGTATAAAATGCTTTCCTGTTTCATAGCCACTAAGAGGAAACCATTTTAACTTTACACCGAATACAATTATCAATAAAACTGAAATCCAAAACCCTGGGATGGCTGTTAATAGAAGTGTAGTATTTACTGTAAACCTATCAAAAAATGTATCCTTTTTATAAGCACATAACAAACCTAATGGTACCGCTATTAGTATTTCCATAAGAAGAGTCCAACCGCATAATTTGAGACTAATAGGTATACGAGTCTTCATCATTTCCCAGACAGGCTGTCTATTTCTAAGGGAAATTCCAAAGTCCATTTTTGTCACTATACTCTTTATCCATTTCCAATACTGCTCAGGCAAAGGACGATCAAGTCCAAATTCGGCCTTTAATGCCTGCCGCCTCTCTGGGGAAACTTTTCTATCAACCAGTAAATCTATTGGATCCCCTGGCATTAGATGAAGCATACTGAATACAAGTACTGTCACTACAAACACAAGAAATACTCCAGTAATTAATCGTCTAACTATGTAATTTCTCAATATATCATCTCCCACCATTTATAGAAGTACAATATCACCTCTATGTATTTTATACTTATTATTGCAATTTTCATGCCATTTCGAATTAATTGACTATTTGCTGTTTTTAGGAGTCCCAGAAAAAATAAGGGATGTTTTCCATCCCCTTTATATTCCCATTTATATAAAATAAGCCCCAAAGTATTTATAAAGTAAAATTTACAAATACTTTGGGGCCTTAAAAATGGATTAAACTATTTTTGATATAATCCTACAGCTTTCTTTACATCCATAACAAAAATAATTCCTCCACTTGGCTCATCAATATTTAATCTCTCTTGTATAGCATTTACAATAGATTCAGTTTTATCTGCCTTTGATAAAATAAGTATTATTTCCTTTTCTGGCTCAATCTGAATATTAAATAATTTTTCCTTCTCTTTTGTGCCAGAACCTCTTCCATGTATTATTGTTCCTCCTGTGGAACCCGCTAATTCTGCTGCTTCTAATACATCATCTATTGAACCCTTATCTACAATGACAAATATAGATTCATAATCCAAATTACTCACACCTTTCTTTTCAGGATTAGATACGTTCTTAGAACCATTAACTTTTAAATAATAATTTATTGGCATGGAAAAAGCTATACCATGACGAGGTTTATTTAAACCAAACTTTTTAGATATTTCATCATAGAAAACATCCTCCAATTCCTCATCAATAACTGTCAAAAATATTTCCTTTCTTGTGTCTAAAATTCCCAATATATTTAATAGTTCGTTTTTTACTGTGCCTCTTCCTAAAAATATGGCACCTCCTACTCCCCCTAGTTCATTGGATAATTTCAATAGCTTGCTTCCTTTTCCAAAATCCAGTATACACCAAAATAGGATTAGTTCCTTATTTCGCAAGTTCATAGTTAATTACCCTCCCTCCTAGATTTTATTTTAAATATAAGTCCAAGTATTTGAATAGCTACTAATGGTGTCATAGCTACCATAGCAATAACACCAAATCCATCTATTAGAACATTTGCTGTTGAAATTGCATTGGCAGCCCCCTGAGCGAAAGCTAAGACAAATGTGGCAGTCATAGGACCAGATGCAACGCCGCCCGAATCATACGCTATACCAACAAAAATAGGTGGTACCTTGTAAGATAAAAAAGCTGCTATTGCAAATCCTGGTAATAAGAAATGCCATAATTTTAAACTTGGTATCATAATTCTTAACATGGACATAGAAACTGCAAAAGCAATACCTATAGATAAGGCAGCTAAAATAACTTTCTTTTTTATATGACCAGCTGTAACTTCTTCTACTTGCTCAGTTAATACATATACTGCTGGCTCAGCCAACACAACTACCATGCCTAATAAAAATCCAATAATAGGCAATAACCAAGGATAGAAATTTGCTATCCCTTCTCCCATTACTCTTCCAACTTCCATAAATCCAGCATTTACCCCAACTAAAAACAATGTAAGACCAATATATGTATATAAAAGGCCTTTAAGAACAGAATTTTTATGTTTTCTATTTAATTTAAATTTAAGCTTATCAAAAATTAAAAATAATAGAAATAATGGTAATAGCGTTACTATAGATTCTTTCAATAGCTGTGGAAATATACGTAAATAAGGAATTAATATTCCTGTATTAGGTACAAATGCTTCCACTTCTCCTTGTATATCAGTAAGACCTCTAATTATGCTCATTATCATAATAGCAAAAATTGGTCCTGTAGAGGCTAGCCCAACCATTCCAAAACTGTCTTCTTCTGATGTTTTACCACCTTTTAATTGAGAAACCCCATATCCTAAAGCTAATATAAATGGAGTTGTCATAGCTCCAGTAGTGGCACCTGAAGCATCTACAGAAATAGCCAAAAATTCTTCCGATACCTTTAAACCAAGAATTAGTATTATAAAATAAGTTAATGTAAACAGTTTATTTAGTGGTTTTCCATATAGAGTTCTAAGTAAACCTACACCAACCATAATCCCTACCCCAATTGAAACTACAATTAAAATTAAAACACTAGGAACAATACCTCCAGAAGCCAAATTAACTTGATTAGCAAGTATCTGCAAATCAGGTTCGGCAATAGTAATGAGAAATCCTAATATAAATCCAAGAATGCCTACTAAATAAGATTTATTTGTCTTTGCTATGGTCTCTCCCATGAGATTGCCAATTGGTCCAATACCAAGGTGGGCACCAAATAAAAAAATTCCCAATCCTACAATTACAAATATAGCACCTATTATATACCTAATAAACATCTCCGTTCCTATAGGCACTATTGTGAAGTTTAAAATAATAACTAAAATTGTTATGGGTAAAACGGATAACGATACTTCTTTTAATTGTTTTAAAAGTATATTCAAATAACCTCCCCTTTCCAAATTAAAATATTATTTACAAATACAATTTATTATTAATATAATATTTAATATTAGTACAGTATGTCAATACCTATTGTTTTAAAATAAACAAAATAAGTAATTTTATATTTATATATTTAAAATATTTTATAAAAAATTTAATTATATAAAGATATACTTTGAATTTTAAGCTAAAACTATTCTAGCTATTTATCAACCTATACCCAAATCTAAATTTATTATAAGATTAATATTCTTTTAATTCATTTATAACTAACTTGTTGGATAATGTTTTTTTATTATCATAATATTAAATTTAAATCATTAACATATTTTTCATAGGAAGAGTTGTCCTCTTCTAATCTGAAGTTAACAAGCTAACAATTTCAAAATATAATTATTTAATAACTTATGTAATAAAAAACGATAAGAATTTACTCTTACCGTTAATATAAATTTTATATCTAATCCCCCCTTATTATTAATACTTATTGTTTAATTAACATACCATTTTATACTTCAAAATGAAACATATAACTATTAAGTTTCTCTGTTTGTTAAATCTCATTCTTCAGTGGTTAACAATATTATATCACTAATATTGAAATAGTTTCTATATATAAGGTTAAACATTAATTAATCAATATATTTATTTAGAAATATATTTACAGATTTTCTCACTCATATCAGATAAATTCATTCCATTTTGTTCTTCTATAACCTTTTGATATCCTTGAGTAATAGAGTCCACTCCATTATATGCTCCTCCAAGTGCGCCAGCAATACTTGCAATGGCACTTGTCTCATCCCCTATATTGACTCCATCAAAGATAGATTCCATGGCATTACCATTGTTGGCTATAAATAGGCCAAAGGCAGAAGGAACTGTTTCAGAGATTGCTGGTCCACTACCTATAATATCTGCTAATTTCTTCATTATTATATCTGGTTCTCCCCATTTAACTGCTATATTCACAGCCATATCCATTCGTTTTTGTACAGAAGGTCCTGGATATTGAAGTCCGATTTTAGCTCCCTTTTCCTCTCCAACTTTTGCACCATATAAACCAGCCTGAACTATATCATATACATTAACTTCTTCGTCCATAGCTTTACTAACTGCTGCTGCTACGGCACAAGCACCTGAAATACTATATTTATCATCATGGGATGACATAGTTACAGCTATAGTATCATCAATAGCTCTATCTAAATCTCCTGGATTAAACAATCCCATTGGAAAAGCTTTAGTTGCTGCCCCATTACTTGACAATGCATAGTAATGTCCCTTGAAAAGTTTATTGCCTAAATGTCCTGCATATGCCCAATCACTTACTTTACCACTGTCTTCTTTCAAGCGATTAATCACTTTCCTAGTAGTCATCCCCGCAAAAAGTTCAAACCATTCTTCATTGGAAGCCCACTCCATCAATGCTCTTTGTGCCATTTCAGTAGAAAAACTTACATCATTTCTCAATTTATATTGAATCAATACATAGGGAATGCTAAATGCATCTGTAACCATGCCTGCCTTACGTCCTTTTGCTATGGTATCATTAGGCGGTGTATAAAAATCTGTTACTTTACCATTAAAAGTTTCCTGAATTTGACGAATAGATCTAAGTTCTGTAGCTGACCCCATAGCATCACCTACAGCAGCTCCTAATAACGCACCTAGAATTTTTTTATACATTCATACTTCCTCCTAACATATTGACTGTCTTCCTTGACAAATATTTTCTATTCCCTTAGCTAATCCCTTGATATCAAATCCATTTGCTTCTTCCAATATAGAAAGAAAATGATTAGGAAATACTTGACAACCACCTAGAGTTCCTGCCATTGCCCCTGCTATAGTTGCAAGAGTATCTGTATCATATCCCGCATTGGCACAGTTAATAATCGTACCCATGGCATCACCATTATTTGCAGCAAATATTCCAAAAGCTGATGGTACGGTTTCTGAAACGTGAAGGCCTGTACCAATCTTTTCAGCTATATCTATTGATTTTTCCTTGGAACTTCCCTTTCCAAATCCTATTTCAATTGCTACTTCCATTCGCTTCACTACACTTGGGCCTGCAGCATCACGGGCTATCTCTCTTCCTATTTTCTCTCCTTCTACTGCACCATATAATCCAGCTCGAAGCACATTATATACATCTGCATCATCCATCATCGCCTTGCTAACAGCAGCTGCTACTGCACAAGCACCTGAAATAGCAAGATAATTATCATGAGTCAGCATAGTTACTTTAGCCGCATTATTAATAGCTGCATCTAAATTTCCTGGATTCATTAACCCTATCGGGGAAATACGCATAGCAGAACCATTGGTAGCTTGACGAGTTGCTAATTTTGATTTCCCAGATTTATCAACTTTCCTACCTTCAAACTCATAAATTGCTAAACGAGTAGTAGGACCAGCAAACCTATCAAAAAACATAGAATGCTTAGACCACTCTATTAAAGCATTTTTAACAACTTGTTCTGTTATATTACCTCCTGCATCAACTATATATTTAGCAATAAAATATGCTGAGCTAAAATCATCTGTTACTTGTCCAGCCTTACTGCCGGCTGCAAAAGTATCCATAGGTGGGATTTCAAAATCAATTACCTCATGTCCGAAATATTCTATGATCTGCTCTCTTGTTCGAGCTTCAGTAGCTGCACCCATAGCATCCCCTGCTGCAGCACCAACAAGTCCTCCTAAAATTTTATTATACATATTATATTCCTCCTAAATGATCTCAAGATAATGAAAAAGCAGATTTTATTTAAAGATTATAACCTATATAAAATCTGCCCTTTATCCTTACTATTTCCAGCCTTCCATAGTATCTACATTTTCTTTACTTATTAATTGTATTGGTGTCCAAACTACAGATTCCTTAAATTCGTGACCTTGAATTGCTTTAAGAGCTGTAATTACACCAGCTTTTCCAAATAAGTAAGGTGACATTGCTACAGTAGCATCCAATTCTCCATTTTCAATAGAATCTTTTGCCTCTTCTATAAAATCAACACCTGCAACAACTACTTTGTCTTTCATATCCTTTGCTTTTAATGCTTCTACTGCACCTAAAGCCATTACATCATTTCCACATGCAATACCTACTATATCTGGATATGCATCAATAAGTGCAGCTGTTAGGTCATATGCTTGCTGACGATCAAAATTTGCTGTTTGTACTGGTAATACTTCCATTCCAGCAGCTTCAAAGGCTTCTATAGCTCCATTTTTCCTAGCTTCACTTTGAGTAGCACCTGGAATACCTTCAATAACAGCTACTTTTCCTTTACCACCTGTTTTATTAACTATAAATTCAGCACCCATTTTTCCTTGTTGTTTAAAATCAGAAGTAATATATGCTTCAATCTTTCCTTTTGCTTCCTCTAAGGCTTTTTCATTTACTCCATTTCCTACTGCTACAACCTTAGTTCCCTTATTATTTGCTTCTACAATTCCTGGGATTAAATTATGTTCTGTTAATGGAGAAACAGCAATCGCATTGTAATCTTTAGATAAAAGCACTTTCATAATATCTAATTGTCCATTTATATCGGTTTCTGTTTCAGTCGCCATTACATCTATGGATACACCGTATTCCTTCGCAGCATTTTCATAGCCTTCTTGCATTGTAATCCAAAAGGAATTTGCAAGAGTACTTTCTATTGCTGCTAACTTAACTCCTGTATCTTTATCCGGCAATGGTGCTAAGGCTTCAAGCAATTTTTGTTCAGCATCTTCCATAGCATTGTTTTTTACTTCTTCAGTTTCTACCTCTGCTTCTTTTTCTTTAGATGTTTCTTCTTCTACATTAACTGGTTCTTTATCATTATTAGAACAACCTGTTAATCCTAAAGATAAAGACACAATTAATATAAATGCTAATAAACTTAATTTTGTAAATCTGTTTTTTATCGACATTATTTTGTCCTCCTTTTTTTATTCTTTATATCAATTCTACAATTATCTTGCAAAATTAATAAACTGTTTTACTTCTTCAACTGTGGCTTTTGACCTTGGTCCTTTATGCATACATTTCATGGCAGCTGATGCTGATCCAAATCTAAGAGCATCTTTTTTATTCATTCCTTCACAGAAATAAGCATAAATTAGTCCTGCTAAGAAAGAATCTCCTGCACCCGTTGTATCCACTGCATCTATGGAATAGGCATCTATATGGATTAATTTCTCATTATCTAACCATATGGCGCCTTCGTCTCCAGCCGTGCATATAGCCCCATGGGGAATATGGTATTTATCATAAAAACTTTGTACTCCCTTTCCATATTCATACTCTCCAGTAATTTCAAAATAGCCCTCACGACCACTTGAAAAAATTGTAGAAAGTCCAATCATTTCCTCTATTTCATTAATATCAACACCACATTTCTTCATAAAACTTGGTGGACATTGCATATTATATACAACGGGTATACCTTTCTTCTTAGCTAATTTACCTAAGTATATAGATGCACGGGATGAAAACATATCAGTGTAGAATACATCTATTCCATCTAGTATGTTTTCTGGGAGTTCCTCTGGCTCCAAATTTGTCACTGAATCCCCTAAGTTTGCAAAAATACAATGTTTCTCTCCTTGAGTTATAATAAATGTATGTAAGGTAGAGCCCATTGGCTTAGTAACTAAAAATCTATCATCAACACCATCTTCTACTAATGTTCTACGAAATTCATTTCCATACTTATCATCACCAATTTTTCCTGTTTGATAGGCCTCCACATCAAAATGAGCCAGAGCTACAGAAAGATTAGAAGCACTCCCTCCAGGTACAAGCTTTTCAGACTCTACAAAACTAAATCCATCTTCTTGCGGCATTTGTTTTGTTTCTATTATTACATCCATAGCTAATGCTCCAAGTGAAAGCACCCTCTTTTTTCGTCCCATATCACTATCTCCTTTTTATTTATTTTATCCCATCTTAATCCTTTTTCTCTGCTTATATTCTGATAATGCTACTGTTATTAAAATAATAATTCCTGTTAATAGTTGCTGATAATTAGATGAAATAGCCAAAATCCTCAAACCATTATTTATTACTCCTAAAATAAGACAAGCAATAAAAGTATCAACAACACTTCCTCGTCCACCTTGCATATCAGTTCCACCAAGAACAACAGCAGCAATAGCATCCATTTCATATCCCATTCCTGCCAAAGGCTCTGCTGTATTCAATCGAGCACTAATAATAAGCCCCGCTATTCCTGAACATAATCCACACAATATATATATAAGTGTTTTATATCTGTTTGTATTAACTCCATTCCTTCTCAATGCTTCCTCATTACATCCCATAGAAATAGAATAATTGCCAAATCGTGTTTTTCCTAAAAGAATTATACCTATTAAGGTAACAAAGAAAGCTATAATAATTGGACAATTAAGAAACCCAACAGTACCACTACCTAAATACGTAAATGATTTAGGAAATCCATATATAGGTCTGCCCTTTGTAATCACCAATGTTGCTCCCCTAATTATAGACATAGTACTCAATGTAGTAATAAAAGGATTTATCTTCAAAGAAGAAATCATATATCCATTGAAGGCTCCTACACTCATAGCAGCAGCTAGTCCCATGACAATGGCAATAACTACATTAAAATCAGCCTTCATGGCAAAGGCTGATACAACTGAACTCAATGCAATTACAGAGCCAATTGATAAATCAATTCCTCCAGAACAAATTACAAATGTCATTCCTATGGACAAAATAATATATAAGGATGCTTGGTCTAATATATTCTTTATATTATTCAATGTTAAAAAATGTGAAGATATAAAACTAAGAATAATTACCATAACAAATAAAGTAAATAGTAACAAAATCCTATACCTATGTGGTTGTAGTAAAATCCTAAAATCTTTATTCATAATTCTTCTCCTTCATTAAATATCTGCTGCGCCAGTAATCATCGAAACAACATCATTCATATTTAATTCATCAGTTTTAACAATGTCTACGATTCTGCCTTGACGCATTACACATACTTTATTTGCAATTTCAAATACCTGCTGTAGATTATGACTAATTATAATTATCCCATAACCATCTCCTGCAAGCCTTTTAATTAGCTTTAGTACCCTTGAGGATTCTACTAAGCCCATAGCTGCTGTTGGCTCATCAAAAATTAATAACCTGCCTCCTTGATGAATAGCCCTGGCAACAGCTACCCCCTGTCTTTGCCCTCCACTTAAATTTTTTACAGGAGTTTTTATACTAGGTATATGGACTTCTAAATCTTGAATCAACTGTTTAGATTCACTATATATTTTCTTCCTGTCAATAAATAAACCCTTCATTGGTTCCCTGCCAAGAAAAATATTATAAGCAGCATCACGGGTATCTACCAATGCCAAATCTTGATAAACTGTTGAAATTCCTTTATTCAAACAAGTTTTAGGATTCAAATTATCCTGTTTTTCCCCTTCTATCCATATCTGCCCACCATCTTGTGTAAATACTCCAGAAATGATCTTAATAAGGGTAGACTTTCCTGCCCCATTATCTCCTACAATAGCTAGAACCTCTCCTAAATAGGTTTCCAAACTAACCCCTCTAAGAGCTTCTATATTTCCAAAATTCTTTGTTATATTTTCTACTTTTAAAAATGGACTAAATCCTTCAGATTTATCATTCACTTCTTCACTTCCCTTAAGGCATTATATCAATATCATTTATTAAATTTGACTATTTTCGACATATTTTTTATATAGTTTATATTTTAGCAAACTTATATGGAAAAGTTAAATTTACATTATCTATAGTACTTGGACTTAATATTGATTTTTTTAATAATTGAATTCTCTCCAAATTATAAAAACCAACCGTAAAGTTTTATAAACTTAATACGGTTGGTTTTATAATATCTATAACAAAATTCAATATGTGAATCCATCTAATTCTCTTTTCTTTATGTTATTTTATTGAAACTATATCTATATGAATATTCCTCTAATCAAAATTCCTATTTTACATTCTAAATAATCATTTCTTATTTCTATTGTTCCATTTTCTTCTAATAACTTAGCTTTATTCCTTGATATCTGTAATATATTAGAAATTAGTTTGTCTGTTCGAATTTTCAATTGCTGAGGATTATATACTTCAATATAATCTCCTTGTTTAAATTCTATATCATCTCCAATTATATGGTAATCTACACTTGTCCAGTCAATATCTGCTTTGTTCTTTAGAAGTAATTGTTTATTCATTCCATAGTCTAAAGCGAAATCTAAATCATTCATTAAAAATTTATCATAATCACTCTTAGAAATATCAGTTACTTTTATTCGTTCATAAATACTTAAATTATAGGTATGCTTGCATTTTTCACATTGATAAATCAGCCATATATCCAAATATTTTCCATTGGCATTTATTCTAAATTTTTCTGTACTTAAATATGTTGCTTTACATCCACATCCAGCACAATTACGAATGATTTTATATGAATCCTTTTGTATAATCTTATATTCAAATTTTCTTAAATAGCCCATTTTGCACTCCTTTGCTTATCAGAGATATTCAAAGGCTATTACATTTCTTATATTATTTATTTGCAATAGCCTAGCTATGCAAAATAAACAGGTGTACCCATACTTTCTCCTCCTTGATTTTTCATATTTATGTCTATATTTTAATTCTTCTTATATTTGGATTCTACCTTAAACTTTTTTAGAAAAAAGAATAAGCCAATATACCAAAGTATATTGACCTATTATTCTAAAGCTATTTTTTTCATTTTAAGGATAATACGCTGTATGCTTTTTTCAGATAAAAAGTATTTCTCAGCTAACTCCACAGTTTTATATCCTTGTTTATAATCAACATATATCTGTTGATTTCGTATTTCTAACTCCTTGCGAATATTAGTTTTATCTCCCCATTGTATCCTGCTATTAGGTTTTCTAGGAATATATATACATTCTCCATCTACATAATTATGAATTAATTCAATGATTTCTGATGGTAAAATATCTTCTGCTCTCCTATAGCTCATTTTGCCCTCCTAAAATTATATTTTTAGGAATAGCAATGGCCATAACAATTTAAACTTTTCAATTAATTGCAATAGCCAATGCTATGCAAAAATAACGTATTTTCTCATAAAGCAATCCTCCTTTTCAGATTAGTATACTTTATGCAAAGTTAAGATGCAAGGTTCTTTCTTATTTTCTACCTATGGAATAATATACATATTACTATTTGCCAGCTCTTTGCATAATATTTCTGGCATCTATTTCTATTTAACAGCCTCAAAAGTAATTACATCATCAGAATTTGATGGATACTGCCCAAATTTATAATCTGAGGAAATCACAATGTCTTTAAATCCTATATTCTCAAGTATGATCTTAAACTCTTCTATTCCATACCATCTCAATGGGAAATGCTCTAATTCAGTTTGTACTAATACTCCATCACGCCATTTCTCGTATCTCCCATGGGAAATAGTATATTGATTTATATAATCAACCTCTACAACTTTATTTTCTAATGTAATTATATCTCCGTTGGAGCATTTCCAAGTTTTTGTAGAAACTATGCCTATTGAAATATCAGTTTGCAAAAATATGTCAACTATCAACCTTCCACCATTGGATAAATGATTATAAAAGTTTTGTAGCCCCTTTATTGAATCTTCTCTCTTATATAATAAAAGGAAACTTCCAGTTGGAACTATAATAGCATCATATTTTGTATCTTGTGAAAAAGACTCCATTTTTGCTTCAAAAAGCTTAGGATTTAAACCTTTTTTTCTACAATTGTTCTCACATATATTTAGCATATCCTTTGAACTATCAAATCCATCAACCTTTAATCCCTTTTCCAAAAGAGGAACTAATATACGACCAGTTCCTGTTGCAGGCTCAAGAATATGTCCTTTGCAAGACTCCAATCTATTCATATAAAATTCTACATCCCCAAAAGAATGCCCTATAGGCTTATCCATATCATATACTTCCGAAGATAACCTACCATAATAGCTCAACATTTTATCACCTTTCTTTCTAATTTATTTTGCTATTTTATTTTTTAATAGGAACATAAATATCCATGACAGTATCCTGCCTATGGTGGCAACGTTCATCATAGAATTCAAAATCAAGTTTACTTTCATCATAAACATAGCCACTGTCTTTAAACCAATCTTCAAAAATATATTTCCAAGTACTTGCGATAACCTTTGCAAACTCATTTTGTTCTTCATCATTTGTAGTATCAATTGGAATCGTTGTAAAAACTGCATACTCAGCTTCTGGTACTTCTACTGTTAACATATCCTCTTCCACTTTTAAAAAATCATCAACTATTACACCTAAAAGATATATTGCATTTCCATCCTCAGATAACGGAACACATAATCCCACTTCACCATGTTTGCTAGGATTTAGAATTTTATACATTTTGCTTTCTAAGTTTTCCCCATTGTAATTACTCCAAAATGATGAAATATCCTTTGTATATGTGGCTCCAGTAATATTGGTTTTAATTCCATAACCAGCAACCTTAAATCCAGGTTTCTTCACAATAACAGGATTCATAATATGACCTCCAATTTCAAATTTTAGCTTTGCATCATCGTATCCAGACATTCGTGCTATATACTGCGTGGGACTATAACCAAAGGCTTTACGAAAAGCTTTGGCAAATCCACTAGGTGTTTCAAATCCATAGTCCAAAGCAATGTCAATAATTTTTCTTCCTTTAAATAATTCAGTCGCTGCTAAAGATAGCCTACGTCCTCGAATATATTCCATAACAGATACTCCATTACATAGGCTAAAGACCCTGCAAAAATGATAAAGAGAATACCCAGATTGATTGGCAACTTCTTCAATAGTAATATTTTCCTTAATATGTTCTTCAATGAATTTAATACATCTTTCAATATCTTTTCTATAATTCAATATCAAACTTCACCTGACCTTTCTCTCTATGGCAATTTTATTATAACAATAACTCTGAAAGAAGGCTGTTCCTAGTTTGCTAAATAAATAAAAAAGCAGAAGCGGATTACCAATCTTCTACAAAAAATATTATTTCATTTCTATATTTGCTAATAGCAATAAGGCTTAACTTCCCATGGTTCCAATTATTGGGATGATATGGTTCAATTGATCTTAAAGTTACAAACCAATATACTAATAAAAATAGAATAAAAGAGATCTAACATATCTATCTAATATTTTCTGCATAATAACTCCTATATCAGCAAATCTCTTATTTCAATTTCTGTCCCTTCCGGTGCCTTAATTTTAAATAAATAACCGTCTTCAACTCTATATATTATTTCTCCATTTTTAATTTTGAATCTATTATAACCTAATCTTTTTATCCTATCAAATTCCTCCTGAACATTATCAACCAAAAAACACATATGTACTATTCCTTCATTTGATGAACTCCGTCTATTCAGTTTCTCTCCTTTTTTTCCAGTCTGCAATTCAATCATAAATGTCCCAAGTCTTAACCATGTATTAAAATCACGTTTATGAAAATTTGGTGTTTCTGAAACTAATTCAAATCCTAAAATTTTAGTATAAAATTCAAGTGATTCATTATATTTTTCAGTTTGAATACAGACATGATGCATCATTTTTATACTCATTAATAAGTCGTTAGCAAACAACCGTAATAGTATGCCACAAATAGTAAAAACAGCTCCAAAAATGCCTGCTTTAATTTGTTTTGTATTAAGCATAATTTCTCCTCATTCATAAACTCTACTTTTAAAATATTAACTAAATATATAATGGTTGATAAATATAAAATTAATTGCATCCCTTTAAAAACTAATTAGAACTCATTAATTCTTACTAAAATATTCAATAAAACCATGCTCTAAATCTACTACTATAATATATTTTCCATCTTTATCTCCATAAGTTTCATGTTTTTCCTTTTCATATAGGCTTGGATATAAATCTGGTTTCTTTACTACTTCGCTAACTTCGTCTACATATTTATTAATAAAGCTATTTGCTAACTCTAACGCCTCAGATTGACTTAATTTATTTTTAACTAAATTGTGCCAATAATTTTTTAAATGATATCTTATAAGCTTACTATTCTTATCAAATTTATCTTCTATCTTTATTAATACCTCTTCTTCATTTCTAATATTTCTCATATATAGAAAACTTGTATTAGATATTGGACTCTTATGAGTATATATTTCATCCCTATTGAAAATATTCCCTGGTACATAATTATCTAATATATCATGTAATAAATCTATTTCATTCATATAATTCTTATTATCATCTTCTACAAAAGCACCTTCATCAACTACTTTAAAAGAACCTAGTACATCCTGAGCTTCATTAAAAATTTTCATATAAGAATCCTTAGTCTCTGGATAAAATTGAAAGTCCCTACAAAATAAGGCCTCCGAGTACATTCCATCTTTATAGCTAAGTATATAATCCCCCTCATATGGAAGTGTAGCTATTATTGGATAGTCACTCCATCTTATTTCAAAAACTGGTCCAAAACTCTCATGTCCATCTTCTATAAATTTCTTAGCAGTCTTTTTATCATATACATATAAAGTTCCATCTTCTGTCTTTATTATTGTTTCTTCCTTCCAAGAATTAGGCAAATTTAAAGTATAACTATGTTCATTATTAAAGTATAAAAATGTATTTTCAACTTTCGCTTCACCAGGAAATTTACCAACTAAAGCAATTTTATTTTTCTCATCCCAGATCACTTCTTCTCCTAAACTCTCAGATATAAATCTAAGAGGAACAAATATCATATTTTCTTTAGTAAATGGTTTTACATCTAATTCTACTTCTTTGTTATTTACTTTTGCCTTATCAGAGTCTATTGTAATCTCTATATTTCTATCATCTTTCTTAATGTTTACCCTTCCAGACTCTTCTATATATTTTGCATCAAAACCTAATTCTTCAGAAATAAATTTAATCGGTATCAAAGTTCTGCCATTCTCCACAACCAGGACAACATCATCATCTAAAGCCTTACCATTTACAAATACTTTAATTGAATTACTTTCAGCAGTTGCTGGTATATCAAAAATTATCAAAGCTAAAAATATAAGTATTAGATACCTGCTCAGTTTTCTCATAATACCCCTCCATTAATAAAATTGGTATTGTCAAAAATATTAAGGATGACAAATATCCATTTCTCAGTTATAATATCGTCGACGAAAACAATCAAACAACCAGAAAGGAATTGTCATCCATGTACGATATTATAACTTATTTACTATACTTTATTCAAGTCCAAAACAATATTATTTTGTATCTTTTATTTTCCTTAGGTGCTATGAAAGCTTCCAAACAATCTGATGAGCCAATTGACAAGCCTTATCGTAAACTTAAAGTTGCTGATATGCCTATCTTTGATAAGGTTAAAAAGTACAATTATAAAGCTCTTCTTAAAAAGCATATGCTTGATAAGGGTAAGGAGCTTAAACCTGTAAATTCTAAAGTTCCTGTTCCTGAATCTATCTCTTGCCCTTGCTGTGGTGCACCTCATTTATATCTATATGATAACAATGGTGGTAAAGGCCAATTTAAGTGTAAAGTTTGTAATTCTGTTTTTAACCGCAAAAACTATTTCTCTAAATCTGTGATCTTAAGGTGTCCTCATTGCAATAAGACTCTTGAGCCTATTAAAGATCGTAAATTCTTTGTTATCTACAAATGCAAGAACAATGATTGTTCCTTTTATGTTAAGAATCTTAATTCTTTATCTAAGGACCAGAAGGAACTCTTTGAAACTGAGCCTCATTCTTTTAAAATGCGTTATATTTACAGAGCATTTAATATTGATTTTAAGCCTTTATCTAGGATTTCTCCTGTTAAAGGTTCTGTTTCTTTGCCTAAGATTTATGCTTCTAATCATGTTCTTGGTCTTGTTTTGACCTATTATGTTAATTATGGTCTTAGTGCTAGAAAAACTGCTTCCATTATGAAAGATATTCATCAGGTTAATATTTCGCATCAAACTGTTCTTAATTACGCTAATACTGTAAGTGTTATTACAAAGCCATTTGTTGACCATTATCCTTATGAACTATCAGATTCTATTTGCGGAGATGAGACATACATTAGGGTTAATGGTAAGTGGCATTATATCTTCTTTTTCTTTGATGCGGTTAAGAAGATTATTCTTTCTTATCATGTATCTCCTAACCGCGATATTCCTTCAGCTATTATTGCGTTAGATGATGTTTTATCTAAGTTTAAAGAATTACCAAAGAAGCTCAATATCATTGTTGATGGGAATCCTATTTATCTTCTTGCGCAACATTTCTTTGCCCAAAATGATATATTCTTTGATGTTTCTCAGGTTATTGGCCTTACTAATGAAGATCCAGTTTCTAAAGAACTCAGACCCCTTAAACAAATTATTGAGCGTCTTAATCGCACCTTCAAAGGTAATTACAGGTCATCTCATGGTTTTGGTGCTCACCGTGGTTCTGTTACTTTTGTTACATTATTTGCTGTTTATTTTAACTTTCTTAGGCCTCATGCCTCATTAGAAGCCAGTGTTCCAGTGGTTGTTCCAGAACTAGAAGCTTTACCTAATATGCCATCTAGATGGATTAAATTAATACAGCTTTCAGAAGAATACATATCTTCCTGTGCTTAAAAGTCTTGTTTTTAGATTCTTTGAGCCCAAAAGCAGCAGCCACCGTAGGCTTGCCCTTGATGCTTTTCTCTCAGCATTTTCTTATTTTTGTCAAGGGTGGCGGTAGAACCAAGACACATTTTGATTATTCTAGTCAGTTTTTAGCTTTTATTTTTTCATAGAACTTTTTACATTACCAATTATGTACATTTTATAAAGAATATAATTGTACTATTTTTAATCCTCTTGTATAGGTAGTGGATTCCATAACCAATTAATTATTACAATTATTATTACAGCTAATCCAAATATTAAAAAGGCTAATCCTATATCTTGATATGCCCCTTCTCGAATTGCCCATATTGTATTTTCTCGAGGTCCACTAAAACCATATTCCTTTGGCCAAGCAATATCGTTAGCAAACAACCGTAATAGTATGCCACAAATAGTAAAAACAGCTCCAAAAATGCCTGCTTTAATTTGTTTTGTATTAAGCACAACTTCCCCTCCTTCATAAACTCTACTTTTAAAAATTCCCCGTATTATTTTTATATTTTTTTTCAATTCAACTTTCATAATAATCCTCCTCGTATAATATGTTTAGAAGCACTTTTTATTAAGTCTTCTAAGCATATTATTTATATTTTTAATACAATTTTTAATTTGAGATATTCTGATGCTATAATTAAAGAAAGAATGATTAGCGAAGGATAATTCTAGTCCTCCTTGCAAAGCCATTTGGCTATTGCTATTGAAGCATGCTTCCTGACTTAGCCATCAAAATCTTTTAACACAGATGCTGCATCTCTTTGACTAGACCAACAGCAAGGTATTTTTCAAAGATGAATGCTTATAGTGCGAGGTTGAAGTTAGTGACTAAGATTAGGATATCTCTTTTACTAATTGTTCCCATACCATCTTATGAAAGGCGGTGATAATATGAAGAACAATATTTTATCAACTTTGTTTGTTGGTATTGATGTTAGTTCTAAGACCAATGTCTTATGTGCTCTAGATTTTCAAGGTAATAAACTTCTTAACCTAAAGGCATTAAATAACAATCCTGGTGCTGAATCTATGTTAAAAAGTATTTTGGATTGTTTGAATTCTAATGACCTTAAATATGCTGTTATTGCTTTGGAATCTACATCTGTTTATAGTATTCACGTGGCTAATTTCCTATCTTCAAGTGAAGATTTGGCATTGTATGAACCTAAAGTTTATTGTCTTAACCCTAAAACGACTGCTAATTACAGAAAGTCTTTCGTGGATATGGACAAGACTGATCCTTTGGATGCATTTGTCATAGCTGATTTCGCTAGATGTGCAAGGATTACTTCCTCACCTTGGCGTGGTTCTCAGTTTCTTGCTTTACAAAGGCTTACACGCCATAGACTTCATTTGGTTGAGTGTATTACTCGTGAAAAAACTTACATGGTATCTAACATATACCTAAAATTTAGTCAATTAGCTGTCCTAGATAAAGAGGACAAGCCATTTTCTAATAACTATGGTGCTACCTCTACAGCTGTGCTAACTGAATTCTTATCTTTAGATGATATTACCTATTCTCCCATTGAATATCTGGTAGATTTCGTTAAGGATAAAGGTAAAAATCGATTTAGCGATCCACAAGCAACAGCTAAGTTATTGCAGAAAGCTGCAAATGATTCCTATAGATTAGACAAAGTGTTATATGAGCCTTTAAATATCTCTATAGCTTCTTCCTTTAACCTTATTAAAGCTTTTGAAAGTGAGGTTAAGACTATTGATAAAGCTATTGAGAAGAACATTAAAGGTATGAATACTACTGAATATCAATCCTTAATGTCCATTCCAGGTATCGGACCTGTTTTAGCTGGTGGTATTTTATCAGAGATAGGGACAATTACTGCTTTTGATTCCCATAATGCTTTAGCTAAATATGCGGGTTTAACCTGGAGAGTTAATCAATCAGGTGACTACACCGCTGAAGATACTAGTATGACTAAAACAGGCAATAAGTATCTTAGATACTATTTAATTGAAGCCGCTAATAGCGTTAAAAACAATGTACCTGAATACAAAGAATTCTATAATAAAAAATTCGGTGAAGTAACTACTCACCAGCACAAACGAGCACTCGCACTTACATCTCGTAAATTAGTACGCCTGATTTTTGGATTGCTGACCAAGAATCAAATCTACTCCAGCAATAAAGTTGGAGAGACTCAATAGAATATTTTCTTTTCTTAAGCCTATTTTCTTACATAGTCATAGGTTCTATTAAAGTTACCCTTCTTTAAATGTTTCTTCTAATTTCTTTAAAATTTATCTCTTGACATATTACCAGATTGCTTTAAATAAATTATGTGTAATAACTATATATTGAGACTATTATATATTACGATGTTTTTTTAAGTAACCACCTAAATAATATGATGAAAACATTAATAAAAATCCTATTAAACTTACTAACCAAAACCGAACTATCATGAAGGAAGGATAAAAAGATGCAGCAATATTAATCAATGGCAAATAATAAAACTGAGTAGCAACGCCAAATATATTAGACCAATAGCGTCTTAATATAATTTCCTGATACATAATGAATAAAAGCATTAAAAAAGCAGGTAAATTTGCAATTATAGTAGATTTTAATGGCGTTTTTGCAAAATAACAAGTTGTAAATCCAATCAATAGCCATAAAGCAAGAAATATAATGCCTATTAACTTAAATTTTAAGATATGATTTTGCATTAACCATGAATTCATTAAAAAGCCTAATACTAATGGAATAAACCCTAATAAAAATAAAAACAATTTTTTCATAATGAATCTCTCCCTCCCAGTCTAAAACACAAACCGTATTTTCTGAACATAAATCTAGGAATATGTCTTATTATATATTGATTATACTTATTTCTTAATCCTTTGCCATAAGTTTACAAAAAACAGTCTAATTTGTTCACCTATATAACTCGATACTATTATATAAACTCTTATAGCCACTATAAATATTATTAAAAAAATCAAGATTCCCAAAATAAATGGCATTTCTATAATAATTCTCCCCTCCCTAACAATAACCAAATTTAGTTCTTGCTTCGCATAATTCTACTATTACATCACCAAGTTAAAATGATATTCATTAACTGCTAAAATTTGTAAGCATTTTTTTATATAACATTTTTATAATAGAGTATATTAAAAATATAAATGTTATTGCTAAAGGGGCATATAATAGCATAGCTAAAGGCCAAAATAATACTGAAAATATAACAGAAACCAAATAGATAATAGAAATAAGAAACATAAAAAAAGAAAAGTTAATTATTAAAAAGTTTCTTGTGTCTGTTTTATCTTTTTTCATAATAACTCTTATAAAATAAATTAAATAGATTAATATAATTAACAATTCAAGAAAATTAGTGATTTTAGTAATATTTGAAAGGTATTCGAATTGATACTTTTCTATTGTTCCCCCTAAACGATACCTTTGTATATACAGGGATTTAGACACTTTAAAATATGTATATATTAGATTGATTAGAGAAAAGAATATCAAGTATAGCTTTAAAAGCTTATTTCCTTTAAAATCATGTATAAGTTGCCTCATAATAAAAACCTTCTTTCTTTTAAGATATTTTTCAAATTTACCAATAAACATACTTCTACTGTTACATCACCAAGTATAAAGAATGTTCAGCGAACTACTCACCATTTACTCATATCCATTCGTTGAAGCAGGATCTTCTTGGTCAATAGTAGCAGCCTACTAAGATTACCCAAGCTCTAACTGTTAAGTATTTTATCAGTCTTCTTATAATATTCAATTTTATCTGCTAACATTTGATTATAAATAAATCTACACATCCGAAACATTTAGCAAAATATTCTTTCTATAATTGTTTTCTTATTACAGGAAATTCTTTCTTTATCAATCTACTACTCGCACTTTTGTAGGCATTTATGAATGTACTCATTTCTGTATTTTATAAGCAAAACAAGATAATAATATATCCTGAACACTAAATTGGTTATTTATATCTAATCCTTTTATATAACCAGCCCTTCATTATTTAATACTGATTATAGAATACCATATTGATATATCTGTATCAAATGCTTTAGCAATTCATCTCTCATTTATAGAAGATAGGAGAATCCTCACTAAGAAAGGTTACCTTATATAGTTTTTATTATTTCAATTTATTTTATTTTTGTATTTTTAGTTATAATAAATAAGTGAATTACACCTATAATAGCATTATCCAGTAATTATCTTTTATTTTTTGGAAATGTCATTACTTATAAAGGTAATATAAAAAAGGCAGGAGATTTCATGACGTTTTCCATGATTTCTTGTGTTCATCAGACAAACTCCTTTTAAAAATCAAATAAAGTACTCTCACTAATACCCATCAACTCATTGAAAACACTGGCTTGTTATCTTTGCCCATTTTCTCACCAAATCCCTTATTCCTTTTTTCCACCTCACTAAAGTCCTTGTATTTATTAATTTTTAGAGTGAAAAATGAAAATAAAGTACTTGTAGGATTGAGGGTTTAGAGAGAAGGTCTAAGGGGGATTTTATCCATTTTTCCTTTCCATTTTCTTTTCTATTTAACCTTCTAATCCATTGATTTGCCTGACCTTAAGCCTTATTCCATATCCCTTAATCCTTACAAGGCTCTAATAAAAAACCATAGTTTCAAGGCACTACTTATACCTTTTCCCTATGATTTTCTAACACTACTTTATTTATCTCACTTCAGACATTTGCAAAATGAAAGAAGTTTATTTGTTTGAGACATAGATAGGTTTACAGGTGTATGAAGCAGATATTAAAATTTATTGAAATATTTAAATTGCAATAAACTAATTACATGGTAAAACTAACCAGAAAAAATCTTGACCATTCTATGTTATTATGTTGTTTATGATAACCTAAAAGTGGTTCTTTCCATAGTTAGTTGAAATTATAGTTAATTAGCATTATAATATTCTAATAACAACTTAAGAAATGAGGTTTGGATATGGAAGAACTTATCAAACTATTAGATAAAGATTTAGAATATGTCAGTCACTTTATTTCGAACGATACTATTTATATAAATGTAGAATCATTACGAGAATATGCTATATGCCCCTATTGTAATACCCCATCTAATAAGGTGCATTCACACTATGAAAAGAATTTTCAAGATTTACCCATACAGGACAGGAAGACAGTTATTACCTTAAATAATAGAAAGATGTTTTGTCTAAATGAAGATTGTAAGCATACAACATTTGCTGAAACCTTTAACTTTATTGGGTTTAAATCCAAAAAGACTATTCGTTTACAAAAAGAAATAATCAATATATCCCAAAACGTTAGCTCTATGTCAGCTGCGAAGATGATAAATTCTAGAATTGCAAACATAGGTAAAAGTACTATTTGCAATCTCTTAAAAAAAAATAATGATAAATGTTAATAAAAGTAATATAAAAAAGATATGTATTGATGATTTTGCAACAAAAAGACGTAAAACCTATGGAACGATTATGATTGATATAGATACTCACAGAATTGTTGATATGATTAACTCTAGAGAATATGATGATATAGTTACTTGGCTAAGGACATTTCCAAATATTGAGGTAGTTTCTCGAGATGGCTCTATTACATATTCTAATGCCATCAAAGATTCTCATCCAGGAGCCATTCAAGTCAGTGATAGGTTTCATTTATTAAAAAATCTTACAGATTATTGTAAGAAATTTTTAATGAATCATCTGAAATCAAAGGTAGAAATAGAAGCAGAAGTACAAGATATCAAAAAGGAAAGCTCAATAAAAGAAAATAATAAACAATTAACTTTAACTGAGAAAATATATAGGGCAAAGAAATTAATTGAAACTGGTACAACAAATACACAAATTTGCAAAGTGCTAAATATGGATATTCGTACCCTAGAAAAGTATCTTAATATGTCTGAAAAAGAACTAGAGGATGCTTTAAATATAAGTACCCAGGAATCTAATCACAATGATAATGTTGCTAAAAAGGAACAATTAATATCCATAGTAAGGGAAATGTATAAAAAAGGTTTTTCTAAAAGGGCAATATCTAAAGAATTAGGTATCCATCGTGCCACTGTCACCAATTACTTAGATGTAAATGTATCACCAATAAATGGAAACTATGGCACAACAAGAAATAACACTTTACTATCCCCTTATCATGAGGATATTAACCAACTCTTACTGGAAGGCTATACTTTTAAAAAGATAGAGGAATTCATTAAAGCTAAAGGTTATACAGGTTCAAGCTCGACAATACGTATGTATACAACTCGTATGAGAAAATTAAATAAAGAAGCAATTAAAGAATCCAATAATGAAAATGTGGAATTTATTGAAAGGACGCTACTTATAAAGCTACTATATAAACCATTAAAAGATGTGAGAAAACTAAGTGAATCTCAATTAAATAGAGTATTGTCAATATATCCATTATTTGATAGCATTTACAAGCTTGCATTAAAGTTTAAGAATATTTTAAAGAACGCAGATCCTAATAAGTTAGATTTATGGATTGAAGAAGCTAAACAATTAAATATAAATGAAATCAATAGCTTTATAGGTGGAATAAATAGGGATATTGATGCTGTAAAAAATGCTATTACTTATAGTTATAGTAATGGACTGGCAGAAGGCAGCGTAAATAAGATTAAAGTTATAAAAAGAATTATGTATGGACGTTGTAACTTTTCAACTTTGCGTTCAAAAGTTCTTTTATTGGAAAAATCATGAAGCTTCAACTAACTATGGAAAGAACCACTTTTAGGTTGACAAATACAGTTGTATTCTTTTTTATACATTTCTAATAAATCCTTGTAATCCATATATATTATTTCAGAGTCTTCTGCCCTAACCTGTAAGGTATTAAGCATAAATGGTAATAACATAGACATAGACAAAATCAAAATCACTGCAAAAATTCTTGAGCCTTTATTTATTTTTCCTTGCTGTTCTTTCACTTTATATCCTCCTCGTATAATATGTTTAGAAGCACTTTTTATTAAGTCTTCTAAGCATAT
>NZ_JBEBOY010000011.1:0-98066 GCF_040396155.1 Tissierella praeacuta
TATTGAGAGTGTAGCATCATTATTGAATTGTGATGAATAATTCAGGATAAATTATTTAATATCAGTTAAGAAAAATTATGAATTTATATGACTTATAATTGAAAAGTATATTAAGCAATGATAAAATAATGGGGTTAGCCTAAACTAACCTCATTATTTTATTATTTTAATAGATTTATCATACATTGATACTTTTTATATATGAGAATTAGATGACATATAATTTTGTGGA
This sequence comes from Tissierella praeacuta, assembly GCF_040396155.1. Lineage (GTDB taxonomy): Bacteria > Bacillota > Clostridia > Tissierellales > Tissierellaceae > Tissierella > Tissierella praeacuta_A. The sequence continues at coordinate 233 of NZ_JBEBOY010000011.1, forward strand.
AGGAGATATACAATATGAAAACTGATATTAATAGATTGGCGGAATATTTTACATATACTCATTTTAATGTAGAAGGAGTATATCATTATAGTGTGGATTCAGGTGAGTCTGGCTGGATGAAAACAGCACCATTTCCCGGTTTCATTTTTCCTATTAGAGGTCAGGCACAGTTTCACTTTGATGGGAGTCCTTATTTAGCAAATGTAGGAAATATAATTCATGGCGGCGCAAATATGAGTCTAGATAAACGTGTAATCGGAAATATAAAATGGGAATATTTTTTGGTACTTTACAATATTCATAGTTCTGATATAAAAGATTTTACATTGGAGAATACACATTTTCAATTGGATATAGGACAAAGCCCCAGACTTTCAGAAATGATTAGACGTCTATGGAAGATATCAAGTCAACCTGGAACAATTTATGCTTTTCAAAGAGAGACCATATTTCACTGTATATTGGAAGAAATATTTACTTGTGCATATAATCAAACCAATGGTGATGCTCAACTGTTATTTACTAAGGCATCTGAATATATCCATCAACATTATATGGATATATTCACTATTGGAGAACTGGCTGATTTGTATGAAGTCAATGAAAATAGATTATTTTATGTGTTTACTAAATATACAGGGATGGGTCCAGGTGATTATTTAATGATTCATCGACTAAATAGAGCTAAAGAATTATTAATAACTGGAGATGCTCCTATTATTATGGTGGCTAAAAGTGTAGGATATAGTAGTCCCTATCATTTTAGCCGCGCTTTTAAAAAACAATTTGGGATTTCACCCAGTGGATTTCGGGAAAAATTCAGGAATAATGCATGATGATTTCAGGATTACATCATTTCAATGATAAAATTGTTTTGATATAATGGCTGTTAGGCAGGTTAGCGCTGCCTAACTATATTTTTATTGGAGGTATATAAAATGAAGAAAATCATAGGACTAATTGTTTTGATGATATTAATAATAGGCGTACTATCTGGGTGTACTGGAAATTCTGTAGAAAATAATACAGGGATAATGGAGAATAAGACAGAAAAGAGGAGCGTAAGTACTGATTCAAAAGAGGATACTGAAATTGTAAAGTGGCCGAGAACTATAAAAGATGCGGCAGGAAATGATGTAATACTTGAGAAAAAACCTGAAAGAATAGCAGTTCTTCATGCAGTATATCTAGATTATTTTTTCGCATTGGAAACTCCGCCCATAGCCTCTGCAGGAGCTACGATAGGTGATGCAATGAAGGCTTTAGAAGAGTTTGAAACCCTTAGGTCATATAAAGGTACTGCTAATATTATAGATTTAGGCAGTGCTCGTGATTTGAATTTAGAGGCAATTCTTGAATCAAGACCAGATGTAATTGTGACTTTCAAAGGGCATATAGATAAGGTATATGAGGAATTGATTAAAATTGCCCCAGTAATTCAGCTAGATGTGAAGGATACTTGGCAAAATACGACTGTTCAGTGTGCTTCGATTGTTGGTAAAGAAGAATTGGCTAGTAAATATATTGAAGAAACGGAAAAAATAATCAGTGAAACAAGGAAAAAATTAAGTACATTTAAAGATGAAACATTTGCTTTGCTAAGAGTTGACGGGAAAGGCAATTTTGTTGCTACAGGTTATGGAAATTCTATTTATTATAACCAAATGGAAGGATTTAATCTATTAGCTCCAGATACATATCCTGGGAGTCAGGAAGTTCTTTCATTAGAGGCGTTATCTCAAATGAATCCAGATTATATTATATTCCAGCATTTTTTAGATGTTGCTCAGGCAGCAGTTGAATCACAAGAGTCTTCTACTGTATGGAAATCTCTTAATGCGGTAAAAAATAATCATATTTTGTTTTTTGATGACTCTCTAAATACTGGAAGTCCTCTCGCTATTAGACTTGCATCTGAAAAATTCATAAAAATATTATCAGATTAGTTTTTTATTTGCAAATAGGTGCTGTAAGTTATCTATGAAGGTGTTATAAAGTCAACTTATTATCAAGGATAAGGGTAGCGTATATATCTATTTTGCTACTCTGTTTTTATGAAGTAAATTATAGTTAGATTACCAATATATTTTATAGTCTGGTAATAGTATAAATTAAGATTATATTTCTATATTATTGATAAAATGTTGAAATTAAAGAATAGATGACACTAGGAACAGAGAAAAGTATAGGCATAAGGAGGAAAATTTATGAAACAAAAAGATGAAGGAAAATATTCCGTTCAAACTGTGAAAAAGGGTCATTTATGGAATGGGTACTTAGTTATTATTATAGGTTTAGTGCTTTTAGCATTGATGATGGTCTTTTCTCTTACTAAAGGTGGAACGGAAATTCCTTTAAAAATTGTATGGAATGCTTTATTTCATTTTGATATAGAAAATATACAACATTTAGTTGTAATAGATCTAAGGTTACCACGTATTATTGCCAGTTCTTTAGTTGGAGCTGCATTTGCCGTGGCAGGGGCTGTGATGCAGGGGATAACACGAAATCCTATGGCAGATTCAGGTCTCATGGGATTAAACTCTGGAGCAGTTTTTGCTCTTTCCATCTGTTTTTCTTTCTTTCCGAGTATGAATTATGGACAAATTGTTTTATTTTCCTTTTTAGGAGCATCAATAGGTGCTGGATTAGTACAGGGTATTGCTTTCATAGGAGGAGGACGGGATACCCATATACGTTTAATTCTGGCAGGAGTAGCAGTCAGTTCCTTATTTTCTTCTTTGGGACAGGGAATTGCTCTGTATTTTAATGTTTCACAAAATATTATGTTTTGGACTGTGGGAGGTGTGGCTAGTTCAAATTGGGAACAGATTAAGATTATGACTCCATGGATTATAGGAGCGTTGACGGGGGCGATAGTATTATCCCGATGGATTTCTATACTAAGTTTGGGAGAAGATGTGGCAAAAGGACTTGGGTTAAATGTGGCAGTTATATATGGGCTATGTACAATAGTTATATTGATATTGGCGGGTATTTCCGTATCTGTTGTAGGAGCAGTAGGTTTTGTAGGGATAATTATTCCTCATGCTTCTCGATTTCTAGTAGGAATGGACTACCGCTTAGTTATTCCATCCTCTGCTGTTTTAGGCTCCTTGCTAATGGTTGTAGCAGATATAGGTGCAAGGATGATAAATCCACCATTTGAAACACCCATAGGTGTACTGACAGCTTTAGTTGGAGTTCCATTCTTTTTATATTTATCACGTAAGCAACGGAGGACACTATAATGATGAGCAAACGGGAGAAAAACAAAATAGACATAAGAAGATTAGCTATACGCAATAAGATGATTACAATAGGATGTATTATATTATTGGTATTTTCTTTTATTATAAGTATGAATACTGGTTATAGTTCATTATCCCCATCAGATACTTTTCGTATTTTGTTTGGAGGAGGGACTGACAATGAAAATTTGATTTTATTTAACTTTCGGCTTCCTCGTATTATAGTATCAATTATGGTGGGAGGAGGACTTGCGTTATCCGGCTGTATTATACAAAGTATATCTAAAAATCCTTTGGCAGATCCTGGACTCATGGGTATTAATGCCGGTGCAGGGCTTATGGTGATATTGTTTGTAATGTTTTTCGGAGCTGAATCTTTTCTATCCATATTTACCTTGCCATTTCTAGCATTTCTGGGCGCAGGAATAGCTGCAACAATTATTTATATATTGGCATTTAAAAAAGGTGAAGGTATAACTCCTATGGGACTAATACTTAATGGTATAGCAGTACAGGCAGGAATTTCAGCATTATCCACAGTATTGGTTATTAAATTGGATGACACTCAATTTGGGTTTGTTGCTACATGGCAGTCTGGAAGTATTTGGGGCAGCAATTGGAAGTTCGTACTTACTTTGATTCCTTGGCTGTTGTTGCTTATTCCATATATAATATCTAAATCTCGTGTACTTGATGTGCTGAATTTAGGTGACGATGTGGCATGTGGACTTGGTGTCTCAATGGAGAAAGAAAGGCGTAAGTTACTGACTGCAGCCATAGCATTAGGAGCTTCATGTGCGGCAGTTAGCGGCAATATTAGTTTTGTAGGCCTAATAGCACCTCATCTATCACGAAGACTAGTCGGGCCTCGTAATAGTAATTTATTGCCAACATGTATTTTAGTAGGTGCAGTGCTAGTTTCAATTGCTGATACTATTGCACGAGTTATTGTAAAGCCTTCGGAAATACCTACTGGAATTATTGTAGCCATTATCGGTGCACCCTATTTCTTATATTTACTTTCAAGAAATGGGAAGCAATGAAAAGGGAGGTGAAAATATGAATAGTATTGAAACAGTAAATTTAGACATTTCTTATGAAGATAAAGTGATAGTTGATAAATTGGATATGCAGGTTCCTCAGGGAAAAATTACAGTAATTATAGGTCCTAATGGATGTGGAAAATCCACTGTCCTAAAAACAATAGGACGTATTCTTAAACCTAAAAATGGTATTGTGTATTTAAATAGTGATGAGATTGGTCGATTATCAACTAAGGAAGTGGCAAAGAAAATGGCGATTCTCCCTCAATCACCTCAGGCACCATCTGGTTTAACCGTTGGTGAGTTAGTAGCTTATGGACGATTTCCTCATCAATCGGGATTAGGAAAGCTAAAATCAGAAGATAAAGAAATTATTGCATGGGCACTTGAAGTGACTAAACTCAGTGAATTTGAAACTATGGTAGTAGATAATCTTTCAGGGGGACAACGTCAAAGAGTTTGGATCGCCATGGCTTTAGCTCAGCAGACAGATTTAATTCTTTTAGATGAGCCTACTACCTATTTGGATTTGGCTTATCAACTTGAAATACTAGAGCTTCTTTATAGACTAAATCGAGAACAAGGATGCACAATTGTAATGGTACTTCACGATTTGAATCTAGCAGCACGATTTGCTGATTATATCATTGCCATGTGTAAAGGGAAAATTGTTAGTCATGGTACTCCTGAGAAGGTGATGACAGCAGAGGTTTTGCGGAAAACTTTTCATATTGATGCTAAGATTATGCTTGAACCTAGGACTGGACGTCCTACCTGTACTTCTTATGATTTGATTAAATTTGCTTAAGTATAATAAATATGAAAGAGGGTATTTGAATGAAAAAAATAGCAATTTACGGAAAAGGTGGAATTGGAAAGTCTACTACCGTATCCAATATAGCGGCAGCATTATCAGAAATGGGGTTGACAGTTTTGCAAATAGGCTGTGATCCTAAGGCAGACTCTACAAGAAATCTAACAGAAGGAAGGAATATTCCTACAGTATTAGATACTTTACGAGAAAAAGGAGATGCAGAACTGGAGGATATTATAATAAAAAGCAACAGTGGAGTATTATGTGTAGAGTCTGGAGGCCCAGTTCCAGGAGTTGGATGTGCTGGGCGTGGAATTATCACTGCTTTTGAGAAACTAGAGGAATTAAATGCTTATGAAGTCTATAAGCCAGATATTGTACTTTATGATGTATTAGGAGATGTAGTTTGTGGTGGGTTTGCTATGCCTATTCGAGGCGGTTATGCAGATGAGGTATGTATAGTTACATCTGGAGAAATGATGTCTCTTTATGCTGCTTCTAATATAGCCTATGCTGTTAAAGGTTTTGGAAAACGAGGATATGCTTCATTACGAGGGTTAATATTCAATGCAAAAAATATTGAAAACGAAGAAGAGCTAGTTAGAAATACTGCCAATGAAATTCAGGTTCCAGTTATTTATCATATACCCCGAGATTCTTTTGTACAGCAGGCTGAGGCACAGGGAAAAACAGTGATAGAAGCATTTCCTGAATGCAATATGTCATCCCATTATCGTTTTTTAGCTAAAATTTTAATTGATGGGGGTGAAATACTATGAAAAAATTGAAACATTTAAAGCGGCTTTCAGCAATTAAGACAAATGCTGGAGTAAAGTTTTTAACTCCTGCTGCTTTTCCTGGAAATCACTGTCCTCTCCATACTACTTTAGGACTTAGCTCAAATATTAAAGGTATGTCAACACTTGTAGTAGGAACATCAGAATGTGGAACATATAGCCGTAATCTTATATCACAGTCTAAAAATAAAGACGGTGAATTGCATTGGATGTATATTTTAGACTCTAATGAAGTAGTTTTTGGATGCCGTAAAGGTGTTATACAGGCTATCAAAGACATGGACAAGGCTGGCGCAAAATCAATAATGATAATTTTAACCTGTGTTCCTGAGGTTATAGGAGAAGATATAGAGGGAATTGTACATGAAATCCAGCTAGATATTAAAGCGAAGCTGACCTTTGTACTGGTAGGCCATTTTAAATGTAATAGTTATCCTTCAGGATATTGGAAGACCCTTCTAGCATTTGGAAACCTTATGGAGAAATCTCAGGCTTCTTCAAATATTGTTAACGTTCTTGGAAGAAGCCCAGAAGAAGAACATATTCCTATGCCTGAATTATTGACTGCACTTGAAAAGCGAGGGTTTCAACTACGTATGCTTGCACCGAAATCAGATATAAAGGATTTTATTGAATCACCAAATGCAATTTTAAATCTTGTAATATCACCATTTATGAATCCTATGGCAGAGATGATGCAGAATAAGTATCAAATACCATTTATCAGTCTGCATGAATTTTATGATGTTTGTGAAATTAATAGTCTTTATGAGTCGGTAGCAGAGAAACTTTGTATCAGCTGGGATAATGAATTTGATGAAGTACGTCAAGAAGCTATTGAACTGCAAAATCAGGTAAAAAATATTTTTTCTGGTGTAAACTACATTTCCACACATGTTGGGGCATTAGATCCTTTGCCTCTTGTTTTATATTTGGATCAATTCAATATGAATCCTATACTTCTACATTTAGATGAATTTTATCCTGATGATAGGAAATGGGCGAAAGTCATTAATGAAAAGGGACATAATCCTATGATTTGTCATATGGTAAATGATGATGCAGATATACATGTATTGAATGATATTTGTATAGGTTTTTCTTTTGGAGAACTTCTAAAAGGGAAAAGCCAAGTTCCTTGTATTCCATATTTATATAATCTATATGGTCAGATAGGTTATGAGAGGACTAAGCTTTTATTAAGTGGGATGTTGAATGCTTTTAGTAATAAAACTTTTGGAATCAAGGAGGTATAATGATGGGACTTCATAAATTTAGACCACCTATGTCAGGACGGATGGGAACTTTGTGGACACTGGCTTCTATTCGTAATGCGGTTTTGATTGAATATGGATGTATGGGACATATGTCATATGGTAGAATGTTTTTGAATCGTGCTGGAATATCTGAATCGTGTAAACTCTATTCCACACATATTGATGAAACGGATATTTCATTAGGAGATATAAGGAGACTGGATTCTGCAATTGCTGAGATTATAAAAAGAGATAAACCTAAGGTTGTTTTTTTGTTGCCTTCTTCTATTCCGATGATTATAGGAACAGATTTATTTGCAATATGTGAAGAATTGCAGCCTAAATATCCTCAAGTTCGGCTAATTCCTTTTGGTTATGGAGGTTTTGATATATATGGTCATCGGGGAGTTCAAGAGACACTTTCCCTACTTGCTAAGACTTTGCCTGTAGATATGGAAAAAACATCTAGACCTACTTTTAATATTATTGGATCTTGCGCTGATATGTTTCGCTTTCACGAAGATAGTAAAGAACTTATTCGCATAATGAAAGGTGCTTTTGGAATGGAACCTCTTTGTGTAATGACTTCAGATACATCTGTGGAGGAAATAGAGAATATAGGCGGTGCACATATTAACTTAGTCATTCGCCGTGAAGGTGAACCTGCTGCCAAACATTTAAAGGAACGTTTTAAAACGCCATATATATTAGGGCGGCCTTATGGTATAGATGGGACAACTCAATGGATAAAAAACATATCGGAAATATTAGGTTTGATACCGAATTACGAATTCATAAGAGCAGAGGAAGAGAAAATTAGAAATCTAATGTCACCTGCAATGAAAGTTTTTGAACATATTACACGATTGCATCCAGATGAAGGAGTGATTTCCTTAGGAGGCCATGCAGATGTAGTGAGGGGGGTTCTTTCTTACGCTGTAAATGAATTATCGTTGTTGAAAGGTATTTGCTGGTGTGATTGTTCTTATATGGGGAGTAAAGATATTCCTTATCTTATAGAAGATGAATGGATGGAGGCTATTCAATCTCATAAAAAAGGACTTTTAATGGCCAGTGGAGAAGCACTAAAATGGGCAGATAGAAATATGGAAATGCAAATATCGAATCCAGATACTAAATGGAGAGTAAGTCCTTATGAGCCTCCTTTTGTAGGCTATCATGGAGCAATTCATTTAGCTGGATTATGGTTGAACGCTGTCATGGAAGAAGATGAGAATTAATTTTATATTAAATCCTAGAGAAATCTCTAAAAACTCTTATGCTGGTTCTGGTGCAGCAGCTACTTGTTAGATTCATGATGAAAATTATAAGTTAGTAATGCATAAAGACAATGGAAACTGTTCCTTAACTTGAGAATAAGCAAACAAAAGATATCCTGTAATAAAAAGCGGGATATTTTTTATTGATAGAATCATATCTTGATATATTAAGTATAGAAATGGACTATCTCATATTATTTAAACTATTATAGGAGCTATAATGCCTATAGAAGAAGTAATAGTTGTAGTTTATAACTAATAAAAAAAGATTTAGTAATATTATAAATATGATTTTAAATTCGATAGTCATATCATTAGTAAAGGACTCAGGAACTTGAAAGTTAAAAAATTATATAAATTTGAAAAAAGATTTGAGAAGTATAATTGATCGTAGCAGATTAATTGTGTCTGTAAGAGCAAAGACTGATTAAATCATCCATATTTAAAACAGTAATACCGTTTCGAGATGTACTTACAATACCCATCGTACGTAATTTTTTCAAAGCACGAGCTACTTCCAATCGACTTTCTCCAATGATTTCACCTACTTCTGCTTGATTAAGCTTGATTCCTTTTCCATGTAAATGCTGAGTATAAATGTAAATGAAATTACAAGTTTTAATAAAGGCTGTATTGTAGCATAGGTTGATTGATTCAAACATAAAAAGATTAGAATGACGAATACAATAGTCAGTCATAGCCATGTGAAAATCAGGATTTTCCAACATGGTTTTATGAAATATTTCTGGTGTTATCCGAATAGCTAGTACGTCTGTGATAGCAGTTAGAACCAAAATATCTGATTCAATCTTATATTCATTGTCAGTGGGTCTGCATAATGAATATGGAAAAATAGAATCCTTCCCATGGAAACAAATGGTTTTTATAGAGCCTTCCTGATGAGTAAGTGACAGCTTGAAAATACCATTAATAATATAATAAAGATATAAGTCTGAATTATTTGCTGTGATTTCATATCCTTTTTTTAGAGTACATTCTTCACCTTTGCTACGTAATAATGATTCAAAGTCACTGAAATGATTTTCAAAATAATAGGGTGAAAATCTCATCTTTGGAACCTCCTCTTAGATTTTATTTTTCTAGTAATACAAGTTTGAAACATAGGATTTATCTCGATTGGCAATGAGTAGTTAGTTGCCTAAAATACTCCAGCTTATGAAAAATATAATATCACCAGAAGATTTTTTCGTCAAATACCATTTTTTATATATAATGTATCATTTGATATAGACACCATTTTTAATATTCACTATAATTAAGCCATAAAGTTACTTTATTACATCAAATAGCTAAGAGGTTTGTGAAGATTAAAAGGACTAAAAGAAATGATAGTAGTTCTTTATGCTTGAGCAACTTTTAGCATCAGGTGCAAATAAAAATCCGGGTTTTAGTATTTATTCGAGAAGAGTTAGAACTTAGGTACAAATTATGAGGAGTGATTTTCTTATGGCAGTTATTTCATTATTAGTCTTAGTTGCCGCCATCGCCTTAGGTGTGGCTTTTGGCAAGAACATTGGTATTATTTCTCTTGCAGCGGCAATGGTACTAGGTTTCGTTGGCGGTGTTCCAAGCAATGATATCATCGCTGGATTTTCTACTAATTTATTTCTTAACATGACTGGAATGTTTTTCTTTTTTTCTATTGCGCAGTCTAATGGTGCATTGGAACTACTTTCCAAAAAGGTGTTTAAAAAAATTTCAGGGGCAACAAAACTCTATCCCATAATGGTATATCTAGTATGTGTTGGTATCACCATTATCGATCCAGGGGGATTAACTGTATATACATGTATGACTTTAATTACCATGAGTATTGGAGCTCATATGGGATATAACCCCATTATGATTGGCATTATCACCATATATGCTGCAAACGCTGGTATTATGACGCCAGTAGGATTATTTGGGAATACAGCTAATCTAATAATTATTAATGCAGGATATTCAGATAGCTCAATCTCTATACTTTTAAATGGAATCATCATGCACACAATTGGATGTATTTTAGTTTATATACTGTATAGAGGGTGGAAAATTAAGAACGATCAAGGTGAAACGACTTCAATAGAAAGTGTATTTGAAGATATTAGGCCTTTTAATAAAAATCAAAAATTCACTTTGATAATGCTAGTTTTTATGATTTTATGTATTATGCTATTAAAAACTCATGCTGGGCTGACAGCGCTTGTATTTAGTGTAATATTATTAATAACCAATTGTGCAGATGAAAAGGAGGCATTTGCAGGAACACCTTGGGAAACAATCTTTCTATGTGTTGGAATTGGATGTCTATTGAATGTATCTCAAATATTAGGTGGTTTAACATTAATGACTGATTTGTTTTCTTCTATGTCTAGCCGATGGACTGCAGCTCCCATTCTAGGATTTACTTCTTCAGTAATGTCTTTTTTCTCTTTGGCCATTGCTGGACCTATACCTACACTAATTTCTACAGTTGCACGAGTAAATGAAAGTATAGGTAATGTATTTCAGCCAATTGAATTAATTAGTTCGATTATAAATGGTGGATATACTGCTACTATAAGTCCTTTATCCATGGGAGGGGCCATGATTATGGCAACTTATGATCAGCTTTTTAAACCAAATGTAGAAGAGAAAAACCAAGTGTTTAGGACATTGTTCTTTACTGCTGTTATTATTTCTATTATAGCTGCATTACTTGCAAATACTGGAATGTACAAAATTTTTGCCAATATATAAATTAACAAAAATATAGGATTCACAAAAAAGATATATATAAATTAACAGCTTAAATTTTTAAGTAAAAATATTAAGGATTTATTGGAAAATTATAGATTGGAGGAATTAATTATGGATAGAGAGATTTTGAAAGGAATAATTGATATGCATGTACATTGTGGTCCATCAGTAGCTAATAGACAGCTAGATGCCGCAGAAATGTTAAAAGAAGCAGAGGCAGCAGGATATGCTGGATTTTTAGTAAAAGATCATTATTTTCCAAGTATGCTAGGAACTAAAATGGTTGAAAAGCATTTGGGAAATGGTACATGTAAGGTCTATGGAAGTATGTGTTTAAATAATTCAGTTGGACTTTTTAATCTAAAGGCATTGGATACAGCAAGACAAATGGATGCAAAGATCATATATTTTCCAACAGTATCGACTCAAAAACATATTGATGATCATAAAAATAGTTCATTTGTAGGTGGTGGAAAAACAACAGTTCCTGAAAATCCTGTTTCATATGTTGATAAAGAAGGAAATATGGATTCTGCAGCCATTGAGTGTTTGAAGTATATGGCAGAATATGACATGGTGCTTGGAACAGGCCACGGAACCTTGTGGGAAGTTGATTGCTTAGTTAAAAAGGCTGTAGAGTTAGGTGTTAAAAGGATATTAGTAAATCATCCACATTATAATGTAGGTGCTTCATATGAAGATATGAAAAGATGGGCAGATCTAGGGGCATATATTGAATTAAATGTATGTGTTTTCAAAGGTGGTTCAAAGATAGGGAATGTTGATGATATAGTAGCTAAAAAGATAATAGATACAGTAGGAGTTGAACATATTATACTTGATACAGATTTAGGACAGGCTAATAATGGCTCACCTATAGAAGGAATGTTTAATTATATTAATCTATTAGAAAGGGAATTTGGTATTACGGAAGAACAGATTAATATTATGGCTAAGAAAAACCCTATAGAATTATTTAATCTTTAATAATCTCTATAATCTATTCCATATTATTATATTATGGTAGGAGTATCAATTAGTAGATATTAAACAATAAAAGCATATAGAAGCAGTAAGATAAAATAATTTAAATAATTATATTAACAAATACATTAAAATTAATGGAGGTAGAAAAATGGCAAGAGTAGAATCTGGTAATTGGAATAATTTACCATGGCAAGAAGTAAGAGAAGGAATAACTAGAGTAGTTTTTGGAATGGGTGCAGATAATGTTAATTGCACTATTAATAAAGTTGATAATGGAAATGAAGTAAGACCACATGCACATCCAGATAATGAACAAATTGCACTAGTTATAGAAGGTGAATGTGATTACTATGTTGATGGAACCCCATATAGACTAACGCCTGGATCATGGGTAACTGTACCTAAAGGTGTAGAACACTATATTCATGTTTATGACAGTCCTGTACCATGTATGCAAATAGATATTTTCTATCCATTAAGACCAGAATATAATGAATCATATAGTAAATTTCTAGAAGAGCAAAACAAATAATAGTCTTAATATTCATAGGATAATTATAGAATTATTCAGCAAATTGTTAAACATAGTCTTTATTTATATGTAAATAATAAATGTTATGTTTTATTCGATAGGAGATATATTATGAAAATGCGTAATTTAGTGAAAGAAAAACTTGAAAAAGATGGATATGTGCTAGGAGCATTTGTTGCATCAGGATCACCAACTAATGCTGAGATTTTGGGCATTAATAATCTTGATTTTATTCTGATTGATATGGAGCATGCGCAGACCAATATGGAAACAATGGTTGACATGGCCAGAGCTTCTGAGTTATATGGAATGGCACCATTTGTTCGTGTTTACAATCCTGTTGATGGGCCAATGATGGCACGAATGCTAGATGTAGGGATACATGGATTGATGATTCCTATGGTAGAAACTCCTGAGCATGCAAAATATATTATAGATAATGTTAAAATTGCTCCCTTGGGTAAGAGAGGAATAGGAGCAGGACGTGGGACACGTTGGGGATGGTATGAAGATTACAATAGAGGAGAATGTAATGATAATACTTATATAATAATGCAATGCGAAACAAGAAAGGGAGTTGAAAATATTGAAGAAATATGTAAGACACCAGGTCTTGATTGCGTCTTTATTGGAACAGCTGATTTATCACAGGATATGGGATGTCTTGGGGATATGAAGAACCCTGAACTTATAAACGCTATAGATAAAGTATTAAAAAGCTGCCAAAAATATAATATTGTTGCAGGAATTGTTACAGGATCTGCAGAAGAGGCTTCGATGCGTATTAAACAGGGTTTTAAGTTAGTAACTATTATGAACGACCTTGGACTTTTTAGAAGTCAAAGCAAAAAACTAATTGATGCTGTTCGAGGGAGCATTTCATAATAAGTATATTTAATCAGCATGAACATAATTTTATAGAATTAAATAATAGCTTCAAATTATATTAATAGACAAGATTCTGAGATAATATAATTATATAGTAGATTAATTAAATTTAAATTATATCTAGAGCTGAATGTTCCAGATGGTGACTGGTCATTCAGCTTTTTTGATCTGTAGCCATTATGTGTGAAAAGGTTAGAACCTTATTATGAAAAATTAGGGTTTACAAAGTTTTCTGTTGGTATGACACGAGATGTTAATCATTAATTTTAATTATTTATATTGCTGAATAATTTCGGAAGCTTTTGCTTTAATTTCATTAACACCTTCAACAGGCTGTATGATTCTTATATTTTTTCCATACGTAAAAGCGAATTCAATGCCTTGCCAGATATCTTCAAAAACTATATCTAAGTAAATTTTATTGTCTCTTACAACTTCTTTACTTATAGTGATAAATTTTCTTTCCTTTATATGATTTATAATTGAAGGGTCAACCATAAAAGTAAACGTATATTTAGGAATTCGAGATTTATAATTACTGGTAGATGATTTCCAATGAACTTCTAAGTTGAAATCACTTGGTCTATCGAAATGCTCTTCTGTAAAAATGGCACTTTCTATGGAACTGACCTTATACGTTTTAATTATTTCAGCATCTATTGCAATCAAATACCAGATGCCTCTTTTACATACTAATCCCAGTGGATTTAAGATTACTTCTTTTGTTTCCTTTATTTTTCTATATACTATTTTGATTATACTGCTGTTCCAGATGGCATTTTGTAATAAGGAAAGAATATTTTTATCTACAATCGCAGGGTTTTCACCCCAAGTATGCATATCTATATAAATGTAGTTTTGAATATTTTCAACTTCCTTGATTTGATTTGGAGCGGAACCTCCTAAAAGTTTAAGTATTGTAGAGTATTTAAGTTTTTCAAAACCTAAGTCTTCTAAAATTTTGTCGCCGGTTGGAATAAATAAAGAGTAAATTTCATCATTATTTATTCCACTTAAAGAAGTTTTATAATCTCCTAATAGCTTTATTCCTCCGTTTGTTCCTCTATCAGCGAATATTGGTACCCCAGCACTGCTTAAAGCTTCAATATCTCTATAAATAGTTCTGACAGAGACCTCTAACCTTTGAGCTAATTCACTAGCTGTTAGTTGTTTATGCATCTGCAATAGCATTAATATAGAAATCAATCTATCTGCTTTCATAATATCTCCTTTCCAATATGACATAGGATGTCAACTATTATAAGCTATAATGTATTTAATATCAAGTAATAGAAATTATATTAATACGGTATTAGTTAACTAAAAGGAGGTTCTATGATGAGTAGAAAAATTATAATGAATTTGGCAATGAGTATTGATGGCTTTATTGCTGATGAAAACGGTGGTTTTGATTGGATTGTCGGTGATGGAAATAACAGACTTAATACTGAAAAACAATGGGATTATGATAAATTCTTAGATAGAATTGATACTGTTGTTATGGGGAAAAACTGCTATGACCAAAAATTTTACGAGGAGTTTAAAGAAAAAACTGTATTTGTCGCTACTTCTAAATCTCTGGATGATTATGAAAATATTAAATTTATTAATGGTGATATTTGCAAAGTTATTCTTAATGAAAAGAAAAAAGAGGGCAAAGACATTTTTTTATTTGGTGGTGGCATTCTTATAGATAGCTTTATCAAAGCAGATATAATTGATGAATTTATTATAGGTATTATTCCAACTGTTTTAGGAAAAGGCAGACCATTGTTTTTGGGAAACAATCCTACCATAAAATTAAAGCTAGAAGAATATTATATTGATAATGGAGTTACAATTCTATGCTATAAAAAACGTTAATTCTCGGTTAAAGGTATTTAATATCTATTTGATGGCACTGGAATTGCGTAATTATTATTATGAGCATACTCTTTATTGTACTGCAAGTAGATCTAAACAAAAATTCAAAGGCACTAAGATAATAAGATCTTGGTGCTTTTGTTCTTTGTATTATGAATACCACCTGCTATGCGCAACATCATAAACCTAAGGAAATCCTATATAACATTTACTGCTTACCAGGTTTCCTTATTTTTATATATAGGTTAAAATGAAATTATACACGCTTTCTAAGAGTGGTGTATGATATACTTAATAAAATAGAAATAAGAAGGGAATGATATTCGTGAATTTTCCAACTAAGATTGGTGTAGATTCAGACGGATATATACTAAATCAAACATCTGAAAATAAAATAAATTCTACTTATCTCCTTTTATTAAATCAGTTAACTGAGATCTTAAAACAGTGTACAGGTGATAAGTTACATAGTATATATGTATATGGTAGTGTAGGAAGGGGGGAAGAAATTCCTGGTAAATCAGATATTGATTTATCTATAATATTAACATCACCACTTACATCTACTGAAATAAAAATACTAAATAAGGAAAAAATAAAATTTATAAATGCTAATCATCATATTGTACCAAAAGTAGATTTTGATATTGGAATATTGGACGAGGTATTAAAAAAAGATAATCTATACTATTGGGGGTTTTGGATAAAACACATATGTACTTGTATTTATGGAGAAGATTTATCTATCCATTTTCCTAGAATGAAACCTAACATTAATATATGTAAATCTTTAAATCAAGATATCGTTGATACGCTTAAAAACTATAAAAAGCAAATAATTGAAGAAGATTTTGATGATGGTATATTTATAACAGTTTTAAAGCGTATTATCAGAGGTGCATATTGTCTTGTATCAGTGAAAGATGAAAGTTGGTCGATAAATATTCAAGAAAATTTAGTTATACTCAATCATTATTATCCAAATGAAGAATCTTTTAAAAAAATTAGGTTGATACTTAGAGGTGAAAAAAGTTTGATACATACAGAGATATTAGATTATATCGATTATTTTACTATTTGGTTTAACCAAAATACCGTATGATTAAGTACACCATTCAACTCTTCCCTAAACACATATTTAAGGAGAAGTTATAAATTAATTGAATTTATAATCCACTTAGTTTATAATGTAAGGAATTGATATACTAGGTATAAGGAGTAGACAGAGATGAAAAAGAGAATATTAAGATTTTTATCTTTCGGAATTGGATATTCTACTGATATTTTTTTCTGAATTGGCTTGAGAAAGAGATAAGTTACCTAAAGTTTTCTCAAGCTAAGTAAAATAGTAGTTAATTTATATCGAAAGAAGGTAATTTAATGAAAAGTAATAAATCTAAAGATAATAATAGAATAGAAAGAATAAATCCGGTGGGAGTTCCAGCACCAGTTGGTAGGTATAGTCATATTACTAAAGTACCAAGAGATTCTGAAATTTATGTTTTTTCAGGTCAAGTAGGAGTAGATTTTGAAGGAAATGTTCCTTCAAATCTTAATGAGCAAGTAATCAACACTTTCTTTAATATATCCAGATTATTATCTAGTCAAGATCTAAATCCAGATAATGTTATAAAGGTAAATATTTGGGCTACTGAACAAATAGATTGGGATTTCTTCGACTCTAAGTGGGATGAACTTTTCGGTGATAATTCACCGTCTATGACTATTGCATATATAAACGAATTAGGATTGCCTGAATTAAAAATCGAAATAGAAATATGGGCTGCAAAGTAATTACTATACTTATTTCATTATAAGAAAATAATAAAACTAGGTTATTTGAATTAAGCAAAACTTATCTTTTTATATAAATTTTAGGGCTTAAGTCAACAGAGAGCAATCTAAACATTAGATTGCTCTTTATAATTTTTTTAATTTTAGTAAAATCTTGAGAACATAATTATGTTTTAAATTTAGACTTAGAGCAGAGTTAATAGTACCTTAGACCTAAGGTGCTACTTCTAGTATCTGAGGTGGCAGGTTTCTGAAAATGAACAATCTAAAAAAACTGCCTATACATTAGGAACAGAAATTTTAAAATATTAATTGAGAGGTGTTTCAAGATGGTAACAATTGTATTTGCTCATCCATGGCGCGGAAATAAAGCAGAGTATAAGCAGATTAGAGCAAGGTGGAGCCGTTATTCAGATATGTTTGAGGCATTACCAGAAAATTTTATTAAATTAAGGAAAATGGAAGATAATAGTTCATAGTTATATCTTAAGTACATTTAAGTGGAGGAGGGTATAATGCATTTCAAGCATTTTCAAGTCATGAAGACCAAATTTCATTACTTAAAACAGTTTACAAGCATTTAAAACCAAATGGGATATTTGCATTCGAAACACGTAATCCGATGGGAAACGATTTATCAAACCAAGAGGAAACAAATTGGGGACAATTTATCGATAAGGACGGAATACTAGTTCAGGTATCTGGAACACAATTTTATGATGCAGAAAATCATATAATGCATTGGGTGACTTTTCGTGATTGGGGATTTAAAAAAACTACTTCTCGAATTGCTTGTCGTTTTACTGATAATGATACTCTTAGATCATTATTAAAAAACAATGGTTTTAATATTGAAAATCAATATTCGGATTGGAATAAAGCTCCCTTCTCACCTTTAGCTCCTACCATTATTAGCATTTGTAGAAAGCCAGGATAGCCTTTTTACCAAAAGTAGAAATGACAATTGAACGTCTATTAGCAAAAAATTGTCTTATTGTAGAAAAATAGAAAGGGGATATAACATGGTGAATATTATAATAAGGGATTATAAGCAGCAGGACTGGTCACGCATTGAAGAAATTCACGATAGTGCTAGAAAAATAGAACTGAACCTTGCAGGACTAGACGATGCATTTGTGCCGCTTGCACAGGCGGCCGTTAATGAAGGATTATTTGATTACACGGTATGTGTTGCACTTATAAATGGCAATGTAGTAGGGTTTGTGGCATATTCAGAGGAAGAAATTGCATGGCTCTATGTGGATCCTGATTCTATGCGTCAGGGAATCGGAAAAAGTTTGATTATGCATGTGATTGAAAATACTACCCAAAGGCCGCTTGGGCTGGAGGTCTTAGTTGGAAACAATCCTGCACTGCACTTATACGAAGCAATGGGTTTTGAAACGACTGAAACATGTTCGGGTGTAATGCCTGGTAATGAATCGTTTGAAGTGACAGTATATTGTATGCAGCAGAAAAACGGCCAAAAAAGATATGAAGTTTAAAGAACTATATGAAATTGTAAAGCCATATTAAATCCACACAAATTATCGCGCAGTAGAGAAATTTATATTATCTATGACTTGGACATATAGACGCAGATAAACGAATTGACAGAGCATATGAAATTAGTGAAATATATAATCTATATGTTATTTTGGCAATAGAGTTTTGGAATTTTTCAACTGATGGGAAATTAAAAGCTGGTATTGACAGTAATATAATGT
The DNA here is from genome assembly GCF_040396155.1 of Tissierella praeacuta. Lineage (GTDB taxonomy): Bacteria > Bacillota > Clostridia > Tissierellales > Tissierellaceae > Tissierella > Tissierella praeacuta_A. The sequence goes on from NZ_JBEBOY010000011.1 coordinate 19,207, forward strand.
ATATCTAAAGATGCAAAGTCTAAGTCAAGAATTAATCAAATTAGTAAAAAATATGTAATTAGTAACATTAGTGATGAAATATAGAAAGTTAAATTATTTTCTCATGTATCTAAAATTTTATAAGGGGGTACAGTAATTATAATAAAGTAAATAAAAAAACTATTGACAAAGCTACACAATTAAGGTTATTATAGATACATGAAGTCTTTTATTGGAGGTGATTTATATATTATGAAGTATTCAAAAGCTACAAATTATGCCCTTCATACCATGCTTTTTCTTGCAATGGACACACCAAATAAACTTGTTGGTGTACAGGAGTTAGCAGAAAAACAAAAAGTTTCTCCAACGTACTTGTCCAAAATATTGACCAAGTTAGTTAAGGAAGGAATGATTAATTCTTCTTCAGGTGTCAACGGAGGTTATTCCCTTAGTCAAAATTGGGAAGATATTTCATTCTTGGATATCATACATGCTATTGAAGGTAAATCATCTTTATTTGATTGCTGTTTAGAATCTCATTCAGAATGTGTTATAAAAAAAATAATGCTTTCAGCAGAAGAAAAAATGGAGGAAGAGTTAAGGAATCAAAAAATATCAGATCTTGTTAAGTAAATATCTGTGGATTTATAATCCACTCTTATTTTTTAATGAATTATAGACATAAAGAGTCTCTTAAGTCTTTGATTACAAATTTAAATTGGTTATTGTTATGGATAAATATCAAATCCAATTGAACTAAATATCTTCATCAATTCCAGATATAAAGCAGTATTATAGAGAAAGTCATTCAGCAGTCCCTATTGTAGTGGGTGGAATTAAAAGACTGATCCTTGATTGTTATTTCAGAAAACAATCTTAATCGTAATCATTAAAATTTAAAAATAAAAGGGGGTAAATTTATGCAAATCACACTTTATTTAATTATGGGGATAATTATCGGAATGTTTTTCCCTATTCAGGCATCTATAAGTGCTCGTTTAAGCTCTTATTCAAAAACACCTTTAACAGCTTCGTTCATCGCATTTTCTTTAGGAACAGTGATACTACTCGTTATAAATTTAATAGTAGATCCTATAGGCATTACTACTGGAATTGATTTTTCATATCCATTGTATGTTTTTATCGGTGGAGCAATAGCTGGTGTTGGTTTTAATGTGGCTAATATCATTCTTTTTTCAAAACTTGGTGCCTCAATTACAACGCTAGTAACTGTAACTGGACAGATGATTGTAGGAATTCTAATCGATCACTTTGGGTGGTTCGGTGTACAAGCTGATCCTGTTAGCATTACTAGAGCACTCGGTGTTGTCATTATGATTTTCGCCATTTCATTGGCTCAACCTAAAAAGAAAAAAGACTCAACTATAGCGTCAAAAGAAAAAAAGAAGGATAGTAAAATCACTTGGATAACTTTAGGCGTTTTAGCAGGATTTTTACCACCATTGCAAACCGCTATTAATGGAAAACTTCGTGTTGCAACGGGCTCTATTTTAGGAGCTACCTTTATTTCTTTTTTTGTTGGCACGATTATCTTGCTTGCTTTGATATTGATTACTCAACGTCGATTAGAGTTTCCTTTGTATGACACACAAAAAAAACGTATTCCTATTTGGACATATATGGGCGGTATATTTGGCATATTTATTCTAACAGGCAACATTGTCTTGTTACCTGTACTTGGATCAGTTCTAACTACTATGATTTTCCTATTGGGACAAATGATTATGGCATTAACAATCGATCAGTTTGGAATGTTTAATTTACAAAAAAGAAAAATTGATAGTAGAAGAATTGCTACTCTAGTACTGATGATTATTGGAATCATATTTGTTAGGTTCTTGTAATCTTATATGTCAGACTAAGTATGTATCCAATATATTCGAAAGAGCTACCAAGTTATGCCAACATAATGTTCTTAACAGATTCTCCATCTATAAGAGACGTAATAGCGTTTCTATTGGTAAAAAGATAGAGTCACTTTTGGGTTGTAAAGAAGTACACCCAAATTGGATGCAGATAACATGAAGTTGATGACTTAGGATCAGAACTAATGAGATACTCGAATAGTTCTAAATAAATATCTGTTGACAATAGGAAGATTAGATTATATACTTAACTAAAATTATGATTATATAGAAAGGAGATTTAATCAGATGATTATAGTTGTTCTTAACTAAACTATTAAAATTAAATAGTTAGAAATGCTTTAGAAGTTCTATAATAGAACTTTGTTTAATTATGCATTTTAAGAACAATATCATCTATAAAACTCTTTTATATAAAAATAAAATAACTATAAATGAATATATAAAAATATATATGCTCGTTTATAATTTAAATATAGGCTAAGTATACATTGTGGCATTAAGTTTAATTTAAATATAATAAAAGATATTTATGTAAATAAAATCCTCATGGATGATATTGTTCTCATCTATGGGGATTTATTTTTTATGTAAGGAGGGATGTTTATGTTGTTAGAGGATTTAAATATATAAAGATACAGTAATAATGATATAGATAAAACAACTATTATTTGTAGATGAACCTACAGATAATGTAGATATAAACAAAATAAACTAATTGGTAAATGAATTAAAAAATATAAAGGAGATGAGATATATGAATAAATTTGGTCCAGATCCAAACAGTATTTACCCTAATGAAAACATAAAGAATATTTGCTATATAAGAAATGTTATTAAAAATCCTAATATTCAGGTTGGAGATTATACTTATTATGATGATATAAATGGAGCAGAAAAGTTCGAAAAACATGTTACTCATCATTATGAATTTATAGGTGATAAGCTTATTATAGGAAAGTTTTGTGCAATAGCAAAAGGAATAGAATTTGTCATGAATGGTGCAAACCATAGAATGAAATCCGTAACTACATATCCTTTTAATATCATGAGCAATGGATGGGAAAAAACCACACCTACTCTTGAAGAGTTACCTCTAAAAGGTGATACTGTAGTTGGTAATGATGTTTGGATTGGGCAAAATGTGACAGTAATGCCTGGTGTGCATATTGGAGATGGTTCAATTATTGCTGCTAATTCTGTGGTAACAAAAGATGTTCCTCCTTATCATATTGTTGGAGGTAATCCATGTAAAATTATAAAAAAGAGATTTGATGATGAGTTGATTGATTATCTATTAAAATTAAAATGGTGGGATTGGTCTGAAGAAAAGATTTTTAAAAATCTTGAATTACTTTGTAGTCCAGATTTAGATAAAATTAAGTCTATCAAATAACTTATTAAAGTGAGAATGATTTTTTGCTATAAAAAATTAAAAATAGTGGACATAACTTCTGCTATTTATCTTTACTATTGAAGCAAACGAAGACTGTGATGATTAAAAAAATACAAACTAATATTTATATTAATATATCGTGTATTGATTCAGATACAAGAATTTACTTGAAAGGATGATAACTATGGAATTTGATGAATTGTATGATATCGCAAAAAATACATTAAATCCTAGAGCAATTTCTAAAAACTCTTATGCTGGTTCTGTTGCAGCAGCTATTTTGAGTGAAAGTGGAAAAGTTTATACTGGAGTATGTATAGATACCCCTTGTTCTATGGGATTCTGTGCAGAACATGCGGCTATTGCGGCTATGATTACTGCTGGAGAAAATAGAATAACAAAAGTAGTTGCAGTGTATGAAGATGGAACAATAATTCCACCATGTGGAAGATGTAGAGAATTTATTTGTCAAATCCATGATGAAAATTATAAATGTGAAGTAATGATAAAAAAAGATAAAATACTTACCATTAATGATTTGTTACCTTATCGATGGGAATAGAATTAATTTGTAATTTAAAATAAACAAAAATAGTAAGGAAAAAGGAGGAACTCAAAATGAGTGAGACTTTATTAATTAATGATAAAAAATATATTTATAGATGTGATTACAGAGATGACAATATGTTAAGAAGTAGCTTTAATAGATTAACAGAAAAAACCTATGGTTTTAATTTTGAACAATGGTATGGGGATGGCTATTGGGGAGATAAATATATACCATATTCTTTATTAGATGGAGATAAGGTAGTATCTAATGTTTCAGTAAATGTCCTGGATTTTTTGATCTTAGGAGAACAAAAGAGATATATACAAATTGGAACAGTTATGACAGATGAAGATTATAGAGGACAAGGATTAAGCAGGGCACTTATGGAGGTAGTATTAAAAGAATGGGAGGATAAATGCGATCTTATTTATCTTTTTGCTAATGACAGTGTTATTGATTTCTACCCAAAGTTTGGATTTAATCAGTATAGTGAATATCAATACTCGATAAATAAAATTAAAGAGGATAAGTCAGAGAAAATAAGAAAGATGAGTATGGATAATGATAAAGATAGAGAAAATGTTTACAATATGGCTTGCAATACAATACCTTTCTCACAGGTTTCTATGAGAAACAATGCATCTCTTATAATGTTTTATTGTACATATTCTATGAATGACAGTATTTATTATATTGAGGACTATGATACGGTGGTTATTTGTGAGTTTAATGAAGAGGTTTTATATGTGCAAGATGTATTGGCCACAAAAGAAGTAAAATTAGATAAAATTATTAATGCGGTGATGACTGAAAAAACTAAGAAAGTAGTTTTAGGATTTACTCCAAATGATAGTTCTTCTTATGAAAAAAGTTTGGTAAATGAGGAAGATACTACTCTTCTTATTAAGATGGGAAAAGATAATCCATTTAAAATGAGAGATTTAATGTTTCCCGTATTGTCTCATGCATAATAATAAACAAAGAGCAGGCTGGATGGTCTACCCTTTTGTTCGTATAATATTAATATTACTTGCCGAAGTCTAAGATATAGAATTCTAGACCTTAGACTTCGATAAATTTGATATTAAACTTTATAACTTAAAATAACTTTAGGATAGTTTACATCATACTATAGCAAGTTCACTTTTATAATACAAGTTATAACGAGTATTAGGTATTCAGCTCAAGCTAGCTTATACTTTCGCTGCTAAAGCGTTTTTTCTACCCCATTTACACATTTTATCAATAATCGGAAGCAATGACAGCCCTTTTTCGGATAAAGAATACTCTACCTTTGGAGGAATTTGCAGATATTCTTTACGAGTGATAAGCCCGTCATTTTCTAATTCTTTAAGCTGCGTACTTAGCATTTTATGTGTGATATAAGGAATATTGCGTTTAAGTTCTCCATATCTTAATATGGATTCACAGCCTAACTCGTATATAATTCTCATTTTCCACTTGCCGCCTATTATAGAGAGAGTATATTCAAAAGGTGCTTGTTTACTCCGGCATAATGTATCCATTCAACAACACTCTCCTTTTAGTAAGTATACTACTAAAAAGTGCATACTTTCTTTTTGTTTTATTTTAATTATAATTAAAATAAGTGGAGAATGCAAGTGTGTGCATATTGCTTTATTGGGAGGTCAGCTATGGTAAGAATTTTTGACTCAATGAACATAGGGAATGCATTACTTGAAAACAGTCTGTGCGATTTTATGGCATATGGAAGGCCGTTTTTATCTGATGCAGCATTTCTAACAAAGTCTTTGAAAAATTACGATTATAAATCCTGTTTTGAATGGAGAACCTGTCAGTGGTTTATAAGCGGGGAGAAATGCCCAGCACAAATAAAAGCGAAAGCTGCCTTTTAGGACGATTGAAAATGAAATGAATGGAGGTAGAACTATGGATTTTTTAGAATTGGCAAAGGACAGATATTCTGTTCGAAAGTTTTGTGATAAAAAAGTAGAAAAGGAAAAACTGGATTTGATTTTAGAAGCAGGTAGAGTTGCTCCAACGGCTGTGAATTATCAGCCGCAGCGTATTCTTGTGCTAGATACTGAGGATGCTTTGAGTAAACTAAAAGCCTGTACCACATACCACTTCCATGCACCTTTAGCTCTGTTGATTTGCTATGACAATACCGTTAGCTGGAAAAGGTCATATGATGATAAAGATATGGGAGAGGTTGACGTAAGCATTGTCACTACTCATATGATGCTTGAAGTCGGCAATTTAGGCTTAGGCAGCACTTGGGTAGGACATTTTGATCCTCAAAAGATAAAGGAAGTCTTTGCACTTCCCGAAAACATCATTCCTGTTGTACTTTTACCGATTGGCTATCCTGATGAAACGAGCGTTCCTCATCTATACCATGATAAACGCTTCGACATAGGAGTAACAGTATTCTATAATTCATTCTAAGGAGAAGCATATAAAGCTAGATAAATCGTCTTTTCAAGCGATGGTATGAAAATGGGAAGCCGTAAGGCTTCCCGATTTGCTAGTTACGAGGTGTTATAAATGTATTGATCCACATATCATACTCCTTTATAAATTCATGTTTACCTATGCCTGTATTCCTCACTAAATGCGGACTTGCCCTATTTATGATATTTTCCTGTACACTCTACGATATCAATCTCAATTACAGCAGTGCCCTTAATCATGTTATCAGGAAGTTCTTTTCCAGCAAATTGCGGAGTGTACTTCTCCACCATCTTATTCAATACTTTACGTTGCATTACCATAATGAAAATTAAATGGTGAAATTTCGGAAGACATACTAGATGAAATAAATGTATACTAAAGATATAATAAGACAAGGAGGTTATTCATATGAAAAACATTGCTTTCTATCCGACATCCCTCGGTTTGCTTGGTATTGTAGAAAAAAACGGTGCAATTATTGAACTCTTCTTTGGCAAAGAACATAAGTCCACAGAATACGTGGAGCAGGAAACCCCGTTACTAAAGGAAGCAGCACGTCAACTGGAGGAATATCTTGATGGTAAGCTCAAATCCTTTGACCTACCCCTTGCACCGGAAGGTACAGATTTTCAGCAAACTGTATGGGCTGCTTTGCGGGATATACCTTATGGTGAAACTCGTACCTACAAGCAGGTGGCAGAGGTGATTAGGAAACCAGAAGCATCCCGTGCAGTGGGTACAGCCAACGGTAAAAATCCGATTTTAATTATTACACCATGCCATCGGGTTATAGGTACAGATGGAAAGCTTGTAGGCTACGCTGCGGGACTTGCAGTTAAAGAAAAACTTTTGGAGATGGAAAAGAACTATGTCAACGGTTAAAATAAAGTATTTTGAATACGGCAGGACAGAATTAAATTACCTGGCATCCATCGATCCCGTCCTTGGTGCCGCAATCAGGCGTCTTGGGAGGGTGGAACGTCAGGTTATTCCAGATATTTTTGCAGCTCTTGTCTATACTATTATCGGGCAACTTGTGTCTGTTCGTTCAGCAAATACTGTTTGGTCAAGGATGCAGGATACCTTTGGTGACATCACACCAGAGAATCTATCCATTTACACTGCTGACCATATTCAAGCTTGTGGTATGACAATGAAAAAAGCAATTTGTATTCATGATATTACAGAAAATATTGTACAAGGACAATTTGATCTGTCTATTTTGAATACTTTGTCCGACAGTGAGGTCATTAAACAATTAATATCCTTGCCTGGCATTGGACGGTGGACGGCTGAAATGATCCTCTTAAATTGCATGGAACGTCCTAATGTGGTTAGCTGGGGTGACCTTGCTATACGCCGAGGGATGAAGAGGCTGTACGGCCTCCAAGAACTTACCAAGCAACAGTTTGATGAATATCGAAAACTCTATTCGCCTTATGGTTCGGTGGCCTCTATTTATTTGTGGAGACTTTCCTTTGGACACAACTAAATGCGAAATACAAAGCTGACTATACGAAGGCGGTTGAAGAAATTCTCAGCCATCTAAAAGAAAGCTGTGTACCAATTGATGAAATTTTGGAAGAGGTGCAAAGTGTTTACGGAGAATTGCATCTGCTAGAAATAGAAATCAAACGGGGGAAACATCGACCTCCAAAATCTAATATAGAGAAAACGAGGTGATACGATTATGGACATGATTCGTGAACAACTTATGAGACTTGCGGAAGAAGATTATCAGAACTTTTCCTCCAAACTTTTGCCCAATATTGATACAATACTTGGTGTTCGTCTGCCGCAGCTTCGCAAGCTGGCAAAGCAAATTGCAAAGGCAGATTGGTGCACATACCTGAACACCGCGGAAAATGACTATTTCGAAGAGATAATGTTGCAAGGCATGGTGATTGGGTACGCACCCTGTGAAGTGGAAGAACGGCTCTCATATATAAGCAGCTTTGTGCCCAAAATTGACAACTGGTCAATATGCGATAGCTTTTGCACTGGGCTTAAGTTTACAGTGGAAAATCGGGATCGTGTTTGGGACTTTTTACAGATATATTTTCGTTCTGTGCAGGAATATGAGCTTAGGTTTGCTATAGTAATGTTGCTGTCCTATTATATAGACGAGAAATATATTAATCGTGTACTAGATGTATTGGATGCCGTCAAGCATGAGGGGTATTATGCTAAGATGGCAGTTGCTTGGGCTATTTCTATCTGTTATATTAAACTGCCGAAGCAGACCATGTCCTATTTGAAGCAGAATACATTAGATGATTTCACATATAATAAAGCATTGCAAAAAATAACAGAATCCTACCGTATAGATAAGGAAACCAAAGGGATAATCCGTGATATGAAGCGAAAATAAAAAAAGAAGGTGGTATACATGCTACTCAGCGATGAAGAAAAATGGAAAATTGCCATTGATTGTGATTCATCTCATGACGGTCAGTTTTTCTATGGAGTGAAAACAACCGGTATTTTCTGTCGACCGTCCTGTAAATCTAAAAGTCCAAAAAGAGATCATGTGGTATTTTTTGATATTGCTGAGCAGGCTCAAACTGCTGGATTTCGCCCTTGTAAGCGGTGCAGACCTGATCTCTTGAAATTTGAACCCAAAAGAGAGACTATCGAAAGAATTAAAAAGGTGATCGATGAGTTTTATACTGATCCAAAACAGCTTAAAAAGGAGATCGATGGAATTGGTATTAGCAAAAACAGTATGATCCGGATATTTCAGGATCAGTTAGGCATAACTCCAGTTCAATATATCAATAAACTTAGAATTGAGAAGGCAAAAGAACTTTTGTTGAACTCACAGGACACGATTCTATCTATTGCTTTGCAATGTGGCTTTGGCAGTCTCTCAACATTTTACAGGTTTTTTCGACATTTAGTAGGTATGTCACCTACACAGTACAGTAAACTTTTTGCTGGAAAGGAAGATGTGAAATGATTGTCAGTGTAAGCCGTCGTACAGATATTCCGGCCTTTTATTCAGAGTGGTTATTGAACCGGCTACGTGAGGGGTATGTACTGGTACCACATCCAAGGAGACATGGACATTCTTTCTGGACTTTTACCCTAAGGTGAGGACAGCCATGAAAGGCATTTCTCCTATTTTAATCGGTGAAGTTGAAGAAGCAGTGATCATAACAGAGAGAGATGTGAAATCCCTAAAGGATTTTCAACTGATGTTCTTATGATGGGATGGAATTTAGAATGTATTAGCAAAATAGCAAAGAACAAATTGTTCAGGTAATGTTATATAACTTTAAGTATGGAAGGTTTATTTAAGATGTAATTTTACAGCAACATTCTATCACAATATAAGAATATTAGGAGCATTTAATATCACTTTATTAGCTACTTATTTCTGTTTTTAATTTCGGTATAATCTTTTAATATTATTGTACCTATTGATGAATTAATGTTTGTTAGTTCTATTATATTATTTAATACTGTTCCCTTGAAGTTTGCAATGGTGAGTCAAGAATAATTTTATTGTTATTTGGTTACCGCTAAATATTATTATAGCTATTAAACATGACACCTATTGTCATATATAAAGGAGAATTTATGAAATCTGGAAGAGAAATAAAAGTATGTCTTAAAAATAAAGTATAAACAAATTAGCGAAGCATCATTTTTATAATATACAATTTATATCAGCGATACGGTACTAGCATAAAAGCATACTGGGATAGTTCAACATCGATTATTGAAATATATGTTTTTTACAAAATGGGAATATTGAATGAAAGGGCATCGTTTAAGAGATAGAAAAGAGATTAACTATTGGATATATGAGAGGAGAACTATTTATGACAAGTGGAATAACGAAAATAATTGATTATAGAGTAGAACCGCCTGCTGATTTTAAAGAATTATTAGATTTATATAAAGTTTTAGGATGGAATTCACTTAATTTAACAACTGATGAGTTGGAACAAATGTGTATGAACAGTTGGTATGCAGTATATGCTTTTGAGGCGGATAAGTTGGTGGGTATGGGGCGTGTCATATCCGATGGAGTTGTTACAGGAGTGATATGTGGTGTGTGCGTGTTGCCCGATTATCAATCAAAAGGAATTGGTAAAGAAATAATAAGTAGACTGGTTCAATACTGTGAACAAAAGCGAGTAATTCCGCAGTTACTCTGTGTGGAAAAGTTAGAACCTTACTATGAAAAATTAGGGTTTACAAAGTTTTCTGTTGGTATGACGCGGGGTGCTAGGCGTTAATTTTAATTATTTATATAGCTGAATAATTTCAGCAGCTTTTGCTTTAAATTCATTAACTGCTTTAACAGGCTGTATGATTCTTATATTTTTCCCATATACAAAAGCAAATTCAATGCCTTGCTAAATATCTTCAAAAACTAAATCTAAGAAAATTTTATTGTCTCTTATAACTTCTTTACTTACAGTGATAAATTTTCTTTCCTTTATATGATTTATAATCGAAGGAGTAGTTATAAATTAATTGAATTTATAATCAGCTTAGCTTATAATGTAAGGAATTGGATATTCTACTGCTATATATAACACAATGTATTCTACTATATTAAAGCTACGGTAGTTTGTAAGATTATAGACAAATTTTGTAATTAGAGGTGAGTTTATGAGAGATATTTTAATTGAACAGGCTATATCGCGAAATTCAATAGAGACAGAAAAACTCTTGCGTATTTGGAAACATTCTGTAAAGGCGACCCACTTGTTTTTAACAGAAAATGATATTGCTATGTTGCTTCCACAGGTGAAACTGGGTATTGAAGAAGTCGATAAGCTTATGATAGCTAAGGATAAATCAGGAGAACCGACTGGATTTATGGGTGTAGAAAATAGTAAAATAGAAATGTTGTTTATAAGTCCTGAACATTTTGGAAGGGGCATTGGAACATTGCTTATTAACTATGCAATAAATGTGCTTGAAGCACATTTTGTTGATGTAAATGAACAAAATCAACAGGCTTTAGGATTTTATAAACATTCAGGCTTTGAGGTATATGATAGATCTGAAACGGATGAACAGGGGAATCCTTTTCCAATCCTGCATATGGAGCTTATCAAGGGTACAAGCATGAAATGAAAATTATACAATTATTAATGTTTGTAGAAAGTCAAGATAGCCTTTTTATTAAAAGTAGAACGGGTAAAAGAAATAAATGGTATTGTTGGTATAGTCTATACTGGTCGAATGAGATTAGCGTAATTTCATGATAATTATAATTTAGAAATAATATGAAAAACTATATTTTATTTGGAAGGAGGCTATTTATATGAAAGTTGAAGTTGTAGAGTATAACAGCGAATGGCCAAATTTATATCTGGAAGAAGCTGAAAAAATCAAAAATATACTTGGAAATGAATTAGTTGATATTTACCATATTGGAAGCACATCAGTAGGAAATCTAAAAGCTAAACCAATTATTGATATTATGCCTGTGGTAAGAGATATTACAAAAGTTGATGATTATAATAAGGAGTTTGAAGCTCTTGGTTACGAGCCAAAAGGCGAATTTGGTATGGCTGGCAGAAGATATTTTAGAAAAGGGCTGGAAAACAGAACCCATCAAATTCATATATTTGAAAGAAGTAACTCTAATGATATTGAAAGGCATTTAGCCGTTCGTGATTATTTAAGAACACACCCAGAGGATGCATTTGAATATGGAGAACTAAAGAGCAGATTAGCTGCTATGTTTCCTTCTGATATTGAGGCTTATTGTGATGGTAAAGATAAGTTTGTTAAGGAATTAGAAAGAAAAGCGCTAGAATGGTATCACAACGCATAATGAGCATAACTGGGTGTAGGCAGTCCTGCTGCCTGCACCAAGATAACATTTTTAAAAAGGTGGCTGCTCCCTTTTGAGCATCAAAAACTAATTTATATTTTGAGAGGGTGATTTGCATGGATCAGATAAAAAGTTGCAGTGAAGAAAAGGCTAACTATATCCATAGACGTTTACAAGAGTATAATAGTCGATATATTACAGATAGTGAAGACCTGTCTTACTGTATTGAAAATGAAAATGGTGAGTGCATTGCTGGTATTGTTGCATCAAGAGATATGGATTGTATTACGGTTGACTATTTATTTGTTGATGACGCATATCGAAAAAATGGATATGGTTCAAAATTATTGACTTATCTTGAAGAACAAGCCATTAGGTTAGATGTAAAAAGAATTATATTAAATACCTTTGGATTTCAAGCTCCAGCTTTTTATGAGAAACAAGGTTATCAACTATTCGGAAAAATAGAACCATGTTTTAATGACTATGGACAATATTTTTTTAAGAAAGAATTATAATGAAAAGTTATGAATACAACACTTCACATAGTTACTAATTCTATATAGATGTGCATATTTGTTTTATCCAGAAATTATAGTAGTTTACTTATCGATAAGACTATTTATATCCTGGGAGGGATAATTAATGAATATAAGATATAATTTTAGTTTAGCCCAAGAAAAAGATATTGCTGATATTTTACTTTTAATTAGAAAAAGAATCCAATGGATGGATAGTTGTGGTATTGAGCAATGGAATAAGACAAATTACATGGAATGTTACCCAAAAGAGTATTTTGATGACTGTGTTTTAAAACATAAATTATATGTTTTGAGCGAAAAGGAATCTAATAAAATTGTTGGAGCTGTTGTATTGAATGATACAGATAAACGATGGAAAGATGAGATGCCTGCTTATTACGTACATAATTTGGTAACTGATTTGGAGGCAAAGGGTGCAGGTGCAGCAATCATAAAATATTGTGAAGATATAGCAATTGAGCACGGCAAAAGAAAACTACGCTTAGACTGTCAAACAGCAAATGTTAAATTAAACCGCTATTATGAGAATTTAGGATTTATTTATGTTGAAGAAGTGCGGGGTGGATTATATATTGGGAATAAAAGGGAAAAAGCGTTATAACATAGATTATAAGCAATGCACTTAGTTACTTTAATTTATAGCTGTAGAATATGACGATTTAACTATATCAAAGTATTAGAACTAGGAACGTTGAACCGTACCATAAATAAATACGATTTTCTTATGAAGGGTTGATAAGTTTTCACCCTGTTGAAGTAAATTCTAATTTGTTGAGTAAGAATTAGAATTTATATTATAAATATTTAACTTAGTAAATTGAATTTACATTGATGAATATAAATAACATACAAAGAAAAAAGTAGTAGCTCTTATATAGGACTACTACTTTTTTGTCAGCAAAAAAACGTAACAATAGACAAAGTCATAAAATGTTTACTTATATATAGACAATAAGTCAAAAATGGTATACAATCAACATATAAATATATGTTGAAGGGTGTTGAGTAAAATGAATGAAAATAAAAAGGAACTATTTTGGAATGTAACTATTGAAGAGATGAAAAAAGGGTATGTTGAGTTAGCGGAAAGTTATAAATGTATAATTTGTGAGGATGAATTTGCAAAGGGGAGAATATATGAAATAGATTCTATACTTTATGATTCAAGAAAAGCCGCTGAACTTCATATATTAGAAAAACATGGCTCTATTCTAGAATATCTATTAAAAATGAACCCATCATTTATAGGGGTATCAGAGGTTCAAAGAGAACTGCTAATATTAATAGCAGCAGGATTATCTGATAAGGAAATTGCCATAAAGCTAGGGGTAGCACAGTCTACTATAAGAAATCATCGTTATAAATTACGTGAAAAAGAAAAGCAAGCAAGATTATTTTTAGCGATGATGGAATTGATATCATTGAACACAAAGAAGATAAACATATTAGACAAGGATATTTTATGTGATGCCCATAAAACAGCAACTACTATAGATGATAGATATAACATCACCGATAAGGAAAGAGAAAGTACAATTAAAAACTATATGGATGAAAGTGGAGCAATAAAAACATTTCCTGCTAAGGAAAAAAAGAAAATAATAGTTTTATCTGAAATAGTTAAGCATTTTTCTAAAGGAAAAAAATACTCTGAAAAAGAGATAAATAGAATTTTACAAAGAATACATGAGGACCATGCCACTATTCGAAGAGCCTTAATAGAATATGGGTTTATTGAGCGCACTAACGATTGCAGCAGTTATTGGGTAAAGGAATAACTTGGCAATAATTCATCAACTAATGTGCCATATATTAGCTTTTTTTGCATGGTGGCAAGCTAAGCAAATTTGACAATGCTATAAAATTAAATCATTTTAGAAACTGATGTGTTTTTCCCATTTTATAGGCTAATTTAATCATCTCCTGTTCTTCTTCAGTCATATCTCTTTCATACATTTTTCTGAACTGCTGAATAAGGCTATCATAATCTATCTGTTTTTTGCGTTGTATTGGTCTAATTTTTATATATGATGGATCATAGGATCTTGGTTGAATCGATGAAGTATATATTTTTTTTAATATCTCTGCAGTGTAGTAGGCATCATAAAGTGCATTATGAAAGTTATACGTTATTGGAATATCAAGCATCTCTATAGCATTTTGAAGACCGAGTAACTTTTTTTCAGAAATACCCAAATATTTGGAAACATAAGGCTGGAGATTAATGAACATTTTAGGCAAAGATTTCAGATCTAATTTATAATAGTCGGCACTTCTAAATAGTTATTTTATATCAGACATACCCTAAATACAAAATATAGATTCGGTATTACCTATAAACTTAATATAGGCATTATAAACTTCAGGAAATGGTTCTTCCATAAGAAGTTGTTCTGTAGTAATGCTGGTTAATTCTGTAATAAATGAATTTACTTTCGAATAAATAGTTGGTTTTACATAGCGGTTAAAAACTGCTATGGTGTTAAAATCTGAATCCAGCTTTATTGTACCTATTTGGACAATTTCAAAAGGATATCTGGATCTTTTTATGATAGTATTTTGTTCGCCGAAAGAAGAAAAATCCTGATTAAATTCTAAATCAAAAACAATATAGCACATTTAAGAACTCCCTTAATTATGTTTTAATTTATTTTTAGCTAAATGGATTAAGTTTATTTCACAAATTACTTCCTCAATCAATATTACTTATACCTTATAAAGAACTGATTTATTTTGTTTTTTGTTTCATTAGTTTATCCAATATATTTAAGCTTACAAAATATTTGTCTCTAAATATATATTATTATAAATATCAAAGCTATTATTAAATTTGACTATAGTTAGAGTTGGAATTGTATTGGATAACTTGACTATATTATTGCTATGGGATATAATCAATGTTGTATTATTTGTGGGGGGACTATAAGTAGTTGAGAAGGTAAAACCTGACCCTTTGAACCTGTTGGCTAATACCGACGTAGGGAAGCAAATCATTTATTTTATCGTATATGGTTAGGGTGCTTCTCCGTGTAGAGAAGTACCCTATTATTATTTAATGTATAAGTTATAAAGTACAAAAAAGAATATAGTAATATTTGCGGGGGGACTGTAAGTAGTTGAGAAGGTAAAACCTGACCCTTTGAACCTGTTGGTTAATACCAACGTAGGGAAGCAAGTCATTTATTTTATCGTATATGATTAGGGTGCTTCTCCGTGTAGAGAAGTACCCTAATTTATTATATAAATAAAAAGGGAGGAATTTTAATGAAAAAAGTACTTAGTATTGCTGGATCAGATTGTAGTGGAGGTGCGGGAATACAAGCAGATTTAAAAACATTCTCTGCCCATGGGGTGTTTGGAATGAGTGTAATTGTTTCAGTAGTAGCAGAAAATACAAGTCGAGTTATTGATATACAGGATATTACTCCAGATATGATTGAAAAGCAGATTGATGCAGTATTTGAGGATATTGAAGTTGATGCAGTAAAAATTGGTATGTTGTCTACACAATTGTGTATGAAGGCAGTGGCAAGAAAACTAGAGCAATATAAACCCGAAAATATTGTAATAGATCCTGTAATGTATGCAAAAAACGGTTGTCCACTTATGAATCCAGATTCCATAGATACGTTAATTAAAGTTGTAATACCCTATGCTGATTTGCTTACGCCTAATATTCCAGAAGCAGAAAAGATATCAAATATTAAGATAAGTAATACAGAAGATATGAAAACAGCGGCAAAGCTTATTTATAATATGGGTTGCAAGAATGTTCTTGTTAAAGGCGGACATGCTGTTGGAGATGCATTGGATATTTTATATGATGGTAAAGAGTTTTATTATTTTGAGACTCAACGTATAAATACTAAAAATACCCATGGAACAGGTTGCACATTTTCATCAGCCATTGCATCTAATCTTGCACTTGGCATGAATATGCCTGTTGCTGTAGAACAGGCTAAAAAATATATTACAATGGCAATTGAGCATTCATTAAACATTGGTAAAGGCAATGGACCAACACATCATTTTCATGACCTATACAAAAATGGTTTAAATATTAAAGAAAGTAAAGGAGATTTATAATGAAAAATGAAAATCAACAGATGTCTACTTTTAGTCAGATATTGTTATGGTTTGGGGCAGCAATATCTATTGCTGAAATTATGACAGGAGCTTTACTTGCTCCTTTAGGACTAACTCAAGGCATTTGGGCCATTATTATTGGTCATATAATTGGAGGGGCTATTTTATTTCCAGCAGGATTAATTGGTGCGAAAACTGGTCTTTCTTCTGCTGAGTCTATTCGTATTTCTTTTGGTAAATATGGCTCATTTGGGTTTTCATGGGTTAATATATTACAGCTTCTTGGTTGGACTGCAATTATGATTGTTAATGGGGCAAAGGCATTTGATGGAATTACGAATCATCTTTGGGGATATCAAAATGAAAGACTATGGTGTGTAGTTATTGGCTTATTAATTTGCCTTTGGGTAGTGATTAGTATTAAAAGTCTTGCGAAATTAAATACTGTGGTAATGACATTATTGTTTCTATTTACAATTATTCTTGGGTTTACAGTTTTCAAGAATACTGGAGAAGTAATTGTAATGGAAGAAACCATGAGCTTTGGTATGGCAGTTGAGCTGAATGTAGCTATGTCCCTTTCTTGGCTGCCCCTTATTTCTGATTATACAAGGAGATTGGAGAAGAAAACCACAGGGACTTTATGGAGTGTAATAAGCTATTTTGTTGGTAGTACAGTAATGTTTATAATTGGACTGGGTGCAGCAATATATACTGGCACATCAGATATTACAACTATATTAATGTCTGCAGGACTTGGATTAGTTGCCCTTGTAATTGTTATATTTTCTACAGTAACTACTACATTTCTAGATGTTTATTCTGCAGGAGTAAGCACAGCAAATTTGAGTAAAAAAGTTAATGAGAAACTCGCTGCTGTTATTGCTTGTGTTATAGGTGTATTGCTGGCAATGTTTGTTCCTATTAGTCAATATGAGAATTTTTTATACCTTATTGGTTCAGTCTTTGCACCGTTGTTTGCTATTTTGTTTGTGGATTATTTTCTACTACATAAAACAGATATAGAACCTGGTTCTTCTCATAGTATTGGAAATATAGTTTTGTGGGTAATTGGATTTATCGTTTACCGTTTACTTATGCCTTACAATTCTATTGTAGGAATCACATTACCTGTAATGGCAGCGATTGGGGCTATATGCTTTATTATAAATAAAAGAAAGGTTGGGAATAACAATGAATCATTTAACTAATAATTGTCTGAACTTATTTAATGAAATTAGGGTAAAAACTCCACTGGTCCATAATATCACTAATTATGTTACAGTAAATGATTGCGCAAATGCGATTTTGGCAATAGGAGCATCACCTATTATGGCAGATGATGTTGCAGAAGTGGAAGAAATCGTTTCAATATCTTCTTCTCTTGTAATAAATATAGGAACTTTAAATCAACGAACTATTACTTCAATGATTATGGCGGGAAAAAAAGCCAATGAACTTCATATACCTGTAGTTTTAGACCCAGTTGGTGCAGGTGCTTCTTCATTGCGGAATAAAACAACACAGAAAATTCTTTCACAAGTAAAAATAGATGTAATTCGTGGAAACTTATCAGAAATTTCCTTTGTAGCGGGACTAAATGTTTCTACAAAAGGAGTTGATACTGCAAAAGCAGATGAAAAAAATGATGCAGTGAAAATTGCAAAATTAGTGGCAAATAAATACTCTTGTGTTGTGGGAATTACAGGAGAGGTAGATGTTATTTCAGATGGCATTCGAATTGCTAAAATAGCCAATGGGCATAAACTACTTTCCAAAGTAACTGGGACAGGCTGTATGACATCTGCTCTTGTAGGTAGTTTCTGCGGTATAACAAAGGATTACTATACAGCAGCAGTTGCAGGAATTACTGCAATGGGAATTGCTGGAGAGGTTTCCTTTGAAAAATATAAAGAAATAGGAAAAGGTAGTTTCCATATTGGTATCATTGATGCATTATCAAATATGAATAAAACTTATTTTTCAGAAAGGGCGAAGATAGATGAAACCAAATATTGATTATACACTTTATCTTATAACAGATAGAGAGCTTATGAGTACGGAAAAATTGGAAACTGCTGTGGAACAGGGGATTTTAGGTGGCTGTACCTTGGTACAATTGAGAGAAAAGGACTGTTCATCTTTGGAATTCTTTGAGATAGCCATAAAGATAAAAGAAATCACTGATAAATATCAGGTCCCATTAATTATTAATGACCGAATTGATATTGCACTGGCAGTTGATGCTGCTGGCGTACATATAGGTCAAAGTGATATACCAGCAACTATTACAAGAAAATTAATTGGTGACAATAAAATTCTAGGTGTATCTGCATCTAATTTTGAGGAGGCAATAAAGGCTCAATCAGATGGTGCAGATTATTTAGGTATTGGAGCCATGTTTGCTACAGGAACAAAAACAGATGCAAAATTTACACCAATGGATGAACTCATAAGAATACGAGAATATATTAAACTTCCTATTGTAGTAATAGGAGGAATCAATAAAAATACAATAGATCAATTTAAAGATATAAATATCAACGGACTTGCAGTAGTCTCAGCTATTATTTCGGAACCAGATATAAAAAAAGCATCTGAAGAACTGAAAGATATATTCAAGAAAGGAAAATTTTGATATTCATTTTTAAAATAAGTATTTAATTTAAATGACGCAGATTGTAAGAGTCAATATATAATTTTAAAATTATATATTGACTCTTACACTATGGTATACTCTATACTATAATTGAGCTCAAAAAAACACATATATGTGAGGTAAGATAAATGTTAAAAATAGGTGATTTTTCAAAACTATCAATGATCAGTATACGAATGCTACGTCATTATGATGAGATTGGTTTACTTATTCCCGAAAGTATAGACGATTTTACAGGGTACAGATATTATAGTGAAGCACAATTGCCTCTTGCAGGTCGTATTAATGCCCTAAAGGATATGGGATTTAGTTTGTCGTCGGTTTCTGAGATATTGAGAAGCTATGAAGATCCACAGGCTTTAAAAAAATATTTATTGCTAAAACAGACAGAGATTAGGGAAGAATCAGAAGAAATCAATCGACGTTTACTGCTCATTGAGACTACTATTCGGCGACTTGGAAAGGATGATAGTACAATGAATTATAATGTAACCTTAAAAGAGCTTCCAGAGAGATATGTGGCAAGTGTACGTAAGATGATTCCTGATTATAGTCAGGAAGGGATGCTTTGGCATATTCTCATGGAGGAAACAGAGCCTCTTCATGTGCAAAATGGAGATCCATGTTATACTTTAGCTATTTTCCATGATGGAGAATATAAAGAAAATGGTGTAGACGTAGAAGTCCAAAAATCTGTACGAGGAAATTACAAGGATACGGAAAATGTTAAATTTAAGACTGTTGCTCCTATTCAAATTGCATCAGCTACTTATAAGGGAAGTTATGACCAAATTATAGATGTAAATGAAGCTGTGGCAAATTGGATTCGTGATAATGGATATGAATTTAATGGTTTATCCTTCTGTATTTATCATGTTAGTCCTCATGAAACACAAAACCCTGAAGAATGGGTAACAGAAGTATGCTATCCAGTAAAAAAGAAATAAGATGAGAATAATAATAATCGTCTGTATATTATACAGACGATTATTATTATTCTATTCTATATTAACGTAATATATTTTTCTAAAAGTTTGTTTTAAATTATCCATTAATCATTAACTTGATTTTTAATGCTTTTTCTTACATAATTAATAACTTTCTTTATACAATCTATTATTATACTGAATATAATCATAGTACTGAAAAAAATAATATAGCTATATAAGGTCCTGCCTATTCCATAGATGTATATAATAGTTGCCATACTTATTGCACCAACAAATATAGATAAAGATAATTTCTTTCCCCAACTTATGTCATTATTTTTAAGCCAATCAGGTATTAGAGCAACAGTTGAAAGATATACAAATAAGTAAAAAAATGTGCTAATCTTTAACTTAAAAAATATAAAAATTAAAAAGCTTATAATGAAAGATTCCAATAATGGTTTGCGCAATTCTTTTGCTGAATTTTTCATATAAATCACTCCTCATATACTATCATACCATATTTTACCTGAAGATTTATTGAAATTTCCGACTGTATTTGATAAAACGGGCCCATTAGAAAAAAGAAATCAATTATTTTAAAATAAATAACACTTGGATTTTTATTTGGGATTAAATAGATAGCTGTCATAATTCCGTACTTTTAATTGAATTATTATTAAATTTTTATACTATAGAAAAACTAATTTTACAAGTTCATCATAAGTTTGTTTAAAGAGTATTATTCTAAAAACATTAATTTTTATTACATTTAAGTATTAAAATGGAGAGTGGTATTTAAGTTACTCTCTATTTTTGATTTAAAATAGATTTATTTGTAAATAATTTTGCTAATGCAGATTTTATATAAAGTACCCTCTATATAGTGGAATGGTCAGGGGTATGTAGCATATTCTTTCTAGGTTTGTGAGGCATGATTTCTAAGATTTAAAATATATTTATTAAATTTTACAATAATAACACAAAAAAACCACATTTATGTTATATAATTGATATAATATAATTCTTATATCAAAATCTATTTTAGAAAAGAAAAGATTGGAGGATTTTTAAGCATGATTAAAAAACCAAGTATTTATAAGTACACGATACTAGCAACGATTTTATTATTAATGATGAGTATGACAGCATGCAAGAAAGAAGATATTGTAGCTAAGGTGAATAATGAAGTTATAACAAAAGATGAACTATATGATATATTAGTTGAGCAAAATGGTGAGCAAGTATTGGATTCTTTAATATCTGAAAAAATTATTAATCTAGAAGCTGAGAAACAAAAAATTGAAGTAAGTGAAGAAGATATTCAAAAAGAAATTGAGGAGATCCAAAAGAATTCTGGTGGAGAGGAAGCTTTTAACCAAGCACTAGCATATTACGGATATACCTTAGAAGATTTAAAAGATAATATTACTATGAACTTAAAAGTAAAAAAACTTCTTGAACCTAGTATTACTATATCAGAAGAAGAACTTTCAAATTACTTTAAAGAAAATAAGGATAGTTTTAAACAAGAAGAGCAGGTAAGAGCTCGTCATATATTAGTAGATACAGAAGAAGAGGCTAATGAAGTTTTAGGAAAATTAAAATCTGGAGGAGATTTTGCTGAATTAGCGAAGGAATATTCAAAAGATACATCAAATAAAGAATCTGGTGGAGAATTAGGATTTTTTAGTAAGGGAAAAATGGTACCAGAATTTGAAGAAACAGCATTTAAATTAAAAGTAAATGAAATTAGTGAGCCAATAAAAACAGACTTTGGATATCATATAATTGAAGTAGAGGAAAAGAAAGAAGCTAAAGAAGCAAATTATGAGGAAAATAAGGATAGTATAAAGAATATTTTGTTAGAGGAAAAGATTCCTACTGTATATGATGAATGGTATCAAGGTAAATTAACTGAAAATAAAGTAACAAATTATCTTACAAAAGAATAAAAAGGTGTTTTAGAATTATACACTAACTAATAAGGCACTTAAGTTAATACATAATCATAGGGAGTATATTAATTTAGTGCCTTTTGAAACATATGAATTTGATTGCGATATAAGATTTATTAGTTTATTTTAGATTTTTAGAGTCAAAGAGATTTTTTGAATTTAGAGATAATAACTACAAATGCTGCGTATATTTTAGCAGCTAGAATATGTATATAATTAAAGAAAATTCTTTATTATACTTTGGATATTATAGATAAATTGTAATTTGTTTTACCAAGAAAGTCTTTATATAATCTATGCTCTATATAAACTTTATGAATAAATGATATTTACTTTAACTATAATATAGAATATAATACATATAATAATTAAAATACTTAGAAAAGGAAAGTAACTTTAAGAGTGCTTTTACAGAGAGCTCCTAGTTGGTGAGAAGGTGCAAAGAATATTAAAGTGAAAATGGCCTTGAAGTTGTGCACCGAGATCATAGGATTTAGGCTGCAACGGGTTCACCCGTTATAGTGATAGGGTATAATCACATTTTGTGACGTACTTGATGAGACTTATATCGTGAGATATAGGTGAATTAGGATGGTAACGCGAAGTTAAACTCTCGTTCCTAAGAATATTTCTTAGGGGCGGGAGTTTTTTTATTTATTAAAATAATAGGAGGGAAATATATGAATATTTTTATAGGTGGAGCATGGCCATATGCTAATGGTTCATTGCATATAGGTCATATAGCAGCATTATTGCCAGGGGATATTATAGCAAGGTATTTTAGAGCAAAAGGTGAAGAGGTATTGTATGTATCAGGAATTGATTGTCATGGTACACCAATATCCATAAGGGCTAAAAAAGAAAATATATCTCCTAAAGAAATTGCAGATAAATATCATAATGAATTCAAATACTGTTTTGATAGATTAGGATTTTCCTATGATATATATTCTAGGACCGATGATGAATATCACAAAAAAGAAGTTCAAGATATTATTAAAATATTATATGATAATGATTTAATATATGAAAAAGAAGTAGAGCAATTATTTTGTGAAAAATGTAATCAATTTTTGGCTGATAGATTTGTTGAGGGTATTTGTCCAGTATGTAAAAGTATTGCTAGGGGAGATCAATGTGATGCCTGCTCTACTATTTTAGATCCTCTTGAACTGGAGGATAGAAGATGCAAACTTTGTGGTAGTGAACCAGTAGTTAAAAAGGTAAAACAATTATTCTTTAGGCTATCAAAATTTGAGAAAGAAGTAAGAAAACATCTAGATAAAAGTAAAGGAAACTGGCGAATAAATGCAGTTAATAATACAGAGAGATATTTAAATGAAGGCTTACAGGATAGGGCTATATCAAGGGAGCTTTCGTGGGGAATAGATATACCGATTAAAGGTTATGAGGATAAAAAAATATATGTATGGGTAGATGCAGTATTAGGTTATTTAACTGTAAGCAAAAAATGGGGATTAAAAAACCATAAAAACTGGAAAGAATTTTGGGATAGTAAAACTATAGCTTATTATGTTCATGGGAAAGATAATATTCCGTTCCATACAATAATTTTACCATCATTATTAAGTGGTGCTAGTATTAATAAATTTCCAGATAATATAGTTTCAAGTGAGTATGTTAATTTAGAAGGAAAGAAAATATCCACCAGCAATAATCGGGCAGTATGGATTTCAGATATTATTGAAAGATATAATATTGATTCATTGAGGTATTTCTTTATAGTAAATGGTCCAGAAAAAAGGGATACTGATTTTTCTTGGCGGGAATTTGTTAATAAAAATAATGGGGAATTATTAGGAGTATATGGTAATTTAGTAAATAGAACTTTAGTATTTGCAAGAAAGTATTTTGATAGTGAGATACCAAGAGGTCAACTAGATTATAATATAAAGTCAGAAATTGTTCTTTTATATAAAGATGTTGGAAAATTTATAGAAGGTGGAAATTTAAAAGCATCTGTAGAGAAAATATTTGATTTCATTAGAAGTATAAATAAATATTTTGATGAAACAACTCCTTGGGGTACAATCAATACAGATAAAATTCAATGTATAAATACTATTTATAATTGTTTAGTAGCCA
This sequence comes from Tissierella praeacuta, assembly GCF_040396155.1. Taxonomy (GTDB): domain Bacteria; phylum Bacillota; class Clostridia; order Tissierellales; family Tissierellaceae; genus Tissierella; species Tissierella praeacuta_A. The sequence continues at coordinate 43,540 of NZ_JBEBOY010000011.1, forward strand.
TAGGAAATATAGCTAATTTACTCCATCCGTTTTTACCATTTTCATCAGCTAAAGTCAAGTACTGGCTGAAATGTGATTCAGATACTTGGGAGTATATAAATATAGCCATAGGAGAAAAAATAGGTGAGTTTGATATTTTATTTGAAAGACTAGATAAGAAAATAATAGAGGAAGAATTAAGTAAATTGTCTTCAGAATAGTATTATAAAAAGTTAGATATAATTAAATCCCTATAAAAAAGGTTTTTAGTAAAGTCTATTTCTGCATAATATGATATTATACTATATAGCAGGAATAGATTTTTCTATTTTTAATAAGTAGGTGAGTGCATGGAGCATTAAATATTATGATTCAAAGTAGTCTAGGAGATAGCAAATTAACTGCATTACATAGTAGTGGTAACCTGAATATGTCATTGTGAATAAGCGTATAACAGGTGAATTTTTTGATTGATGATGAGAACATATTCTTTAGAGTAAAAACATATTAAGAGAGAAAAGATTTTAAAGTGAAAGTAAAATAGATTTAAAATTTATCGAGGTTGAGGGCTAAATTATATTTGATACTTGAAAATAGAATTAAGCAGAAGATATAAAAAACAATCATTATAATAATGGAGGAAAATTCATGATATTTCGAAGAATACGAGCAGTGATTTTATTAATTATTCTAATATTCATTGGTGTAAAGATATTTCAAGGGTCTTCTATAATAGGAAGCGTTTTGGAGGAAAAGGATATTATCGTAATAGACCCTGGGCATGGTGGAAATGATCCTGGAACAATTGGCATTAATAATATTTATGAAAAAGATATAAATTTAGATATAGCTAAGAAGTTAAGCAAGAAATTGAAATCAATGAATTATAAAGTAATTTTAACTAGAGATACAGATGAGTATATAGATAATACTGAAAGAGCAGACTTGGCAAATAGAAAAAGAGCTAGATTATTTGTTAGTATTCATTGTAATGCTCTTGAAAATAATACTACTGTAAATGGTGTGCAAGTTTTATATTATCCCGATAAAGATAGTAACAAAGATTTAGGCAATGAAACTCTGGCTCAAATGGTATTAGATGAAATATTAATAAATACTGGAGCAGATAATAAGGGAATAGTAGAGAGAGAAGATTTAATAGTGCTTAATCAAACAAAAGTGTCTGCTATAATAATAGAATGTGGTTTCTTAACCAATGAAAAGGAGGCTAATTTATTATTAACTGATAAATATCAAAATAAGATAGCAAATGCTATAGCAGAGGGAGTTAAAACTTATCTTAACTATTGATATCAAATATAAAATTTCAGATTTATAAAGGACAGAATTTTCAAGGATCCATGATGAATTTCCAATAGTTATTGAATAATCAATTGAGCGAAGAACTGAACCTTGTGCAATATAAACATTATTTCCAAGTCTTAAGGTACCGATTAATCTTGTAGAATCATCAATTTTTAAATTTGACATAGTACACCTCCTCATTATGTAGCAGATGAGTTAAATGGTCAAGGTGTTGGAAAATTACTATTAAAAGAGCTTGTTGATTGGATGAGAAAGGAAAATAAAAAGATAATTCCTCTTTGTCCCTATGCGAAAGCACAGATGGAAAAGAATAAAGAATATCATGATATGATATATTCAGTATAGTAATAAAGGGATATAACTTGTTTGAAATAAAAGCGAATAGTTTTTAGTTAGATTAATTTGGAAGATAGTCTTGACTTAATAAAGGTTAGGACTATTTTTATTTATTTTATAGAAAGTATAAGCTTTAATCTATTTTCTTGATTAAAGCTTATACTAAGAATTATATTTCTTGTTTTAGTATGTTTTTATAAATTTCTTTTAAGGCTATTTTTATATAAAAAAACTTTCCATTTAATATATTGATACTAGTTTTAAAATTATAGAGGAATTATAATAGTTACACTATATTCATGTTTTGATTGATCTATAGTAATATTACCATTGTATTTATATACAATATCTTTTACAATATTTAACCCATAACCTGAGTCAATGTTATTTTTCCTATTAAAGTAACGATAGATGTCTTTATATCCTATTTTTGAATAGGAATTTTTAATCTTATAATAGATAAAATTATCTTCCTTTGTAATAACGAGTTTTATATATTTTTTATCTAAAATACAATTAAGATTTGCTTCAATGGCATTATCAATGGTGTTAAATAAAATAGAACTTAAGTCTATATCTTCTACTAATATAGTGGAAGGAATAGTTGCCTTAACGTCAAAGTCTATTCCTTTTTTTGTTGCTTCTAAATACTTATTATTAAGAATAATATCTAAAATATGATTGCCAGTTTTAAGACTTTTAGATACAGAATCCATTTTATACTTTAAAGAGTCTAAATAACCATCACTAATATGATTATTGTTAATGCCTTCCATTACAAGAATTTGATTATTCATATCATGCCATAACTTAGAAATTTCCTTACTTTCTTCTTGAATTTTATTAAAATAATCTTCACTTAACTTGCTGAATAGTTGTTTTGTTGTTTCGTTTCTTAAAGCAATATAAAAATTATAGGATTTATGATGTAGAAAAATTACTATATAGTTAATCATAATTATAAATATACAGAGTACAAAAATTGGAGTTCTCATTAATTCCAAACCCTTTGTTATTGAAATATAAAAGAATGTCAGTAAAGAACTAATTGAGGTTCCTAGTAGAAAAACAATACATAAATTAATGCTATTTGGTAGTACAAGATTATAAGGAATATACTTATTTCCAATAAAATCAACAATTAATAATATGGTGAATTTACTAATTAATATAATGATAAATATATTAAATGTATAGGTAATTGAATAAATGTTGATTTTTATAGAAAATATCTTGGAAATAATCATAGATATAAAAATATCAGTTATAATCTGGAAGAAATAATAGGATAAAATAATTAACAATATACTTAGTCTATTTAATTCGTAAAGGTTCAAAGATAACAGCATTAAAGAGGAAATAATTATAATTTTTATATATAAATTAATTCGGAATATAGTTAGGAAAAATATGGCTAAAGTCATAAATAAAAATATTATTAAACTGTGAAATAGTTTATTCTTTTTATTATGCAATGCTAATTTGTGTATAAGAAAGACAAATATGAAACCATCAAAAAATGAAAGGGTTAACATGTATAATAACTTTTCAGAAATCAAAGCGATCACCTCTCATAGCCTTAAAAGAAAAGAAAGTTTTTTTAAATTTAGATAGGTTTCTACAAGAGATATAAAGTTTGTCGTCATTACTCATAATTACATTATCTTTATTAAATTTACTTATATGATTAAGATTTACAATAATTCCTCTATATAATTCAAAAAAGTTATTGCTTTCTGTATTAAAAGGAAGTTCTTTTGTTGTACGATAATTTGAGGTAAAGGTTTCATTTAAGGTATGAACAATAATTTTTCGATTATATACTTCAATGTATATTATTTCATAAAGCATAAGGTATAAAGTTTCATTTCTACAAGGGAATGGGTATTTGGAGATACAATTATCTATATTATTTATTAGTTGTTTAATTACAATATTAATTTCTGTCTTAAAATATTGCTTTCTAATAAAATTGAAAATTCCTAAATCCAGTATTTTATATATTTCATCATCAAGGCAGGTGATAAAAATATATAATACATTTTTATCAAAGCTTCTAATTCTTTTAGCAGTTTCAGTTCCGCTAATACCTGGCAAGTCAATATCAAAGAAAATCACATCAAATTTCTCTAATGAAGTATTGTAATGCTCTAGAAGCTTTTCTCCTGAGTTAAAACATAATATATTGTATTCTATTATTAAAGGGAAGAGTTTGTTTGAAACAATGTCTTTTAAGGAGTTAGCAAAAGATAAATTATCTTCACAAATAGCGATATTTAACAATTTAATTCACCTCTCAGACAATAACGCTTGCTCCAAAATTTCAACGCTTACTCCATAATGTGGTTGCATGTCCAAAAAATATGTTAATATTATTATACTAAAGATGGAATATATTATCAAATATTATAATAACTTTTGTAGTGTTATTGGTTGGAAATTTTTTATAAGAAAACAGTGGTAAGTGGTAAATGAAAATAAGTACATTAATAAAATCTATTTCATAAATGTATGTCTAAGAAAAATATAAGGGTATTGGCAATTTCTATAATTGAATTAATACATTATATTTTCTTAGAAGCAGATGTGATTCCAATTAAATATAATTTATTATTTATAATTGGAGCACTCTGTTAGTTATTAAAATTAATATGAAGAAAGGGGGGAAATATGATGAAGAAACTATTTTATCAGGGGAAACAGAAAGTAGAAACCATCACAAGAAATATTACAGAAGAATCTCCGAAGATAACATCGGCTTTTATATTTTATGGAACTAAGATGTCGAAGGGGCTTTTGGAGAAATTAAAGGAGGATGGGTGACATTGGATAAAGTTCATGTGCAAAGTAAATGTTTAAGCAGAGGGTTATCGCATAAACTGAAAAAGGGAATAGAGGCAATAATGATTTGCAGATATTTTACAAAAGAAAATTAAAAATAAAAACTAGGGGGTATACAGTATGAAAAAAATATTTAGTTTGCTAATGATAATGGTTATGTTGGTGACTATTGGAATGCCATCCTTTGCTAAAGAATTAAAAGATCAAATGGATTCAGTAATACCAGGGGAATTGATTGTATCAATAGAAAAAACTGACATTGAAAGCAGAATACAAAGTATTAACTCTAGAACTGAAAATCATATTGATGTTATAAATAATGGTGAATTTGAAGTTGAAAGTTCATTGATTTCGTCTTTGTTTGACGATGAGAATAAAGTAAGTAGTCTTAAGAGTAATGATTTTATGGATACAATTATTGATGAAATAGGTTATGTATATTTAGTAAAATATGAAAATACTGATGAAGATGTTCAAGAAGTTATAGAAAAATTAAGAGAATATCTTGAAGAGTCAGGATTAAAAGTAAACTATATAGAACCTAACTATGAAGTTGAAGCGGATGAAGATAATTTAGCTGAAGAGCTAGATGACATGAATGTGACAGGTATTCATAACTCTCAATATTGGCATTACAATATGATAGGTATTCCAAAGGCTTGGGATATTTCAGAAGGAAGCAGAAATGTAAGAGTTGCAGTTATAGATACTGGAATTCAATATACACATCCAAATTTAGCAGATTTTGTAGATAGAGCATCAGGTAAAAACTTTACCACAAGTGATTCATATGATTTTATGGATAGAGCTGGACATGGTACTCACGTTGCTGGAACCATAGCTAGTTATGGACAAGTATCAGGAGTAATGAAATATGCTACTCTAATCCCAATTAAAGTGTTGAATGATAGGGGATCTGGTACAACATATGATATAATGCAAGGATTGCTTCATGCAGGAAATGTAAATGCTGATGTTGCCAACCTGTCAATAAGAGGTTGGGGCTATAGTGAAAGCATGAACCAAGCTTGTGAAACAGTAACTTCGAGAGGATTAATAGTTGTAGCGGCAACTGGAAATGACTATAGAAATGAAATAGGTTATCCAGCAAGATATAAAAGTGTAATCGCTATAGGAGCAGTTGATGAGAAAGGGAAAAGAGCGGATTTCTCCAATTATGGAACTGGTGGAGTTGATGTAATGGCTCCAGGTGTAAAGATATATAGCACATATCCTAATAGTGATTTTGCACTTCTTTCAGGAACTTCTATGGCTACGCCTCACGTAGCAGGTGTTGCAGGACTAATGAAATCTGTAAACAAAAATATAACTCCGGAACAAGCTAGAAGAATCCTTAAAGATACAGCAACATATGCTGGTCCTGCAAACGAATATGGAGCAGGTATAGTTAATGCATATGAAGCAATAAAATCTGTAAGATAATATTAGTATAGGTTTAATTGATAATATATAAATTGAATTAGAGAATTATCTTAAGAGCAATCCTTGGATTGCTCTTTTTTTGAAAATTATTATCATATTCATTGACATGAAATATTACAGATGATAAAATGAAAATGATTTTCAATTTATACTTTATAGGTGATATAATGAAGAAAAGTGAATATAAAACTAAACAGAAAGATATTCTTTTAAACTATATAAAATCCTTAAATAGCGAGCATTTTACTGTAAAACAAATTTATAAAAATTTTAAGGATAATAATCAAAACATTGGAATGACTACTATATATCGTCACCTTAACAAATTAGTCAAAGAAGGATTTGTGAAAAAACATGTCTTAGACGGAGAGACGGAAGCTATTTTTGAATATATAGGTAACTTGAATCACTCTGAGGAGCATTATCATTTTAAATGTGAAAAATGTGGTATGTTAAGAAATTTTAATTGTAGATCATTAGACAATATTCAAGGACATTTATGTGAAGAGCATGGTTTTGATATAAATTCTATTAAGACTATATTTTATGGAACTTGTACTGAATGTGCAAGAAATATAAAATAAATTGAGACTAGAAAAAAGGAGAAGAAAATGAAAAAGCAATTATCGACTAAAAGAATATCTGCTATCTTTTTATGCCTCTGCTTTATTGTTGTGTCTCTTCTTTCTATGATGTACTTTATACAAGAGATTGATCATGATTGTATGGGAGAACATTGTAAAGTATGTTCAAATATTGATTCGGCTAAAAATGTATTGAAACAGTTATCTAATAGAAAAATTGAAGGAGAAAATATAAATACTATTATTTTGCCTTTAACTGTTACTATATTGTTTATTACATATAAAGTTATTATATTTACTCCAGTGAAACTTAAGGTAAGAATGGACAATTAAAAACTTCCATAAAAGGAATACTGAGAAAATCTAAGATTAGCTTAGTATGACCTTTTATTTTTATGCTTAAAATATAAAACTTGGAGGTTTTTATGAAACGAATAATATCTTTTATTCTTATTTTTACAATAATTATTTTTGCCCTTATAGGGTGCAATTCAAATAGTAAAGATAATAAAAATGATGTAAACAATAAATTAAAGATTGTTACAACAATATTTCCTCAATATGATTTTGTACGGGAAATTGCAGGAAATTCTGTTGATTTAACAATGCTTATTAAACCTGGTTCAGAAAGTCACTCTTATGAACCTACACCACAGGATATTATAAAAATACAAAGTAGTGATATTTTTATTTATGTTGGAGGTGAATCAGATAAATGGGTAGATAAGATTTTAGAATCCATGGATATAAGCAATATGAAAATAATATCTCTTTTAGACTGTGTTGATGCAGTAGAGGAGGAGATAGTTGAAGGTATGGAGGATGAACATGATCATGATGAATTAGAAAATGAAGAGGAGATTTCCGAGAAGCTATCAGGACATAATCATCATGAAGAAATTGAATATGATGAACATGTTTGGACTTCTCCTAGAAATGCAATTAAGATAGTAGAACAAATAAAAGAGATTTTAGTGATAAAAGACCAAAATAATAAAAATATTTATGAAGCTAATGCAAAAGGATATGTGAAGAGTTTAATAGATCTAGATAAATTGTATAAAGAAATTGTTTCTAATGCATCAAGAAAAACTATAGTATTTGGTGATAGATTTCCATTTCGATATTTTGCAGATAGTTATGGATTAAAATACTATGCAGCTTTTCCAGGTTGCTCTACAGAATCTGAAGCCAGTGCATCTACAGTTGCATTTTTAATTGATAAAGTAAAATCTGAAAGTATTCCTGTAGTATTTCATATTGAACTTTCAAATGAAAAAATGGCTGATGTTATTTGCGAATCAACTGGTGCAAAGAAATTGTTAATGCACTCTTGCCATAATATTACGAATGATGATTTTATCAATGGAATAAGTTATCTAGATTTGATGAATTCCAATGCTGAAAATTTAAAGGAGGCATTAAAATAATATGAGTTTAATTATTTGTAGAGATGTCTCTTTTGCTTATGAAGGAAAAATTGTTATTAATAATCTTAATTTTCATGTTGAAATGGGGAATTATCTTTGTATTGTTGGAGAGAATGGATCTGGAAAGAGTACTCTTATCAAAGGTCTATTACGTCTAAAGGCTCAAGAAAAAGGAGAGATATTAACAGGTGATGGACTAAAATTTAATGAAATAGGTTATCTTCCACAGCAGTCTATAATACAGAAGGACTTTCCTGCAAGTGTTTATGAGGTTGTTTTATCTGGTTGTTTAAATAACCTTGGATTACGACCTTTTTATGGAAAGAAAGAAAAATTAATTGCGAATAAAAATATTACAAGGCTCGGACTTAATAATATAAAAAATAGCTGTTATCGAGAGCTTTCAGGAGGTCAGCAGCAACGAGTGCTGCTGGCTAGAGCCTTATGCTCTACAAAAAAGCTTTTGTTATTGGATGAGCCTGTTGCAGGTTTAGACCCATTAGTTACACAAGAACTATATAGTCTAATAAAACAAATCAATGAAGACATGAATATTACAATAATAATGGTTTCTCATGATATAGGAAGTGCTGTACAGTATGCAAGCCATATTCTACATTTAAAAAATGAACAGTTATTTTATGGAAAAACACGAGACTATATGAAAAGTGAAATTGGAAATGTTTTTTTAGGAGGTAGGCAGAATGGTTAATATATTAATTGAAATGTTCTCCTACCCATTTTTAGTAAGGGCAGTATGCGTTGGCACCTTAGTTGCTCTCTGCTCGTCCTTATTAGGTGTAAGCTTAGTACTGAAAAGGTATTCTATGATAGGTGATGGTTTATCCCATGTTGGGTTTGGAGCATTGGCAGTAGCTACTGCTATGAATGCTGCACCTCTTAGTGTTTCAATACCAGTTGTAGTTATAGCTGCTTTTTTACTTCTTAGAATTAGTGAAAATAGTAGTATTAAAGGCGATGCTGCTATAGCATTAATTTCAACAAGTTCATTGGCAATAGGAGTTATTTTGATATCCATGACGACAGGAATGAATACAGATGTATGTAACTATATGTTTGGAAGTATTCTTGCTATGAACAAGATAGATATTAGAATTAGTATTGTGCTTTCAGTCATTGTATTGATTCTATTTATAGTGCTATATAATAGAATTTTTGCAGTTACCTTTGATGAAACATTTGCAATGGCAACAGGAACAAATTCTAAAAGATATAATATGATAATTGCCTTTCTTACAGCAATCACAATTGTACTCGGAATGAGGATCATGGGAGCTATGTTGATCTCAAGTTTAATCATATTTCCTGCTTTAACATCTATGCGAGTTTGTAAAAGATTCAAAATGGTTATTGTTAGTTCAGCGATATTATCAGTTATATGTTTTTTGGCCGGAATAGTAATTTCCTATATGTATGCTACTCCTACAGGTGCTAGTGTTGTAGTAGTAAACATTATAATGTTTTTAGTCTATTCATTAATAGGATTTGTAAAAAGGGGGCGTAGGATATGAGAAAATATATGTTTGTAGTTTTCTTAATATGTCTTTCTTTATTTACAGGATGTGAGGAAGAAGAACATTTAATATCAGAACAAAATTCAGATGATTTTACCTATGAAGATAAAGACATAAATAATAATTCTAAACCTGATGGAAATACAAAGAATGAGGAATTGGAAAATAAAGATGTTGAAATAATAGAGATAAAAGAAAAGATGTTTTTGACTCAGATAAACGATATCTATTATAATTTAGATGATTATAAAGGAAAAACAATAAAAGTAGAAGGTATATATTCCACATTTGATTTTGATGAATCTAAAAAGGGGCATATGGTATATAGGAATGGTCCAGGATGCTGTGGCAATGATGGATGGGGAGGGTTTTTACTTAATTATAATGGTGAATATCCAGAAGATAATGCTTGGATAGAAGTTATTGGTACACCAGAAATTATTGAAGAAGATGATTTTCAAGATTTCTATCTTAATGTCACCTCTTTGACAGTATTAGAAGAAAGAGGAGCAGAATTTGTATATCAGTAAGAAGTATTCTTTTTATAAGACGACCATTTGGTCGTCTTTTTGTATAATTGTAAGTATTATTAAATAAACATATATATGAGTAATATTGTATATGATTATTATATAAGGAAGAAATTAAATATATAGGACGGATATATAAGAATACAGATAGATATGTATGAAAGTTTAATATATGATGATTTTGATAATCAATATATATAAATAATATATGAGTGAATCTAATGTATTATTTGTTAGTTAAAAGTAAGGGATGGAACTAAATATTGCAAATACACAAATATTTTGATAGGATAAAAGCAAAAGATATGCTTTAGATATTTTTATCCATATAAGAAGGTGATATCTGTGGCTGAGTCATCTATAACTAAAAAAGCTTTGGCAGCTTCTATGAAGGAACTAATGAATGAGAAGCCCTTATTGAAGATTAGCATTAAAGATATCGTAGAACGTTGCAATATGAATCGAAAGAGCTTTTATTATCATTTTAAGGATAAATATTATTTGGTCAATTGGATATATTATACAGAATTTGTAGCTAATCTTGAAGAAAATGAATTTGACTCTGAATGGACTATTCTAGAGAGTATTTGTGAGTTTTTTTATAATAATAAAACATTTTATTGTAATGCTTTAGAAGTAAAGGGGCAAAATTCTTTTTATGATTATTTTGGAGAGGTTTTGTCTCCTATTATGGTCATAGAATTTGAAAATATATTTGAGGAAGATGATGATAAGGAATTTTACATAACATTTTTTACAGATGCAATGAGAACAGCCATAACTAGGTGGTTACTTGAAGGGGCTAAGATTCCTCCTAAAGAGTTTGTAAGATTAATGAAAAATGCAGCTACAGGAGTTGCTGTAAAAATAACTAAAGAAATAGAGGCATAAAAAAGGTAAGCTATAGAGGATTTACCTTTTTTATTATTTTAGAAAAGATTTCACTGAAATTTATATTGTTTATGTTAAAGCTTTCTATATTTTTATCATAAGACAAAATAACAGTATCATTATTAAGGATTTTTATAAGATATGATTCTGTAGAAATAATCTTATTTACATGAGCAATGTCTTTAAAGAAATCAATTATAAATATTGGATATTTTTGATTTGTTTTTGTATCTTTTATATATTTTGATATTAAATCTACATTTTTATTATTGCATTCAAAAGCAGGGATTAAAAATGCAAAAGTACAATTTAAGCTAATTACGTCATTAATCCAATCATCTTTTAGAATCGTCTTAGTATCATTATCATAGTAGATCATATGAACTCCAAATAGGATTTTGTTTTTCTTTAGAAAGTCTATCTTAGAATTAAAATCAGAGTTTCCACCTTTCATATTGATAGAGATTATAGAATTTCCTATATTCTTTAATTTTGAAATAGATTCTTCTTCTAAAATATTAGAATTTACAAATAAGATAAAAGCACAGTTTTGATTTAGCCTAAAGAGTTCTATTAACTCTCTAAGTTTATCTTTATTATCATCTAGAAAGAAAAAATAGGTATATATACCAATATCTTTTCCTTCTTTGATTATATTAAAGAGTTTTGATGAACTTAATTTATCCTCTACAGATTTTGTAAAATCAAAGACTATAGTCCAAGGAACATTGCAATCTTTTTCCGTTTCATATTGACGTATTCTTTTCGCACCATATGTCCAACTGTTGAACCCAATATTTATTCCGAAGGTTTTAAGTATATTATGATCTACATTTTTAACTGTATGAAAAATAAGTTCATAATAAGGGCTATTTTCATTTGCTAATACTTTTTGTGCAATATTATAAAAATTCTTTTGAGATTTTCCTTTGGCAAAATGATCTCCAAGATCTATTAAATTTCTAATACTACGTTTAGACTTTGATTCTATTTCTACTAACCCTCTATCAATTGCAATTTCCAGCAGAATTCTAGATAATTTTTCATTCATCAGAATTCACTTCCTTTTAAATAAGTTTATTATAAATATAAGCTTTTAAGGAAGTTTTGTACAGGGACAAAAGTGATATCTGTCCTAAAATACCCCAATTTATAGATATGTCTAAATTTAGGACAGATAATATTTTTGTCCAAAGAAATTCTAAAATTAAAGCTTTATAATAATATGTAATAATACTTTATAAAATCTATTTTATTGTTTTTTTGTGTTTAGGACATGATGTAAATAATAATTATCTTTAGTTATAAACTTTAAGATAAATAGCCACAAAGCTAAAAAGGGGATTAAAGAGATAGGATAAATATGATTAAAGGTATTAAAATTCGGCTTAAGCCCAATAATAAAGAGAAAGTTAAATTATTTGAATTAGCAGAAGTAGCTAGAATTAAATATAAGCTGTTCTTAAATAGGTTAATAGGAATTCAATAATACTTTAAACAAATCATAAAAGATTCTTATGATTCTTAAGGCAAATTATCTAATGAAAAAGATAAAAAATATGATAAAGAAAAATATCTAGGAAATATGAGATGAATAAAACTAAAATAGAAGGGGGTGAATACCGTTACAAGAAAACAAGAAATATTATAAAACTAGAAAATCAGCTTAAAAGGTTAAAGTATATAAGTAGGATTTATTCAGAAATGGATACTATGAATAAAGGATGAAATATAAACTTTAATAAGCTATTTACAAAGTTTTAAAAGTTTTCAGTAACGGACATAAAATGAGAGATAAGACTCTAAAGGAAAATGTACAGTCTTATGGTTTAAAATTAGTACTAAACTATTTAGATAATGATCCTGATAATAATATTCCAAAGGTAATGAACTGGGTTGAAAAATTCGACAAAGAAGGCTATATTAGTAGCCAATTCAATGTTGTTAAAGATGCAATAGAAAATAAGGATGGAAATTGGTATAGACTAGTGAAGAGTCTTTGGACTGATGTTGATGATGATGTCCGAAAAAAACTATTTGAGAATTTTATAATTAACGCTAATCTATTAGGAGCTAGTAGAAAAGAAGCCATAAGACAGGAGCATAATTGTAATGTTCCTTGGGCAATATTAATGGATCCAACTTCTGCTTGTAATTTACATTGTACTGGCTGTTGGGCTGCAGAGTATGGAAATAAGTTAAATATGAGTTATGAAACTTTAGATAATATTATAAATCAAGCTAAGGATATGGGAACATATATGTTTATATATTCTGGAGGTGAGCCACTAGTTCGCAAAGAGGATATTATTAAACTTTGTAACAAACATAATGATTGCGTATTTCTTGCATTTACTAATGGAACTCTCATAGATGAAGAATTTGCAGATGATATGTTGAGGGTTAAAAACTTTGTTCCAGCCATAAGTATAGAAGGCTTTGAGGAAGAAACGGACTATCGCAGGGGAGATGGTACATACCAAAGAGTTATTAGAGCCATGGAAATTCTAAAGGAGAAGAAACTACCATTTGGGATATCTTGTTGCTATACTAGTAAAAATTCAGATGTTATAGGCAGTGAAGAATATTTTGATGCAATGATAGATAAAGGAGCTAAATTTGCTTGGTTCTTCACTTATATGCCAGTTGGAAAAGATGCAGTAGTTGAATTGATGGTAACAGCGGATCAAAGAAAATATATGTATAATCAAATTAGAAAGTTTAGAAGTACGAAGCCAATATTTACAATGGATTTTTGGAATGATGGTGAATATGTAGAAGGGTGTATTGCAGGAGGACGAAATTATTTGCATATTAATGCAAATGGAGATATTGAACCATGTGCATTTATTCATTACTCTGATTCAAGTATATATGATAAGACTTTACTTGAAGCATATAAATCTCCTTTATTTATGCAGTATCATGACAATCAACCATTCAATAATAATCATTTAAGACCATGCCCATTATTGGATAATCCTTATAAATTAGCTGAGATGGTAGATAAATCTAAAGCAATATCTACAGATTTACAAAATCCAGAAGATGTTCATCATTTATGTGCAAAATGTGAAGATGCAGCTAAAAAATGGGCTGTAGTAGCAGATGAAATATGGAATAATTGAAATGAAGGGACAGGTTTTTATTCTAAAATAATGGAATGGAAAACCTGTCCCTTTATTTTGGAAGGTTCAAGATTTAATAGGAAACCAAATTAATCTACAAAAATTGGATTTAGATTTTTAATGAGAAGGTTTAATCTAACCCAAAATTCATTATTTTAAGGAGATATAAAGCTATATTTCTATTTGACATGATATATAAATTTTTATATAATGTATAAAATTACATGATATGTAGAAAATTACTCTATCGTGTAATGTGAAATCCATATTAGTTACTAAAGTACATACAAGTATAAATTGTAGTTTCTTTTATTGCATTAAATTTTGAATATCTTATTGAAATAATATTGGAGGTTAATAAAGGATGAAATTTATTTGTTCTGAATGTGGTCAGATGGTAGATACTAATACAAGGAAAGCTAAATGTGATTGTGGCGGCTTATGGAAATTAGATTTTCATCCACCTAAGTTTGATGAATCATTGATAGAAAAAGATACATGGAGTTTATTTCGTTATAGAGCATTTATGGCTCTTGAAGGAGATACATGGAGAGATGTTACTCTTGGAGAAGGAATGACACCAATAGTTGAATTTGATGAAGATGTTCTTCTAAAAATGGATTATTATATGCCAACACTTTCATTTAAAGACAGAGGTGCTGCAGTGCTAATCTCTCATTGTAAGTCAATTGGTGTTGATTCAGTTGTACAGGATAGTAGTGGGAATGCAGGTAATAGTGTAGCTGCTTACTGTGGTAAATGCGGAATTCAATGTGAGATTTTTGTGCCAGAAGGTACTTCTTCTAAAAAAATTGATATGATTAAAGCCCATGGTTCAAAAGTTAATGTGGTGCAGGGAACTCGAGACCATTGTGCTGATGTTTGTCGGGCAAAAGTAGAGGAAGAAGGTAAGTATTACGCAAATCATGTATATAATCCTTTCTTCTATGAAGGCACAAAGACTTATATCTATGAGGTATATGAACAGTTACATAGAATTCCTGAATTTTTGGTTGTTCCACTCGGAAATGGTACATTGTTTATTGGTATAATCAAAGGTCTTGAGGAATTATTAGAAAGTGGTGTTATTTCTAAGATGCCCCAAATTATAGCACTACAGAGTGAATACTGTGATCCTTTTGTAGTATCGGCTGCAAATGGGGAAAAAGTTCTAGCAAAAATTACACCGAGAAAGACATTAGCTGAAGGTATTGCAATAGGTGTTCCTATGCGTGGAAAAGAAATATTGGAGTATATTTATAAGCATGATGTTAAACTTATTACTGCTCCAGAAGACCGAATTTTAGAAGCAAGAGAAAAATTAGCTGCAAAGGGCATTTATTGTGAACATACTACAGCAGCTAATTATGCGGCTTATCTTAAATATTGTGATATATATGGAAAGACTTCAGATTGCTTAATTACAATGTGTGGAGCAGGTCTGAAATCAGATCATTAATTTGTTTTAAGCTTGTTTTGAAATATTTAAAGTAGTTAAATTTATATTCATATAGAATACTCCCCATAGTAATTTAGATAATGCTATGGGGAGTGTTTTATTATTAGTGACTCTTTGTTCATTTTTATTTTAGAGTTATTTAAAAAATATATTGACAAAAAACATAAATGGCAATATACTTAATTACATAACTAACTAACCAGTCAACTAGTGGAGGTGGTAATTTGTTAGATTTAAGGTCAGATAAATCAATATATGTGCAAATAGCAGAAATAATAGAAAATGATATCCTCTTAGAAAACTTAAAGGAAGAGGAACAAGCACCTTCTACAAATCAATTCGCAAAAGTTTATCAGATAAATCCTGCAACAGCTGGAAAGGGACTAAACATTTTGGTAGAAGAAGGTATTCTTTATAAGAAGAGAGGGATTGGTATGTTTGTAGCAGAAGGAGCAAGAAAGCAAATAATTAAAAAGAGACAGTCTTCATTTTTCAAAGAAATATTACCTGAAATAATGATAGAAGCCAATAGGCTAGAGATATCTACAGAGGAAATCATAAAATTTGTTGAAAATTTTAATGGATTCAAGGGAGGAGAATAGGATGCTTGAAATAAAAAACTTGAGTAAATCATATGGAAAAAAGAAAGTATTAACAGATATTAATTTAAATATTGAGGAGAATAAAATCTATGGATTGTTGGGGAGAAACGGAGCAGGGAAAACCACATTATTAAGTTTAATATCGGGACAAATATTAAGAGATACTGGAGAAATTAAACTGGATAATAGAGAAGTTTTTGAAAACTCACAGGCAATGGAAAATATTTGTTTGATAAAGGATTTTCCAAATTCAGTTAAAGAAAGAAAAGTAAAAGATATATTGGATCTAGCAAAGATTATATATAAAAATTGGGACGAGGAGTATAAAAATTACTTAGTGAAAGAGTTTAATTTGAATACTAAGAAGAAATTGTTAAAATTATCAACTGGAAACCAAACTATTGTAGGATTAATCATAGGTCTTGCCTCGAGATCCAAGTTCACTATGTTTGATGAACCGACTTTGGGACTTGATGCAGCAATGAGATATAAATTCTATAATCTAATTCTTGAAGATTATGAAAAAAATCCTCGGACAATAATAGTATCCACCCATTTAATAGATGAGGTAGCTAATCTATTTGAAGAAGTAATTATTCTCAATGGTGAAAGAATTACACTAAAGGATGAAGTAAATGCTCTTAAAGAAAGATCATATTTCTTATCAGGACGTGAGGATTTAATTAATTTAATTATAAAAGATAAGAAGGTAATTCATAAGGAAGAATTTGGCTCTACTAAAATAGTAGGTATATATGGTAATTTAACAGAGAAAGAAATTAAATATATAAAGGATAATAATATTGAAATAAGTAATATACCGCTTCAAAAGCTATTTATATATCTTACTGAAAATATTATGAAAGGAGATTATTAAAATGAATTCAGCTAAAAGAGCTTTCAGATTTCAGAAATATGGATCTAAAAAATCAATATTAGGATTTTGGAGTGTTATACTAACAATTAATATATTAACCTATATATTATCCATTTATTTTAATCCGAAAGTAAAAATAGGATTATTTAATGGCAACGATGATCTATATTCTATTGCCGGTGCAAATCTAATGCCTATATTTATATTCTTCATAGTATATGGAATTAGTATGTATCATGAAGATTTTGCATTAGCCCTTAGCTTTGGAATTACAAGAAAAGATTTCTATAAATCAGTTATAGTTGATAATATTATAGTAACATCGAGTTTTGCAGCTATTCAATGTATCTTACAAATAGTTGATAAACATATTATTGAATCTTTAGGACATAATCCTATGGTTGAATTTGGATTGTTTAATACATCAACAAATAATATATTATCTATATTTTTAGTTTCATTTATAATTTTTCTGGCTTTAGTTTCAGTTACTAATTTATTGGGAGTCTTGCATTATAGGTTTGGATATAAATTTTGGATAGGTTTTGCTTTAATTTTTATTGTTTTACAAATGTCTATTAATTTCATTACAAGACCAATAACAGGGATTTCGGAGTTATATTCATGGTTGATATCACAGTTTGGTAATTCCACCATATTTATTTTAGAATTTCTTATAATTATCATCTGTTATACTATAGGGTATTTTTTAATGAGAAAGGCTAATATTAGAAAGTAGATAAACAATATATAAATCAAAGCTAAAGGATTTTTCTTTAGCTTTGATTTAGTATTTATTATTATAAATTCTATTTATGATTATATCTATTAAAGAACTATAGCTTTTACTCAAGAGAATTTGCCATCAGAAAGGTTCCCATGCTATAATAGATAGAATATTAAAAAATAAGGTGATAACTATGAATGAAAAAACATATGAAAAAATTACAAGACCATTGTGTAGTCATCCATATGGATTACAAATGATTAAGACGATGGACAAGATAATTACTATATCGGTATATTGCATATATCCTATTTTTCTTTTGATACTGGTATTTAATCGTGATGTAAGGTTCTGGAGAGTTTTACTTACACCAGGTGTTTCTTTTGTATTAGTTAGTGCATTTCGAAATTATACTAATTTTCCTCGTCCCTATGAAGTGCTGGATATTGTTCCAATCATCAATAAAACTACTAAGGGAAAATCTTTTCCAAGTCGTCATGTGTTTTCTATCTTTGTAATTGCTATGACTTTATACTATATTTCAATTCCAACAGGAATTGCTTTAATGGTTATAGGTATTATATTAGCAATAATACGAGTATTAGGTGGTGTACATTTTCCTAGAGATGTGATTGTTGGCGCTATGACTGGTATCCTATCTGGTATAATAGGTTTCTATTTATAATACTATAGATATATTAAATGATATCCCTTTAGATTTGATTTTAACAGAAGCTTAAATCATATGAAGTTGACAAAAGTTGACAATATATTGATATCATGTTATCATGATGGAAGTTAAAAATTTATAAAAATCCTCATCCTTAAGGGTGAGGTAGAGGCGCGATTACTAATAGTAACTATATTGAGGCCGGAAGCCTAAGACATATAGGGAAAGGAGTTATCGCCGAAGTATCAGATACCAAAATCTGATACTGGGTCTGTATCTAATAAATACAGGACTGTCATCATCGTATTTGCTCGATACTTTGATGTTGTGCTATCTCACATTGAGCAAGAAAGGAGAGGAATGTCTTTAGCTTTGCTATATGCATATAAGCACCTGACAAGCCTGTTAGGTGTTTTTTTATTTTTTGATTTTAAATAAAAGGAGGATAAATATATGACTGATAACTCAAATGAAGTGACCCAAATAGATGACACTGGTTTTAAAAAAGAAATTAGTTTGTTTGGTGGGGTTAGTATTCTAGGTGGCATAATGATAGGGTCAGGAATTTTTTATTTAGGTTCCTATGTATTAATGAGGACTGGAATGAGTCTTGGATTAGCTTTGTTAAGTTGGATTATTGGGGGTGTGGTTTCTTTATTAGGTGGCATATGTTATGCTGAATTAGGGGCTTCAGATCCTCGTGCCGGAGGATTAACAGTATATTTAAGCGAGGCTTACTCTCCTATGGTTGGTTTTTTAAGTGGATTTAACAGTTGGTTAATTGGTGGACCTGGTTCTATTGCTGCTTTAGCAATTGCTCTACCCAGTGCTTTAACCGGTATTATACCTATGGGGGATTGGACAATTAAAGTTTTTGCCATAGTTTTAATTCTAGGATTGACCATAGTCAACTACTTTGGCGTTAAATTTGGAACTAGATTACAAAATTTATCTATGATTGCGAAATTAATTCCAATTGGAATCATAATGATTTTAGGACTTTTATTTGGAAAAGTATCACCAGATTTAAGCTTAGTTTCTAAAACAGTAGATGTAAACTTTGGCTCAATTATTAGTATGGTGGCATTTGCTGTAGTAGCAAGTTTATGGGCATATGAAGGGTGGACTAATTTAAATACTGTAGCTGAAGAAGTAAAAAATCCTAAGAGAAATTTACCTCTTGCTATTATTATTTCTATCGTTTCCATAACAGCACTTTATACATTATTTAACTATTCTATATATAAGGTTATACCATTTACTGAAATTGAAAGTCTAATAGTTGATAATGAATATTATTTGGGAACTTATGCAGCAGAGAAATTAATGGGAAGTACTGGCAGTACCTTAGTTGTAATAGGAATGGTAATTGCTATGTTTGGATCTTTAAATGGTTGTATTTTAGCCTTTCCGAGAATGTATTATGCCATGAGTGAACAAGGCCATTTTTTTAAAAGCTTTAAAAGATTACATCCTGTATATAAAGTACCTTATGCTCCTTTAATAGTTCAATGTATAATATCAGTGATATTGGTACTACTTAGAAATTTAAATCAATTAACTTCTTTAGTTGTATTCTCGGGAATGATGTTCAATACATTAGGTGTATATGCAGTTAGGATATATAGGAAAAAATTTCCTAATGTAGAAAGACCTTATAAGGTAATTGGATATCCTATTACTGTGATTTTGACAACTCTTATATTTGTAGGGTTAATGATAAATACATTTATTGAGGATCCTCAAACATCAATTATTGGCTTGGGAGTTCCAGCTGTGGGTATATTATTTTACTTCTATTTTGATAGAAAGAATAAAGCTGCTTAAAAAATATAAGGAGATGATCTTTTGAAAACGATTTTAAAGAATGGCAAAATTTATGTTGAAAAAAATAATTTTCAGGAAGCAATTTTTATTGAAAATGGTATTATTCAACAAGTTGGAAAGAATGAAGAAATTCTAAAAAACAATGCTGACAATATAATAGACCTTCAGGGAAAAACAGTTTTACCAGGACTTAATGATAGCCATCTTCATCTTTCATGGATAGGCGATGCTATGTCCTCATGTAATCTAGTACCTGCTAAATCAATTGATGATGTTATTAGATTAAGTAAAGATTTTATAAATAAAAATAAAGGGCTAAAGGTTTTAACTGGCAGAGGATGGAATCAGGATTATTTTACTTCTGGTGAAAAGCGTATATTAAATCGATTTGATTTAGATAAAATATCTACAGAAATTCCAATTGTATTTGATAGAGTATGTGGGCATGTTTCAGTAGGAAATACTAAGGCTCTGGAAATTTTAAATATAGATGAAAATATGGTTGTAGATGGTGGAACAATTGAACTTGGAGATGAGGGGAAACCAAATGGTGTATTCAACGAAAACGCAGTTAGTATAATTCAATCGGTTGTTCCAGAAAAAGATGATAAAGATATAGAGAAAGAAATTTTAAAAGCCGCAGAATATGCTTTAAGTGTCGGAATAACCTCTGTTCAATCCTGTGATGTTTCAGGTAAAGAATTTAAAGGCATGTTTAATATAATTCATAGTATTTATGATAACAAAAAATTAAAGTTGAGATATAGACATCAGTTTAATTTTCAAGATATAAACGACTTTAAGGCCTATCTTGAAACTGAACATAAGGTAGGACAATATGATGAAAAGTTCTTATCAAAGGGTTCATTAAAGTTATTTAAAGATGGCTCTTTAGGGGCAAGAACTGCTTTGATGTTAAAGGATTATAAAGATGCACCTGGTACTAAAGGTGTAGCCGCATTAAGTGATGAGCAACTTGAAAATTTATGTAATTTAGCAACAGAAAATGGAATTACTGTAGTGACTCATGCAATTGGTGATGGAGCTATAGAAAGTGTTATTAATGCCTATGAAAAAACTATGGAAGATGGCAAAAGTTCCATTCGCCATGGGATTGTCCATTGTCAGATTACAAGTAAAGAACAATTAGATAGAATTGCTAAATTAAATATCCCTGTTATGTTCCAACCTATTTTCTTAGATTATGATATTAAAATTGTAGAATCACGTGTTGGAAAAGAATTATCAAGTACTTCTTATGCTTTTAATACCTTATATAAATTAGGAACTCCAATAAGTTTTGGAACAGATTCTCCAGTAGAAGATTGTAATCCATTTCCTAATATTTACTGCGCAGTAACAAGATTAGGAATAGATGAAAAACCAATAGGTGGATTTTACCCTAATGAAAAGATGGAAGTTGAAAACGCTATTGATGCATATACACTAAGTAGTGCTTATAATGAATTTAAAGAGGATATTAAGGGAAGACTAAAACCAAATTATATGGCTGATTTAATTGTGTTAGATAAAGACATATTTACAATAGATAAATTACAAATTAAGGATATTAAGGTTGAAAAGACCATGATAGATGGGGAATTTGTATATGAAAAATAAAATAATTCCATCTTTTAATCTTAGTATTATAGTCGAATTTATTAAATAATTAAAATAAAGAGAGTAGAATTTGATCAAATTCTACTCTCTTTATTTTAAAATAGGTTACATATTTATATAAAAATAATAATAAATAAATATTTTAATAAAACTTTTTCGAATATATAGTTGTCTAATAGATGAATAATAAAAATGAGCTCATATTTTATTTGTAAGGAGGAGGTTCTGCTGGAAAAATTAGTTCTTAAAGCTATTAAAGGAGATGATGAAAGTTTCGGTATTCTTGTAAATAGCAAAAAAGAAAATTTATATAGAATTGCCTATAGTTATGTGCATAACGAACAAGATGCACTTGATATAGTAGGAGATGCAGTATATAAAGCCTATATAGGAATAGGTAAATTAAAGCAACCAGAATATTTTAATACATGGCTTGTTCGTATAGTAATCAACTGTTCAATAAATTTTATAAATAAATCTAAAAAAGTTTTATATTTGGATAATGAAATTATAGAAAATGTTCATTATAAAAATAATGATGTTTTAGAAAATATAGATTTGGAAGAGGCCTTAGAAAAGTTGGATTATAACTATAAGGCTGTAGTAGTACTAAGGTACTCTCAGGATTTGAAATTGAAGGAGATAGCTGAAATTCTAAATCTTCCTTTAAGTACAGTAAAAACTCGACTTTATAAAGCGATTGAAATTCTAAAAATAGAACTTAAGGAGGGCGAAGAGTTTGAAGAATAGCACTGATGATTTAAAAAAGGTTTATTCAGATATAAAAATACCAGATGCTTTAGATGATACAATTAGCAATTCAATATTAAGGGGGAAGAATTACATGAATAAAAATAAGAATAAGAAAAAAATAATTAATGGTGTTATATCAGTAGCTGCAGCAGTTGGTATATTTACTTTGAGTGTAAATATTTCACCTTCATTTGCAAATAGTCTTGAAAAAGTTCCTGTCTTAGGAACATTAGTTAATATACTTCAATTTAATAATGGAAGTTCTCAAGGTGGTGAAATAACCGATGGAATTAATGTAAATACTATATCTCTAAATCAAGAAAAAGATTATGATATTATTACAATAAATTTCAGTGGATTTGATGAAGAAAATCAAGAAATAGCACCATCTTTTAATGTGGATTATAAGAAATCACCTTTTACAATGACATTTTCTATATCTGGTGCAAGGGGTTTTTCAGCTAGAGAATATTTTGAAGAACTAAAAAAGAGTAAATATATTGAAGATGTTTATGAACTAATGACATTAGATGATTCTGCACAAAGATTTAATATAGTATTTAATCAGCCAGTTGATTTTAAAATAGAGGAATACAAGAATCCAGCTTATTTAAAAGTACAAATTTCAAAAGATATAGAAAGAGTTTCAGAACAAAACGTATATTCAATTAGAACTGGTTCTTATGAAAGAGGAGAGGAGTTTGCTATTCTTGAAGAAATATTATTTGAAATAGAAGACCTTAGAGTATTGAAGGATAGTAAAGGAACTTATTTATATGAATTAGGTCAATTCAATTCAAATGAAGAAGCAGAAGAAAAGCTAAGAGAGTACAATAATATTTTTGAAGATAGTATAAAATTATACGTTGAAGAAAGAAATATAACAGAAGTTCCTCAAAGTATAAAATAAATAATGATGTATGGTATAAAAGGGATGAAGTTTAACCAAACTCCATCTTTTTTATTTTAGTATATGGTTTTCTATTTTTAAATAATAAAGAGAGGCTTTTCTGAAAAATATTAAGATAGTGAACTTAGTTTTTTAAAAATACTAAGAGATAAATTTTAGATTTATATTAATTAGAATAATAGATGAGATTTGCTATATCACGAATTCACAGGATATTATATAATACTTATAAATACTTATTTATAGAAAACTTTAATTATAAAGAAATAAAATGACTAATGTCTAGATTTCATATCTTATATAATTAGAATAAATAATTGATAAACAGATTATAAAAAATAAAAATAAAAATTAAATAAATCTTGGGAGGTGTTAAATATGGCGTTGGACTTACGAGTGAATATTGACCCTGAACAAGCTGCTGAAATTATTAATAATGAAATTGTAGATGGAAGTATTACAGGAGAGCTTATAGATTCTCATGTAGTACATGGTGAAAATGGTAGGATATGTATTGTTTCTGTTTATGAAAAGCATTATTATAGAGCAGGAAATAGACTTACCCTTACAGTAATAATTGATAATATGGAAGGTATCACAAAAGTACATTCCATATCTGGAGGTGGAGGTAAAGGACTATTACGTTTTGACTGGGGAGCTTCAGAGAGTTTTGAGATATGTGTAGAAGATGCTATGGAACAATATAGAATTTAATAGGGTTGCAGATATATAATGCGCCGAGATTAATAAAAAATCTTGGTGCTTTTTTATAATATGACATACAGTTGTCATATTACACCATATATAATAGATATATAAAATATATATGGAGGTTTATTTAAATGAATTATGAAATTGTAAATTTAGAGAAAAAAATAGTTGTAGGAATTAGTGCAGTTACAAGTAATAGCGATCCTAAAATGAGAGAAGTTATTGGGGGACTTTGGCAAAAACTATATGGTGATAATATAAATGAAACTATAAAAAACAAGAAAAATGAATATGCTATTGGTTTATACTCTGATTACCAGAGGGATAAGTATTGCGTAACTGTAGGTAATGAAGTTTCAAAGGCAGAAAATGATAAGTTAAATGTAAAAATTATTCCTGCTGGAAAATATGCAAAGTTTTCTGTACATGGCAATATGGAAAAGGCAGTAGGAAAGGCTTGGGAGGAAATTTGGAGGATGAATTTAAATCGTAGTTTTACAGGTGATTTTGAAGAATATTTAAATAGTGATTTTGATAATGCTGATATTGATATTTATATTGGACTAAGATAAAATCTATAACATAGTAAATAGGTAAGAGTAGGTGAACATATGAACATTATAACTATTACAAAAGACAATTTAGAAAAGGAACACATTTGCTGTGGCATAGCAAATAATAACGATCCTCAAGTAATATCAAAAAAACAATGGCTTTCAGAAAGATTTGATGATGGTCTTATTTTTAAGAAATGTGATGTCCTTGGAAAGTGTTTTATTGAATATATTCCTGCAGAAAAGGCGTGGGCACCCATTGATGCCGATGGATATATGTATATTAATTGCTTGTGGGTGTCGGGAAAATTAAAGGGACGAGGATTATCCAATTTACTTCTAGAAGAATGTATAAGAGATAGTAAGAATAAAGATAAAAATGGACTTGTTATTTTATCATCAAAAAAGAAAAGACCATTTCTTTCTGATTATAAGTATCTAAGCTATAAAGGATTTATATCAGTTGATACAGCAGTTCCTTATTATGAACTGATGTATTTACCCTTTGATAAAGATATGCTAAAACCACAGTTTAAAAGTCATATAAATAAATCAGATAGTGAGGGAAAAGGTTTTGTTTTGTACTATACTAATCAATGCCCCTATACAGATAAATATGTTCCACTAATAGAAAATTTAGCTAGAGAAAGGTCCGTATTATTTAGAAGTATTTGCCTTAAAACAGCAGAAGAGGCACAAAATGCTCCATCTCCTTTCACTACCTATAGTCTGTTTTATAATGGGGAATTCATTACAAATGAAATACTTTCAGAGAAAAAATTTGAAAAGATATTAGGTGAAAAGGGTTTATAAATAATATAAGAAATGTTCTTTAAATGAGGATATTAATAAGAGTTAGCAAGTTATCATTCTCATGACTTAAATTTTATCTTGATACATCTAAAAAAGATGTGTCTTTTATATTATTTAATGAAATATACTAATCTAAATAAAATAGATTTTTACTATGAAATTTGTTATAAAGAGCAAAATAAAAAATTCTACCATTAGAATGTTAGAATTATAGGATACTACATTTGATAAAAGTGTAGATATTAAAAGGTTCGTATCGATATAAGAGAAGATACGAACCTTTTAATATTATTAAGATTACACTATGTCATTTGCTAACATTCCTAAAGGTATAAATAAGTAAATTAGTATCAGAGCTGCGGCTATGGTACCTGTATCATTAAATGAGAAGATAGCTACTGCCCCTAGTAAAATTACAATAAATCCTTTAGATATGTTTCTATAGTTTTTACGGATTTTCTTTAAAATGTCCTTTTTATGTCTATATAATAAAACTGTTAAAATGATTTGTAAAAACAGGATAATATTCCATGAAGCATGGAGTAAATTCCAAAATACTTGGCGAAGCTTTGAGTTAATTATTTCAAAGAATTTACTAAAGCCACCTGTTATTAAAGATTCCAATGCTTTTCCAGCATGAGTAGGATTTGGATTGAATAAAGCATCTAATCCAGCTAATAGAATGATTCCCACAAGAACCCCAATAACTATTATGGCTACCTTTTTAAATGAAAACTTTTTATCCAAAACTGTCAATAAAGTTAATAAAGTAATTAACATGGCTGATAATGTTCCACCCATATTAGCTCCGAAGAAAGGGCTAAGGGATACTATGATTAAACACATATAAGAAGTCATAAGTGCAGCCATAATAGACTTATTAATTTTATATAAATGAAATAATGTAAAGAATCCTAATAAAGTAGAGCCTAATAATATGCCCATATAGTCATTACCTATACCGTAAAACCTACCACCTGCAATAGCATCAGATCCTAAAGGAGAAATAATCATCAATTTTTGTACAAAATAAATATCTATTAGCAGCAATATACTGGTTGCCAATCCTAGAATAGCTATGGTTATTAAATTCTTTCTAAAGATTTTATTTAAAACATAGGTTATAATAAAAGCACCACCAAAAACATAAAGAATGTCAAAAATTATGGACTTATACCCAAATAGTGAAACAGTCATCATTGTTAATGGTACTGCCATTATTGTCAGACTTAGATAATTAAGAATCTTATGAGGTAAACCTTTCCACTTTGTAAATCTAGGCAAGTAAAATCCGACTAAAGCTATACCTACTAAAATAATAAAGGACCAGTGAAAAACACTTCGATACTTTCTTAAATATAAAAATTGAGATTGATTGTTAAGTAAAATTTCTACAGGATTTTCATTACTTACTGTTTGCATTGGCTCTCCAATAAAGCTTTTATATTCAGTAATACCAAAAAAATTAAGGAGAGTAGGTCCAAAATCAAAATTAGTGACCAATCCTTCCCTACGAGTTGTACTTGAAGTTAACAATCCCTTTTCAGTATTAGTGCCTGACATAATAACAGGAGTTAAAGCAAAATTTCCTTGATTAGAAGATTCTCTTGAAGGATTAGGGGTTATTACCATAAATAATGTTTTTCCTAAATCAACTTTATTAATAACCTTACCAAGGAATGAATCTGCTCGCTCAATGGCTTTAATTTTTTGTTCTTTTCTAATAGGATCAATAGTCAATCTATCAGTTTTTTGTATTCTTGCAGTATCCCCATAATCTATAAATAGCATATCAACATTTGGTAAAATACGTTCTACTTCTTCTAATAATTTTTCCTGATTTAATCTGATTCCGCCTAAGACATTAGAATCAGAACTTAATAAATCAGAGTCTATAGAACCAAAAGGTATCACTCCGTTTTCATCCATAGCTAACATAGTGACTTCTCTGGATGGTGTATTTAAATCACTATTTCCTGCTACTCCAATTACAAGACCTTTTTCCTTAGCAATTCTACCTAGAAGTCCAACTTGGTTATTAGGTGTAATATCTAAGGCAGTTCTCTCTATATCTCCAATAGCTACATTTATTATCTCACCATCAGGAGGGGTTTTACCTGTATATAATTTATAAAGGTCACTAGCTGTAACATATTCTGATAATAGATCATAGTCTGACACAGGATAAATTCTATTTCTTTCAAAAGCTAATCCGCCTTGAGTTGATGCTAAAGTTCTTACGCCCATGCCTAAGCTAAGATAGGTGCTTCCTCTATTGGATAAACTGGACTTTGCGCGTGTATTCATAAAACCGATAGCACCATTTTCTAATAATAGATTAATATTTGGAGTATTACTATTAAGTATTTCTTCTAAACTTACTTCATCTAATATTAATACAATGGCTTTTTTCCCTTCAGTTTCATTAGAAATGGCCGTCGTGGAAATCGGCATGCCTAAAACTAGACATATGGCTAAAACCAAATTCAATGTATATTTAAAAATAGTATTCCAACTTTTCTGCAATTTAATGTTCCTCCCTTAAAGTAATTTCCATAAGACAACCTAATAGAATCAATATAATAGCTAAGGTGATAACCCTTGTAGTGAGATTATTGCCTTTAAATTCATCTAAATTCAATTTTTTTATATTTAAGATAAAAAAATATCTTGAATCCTAATAATCAAGACATTTAATTTAGATTTATAATCTTCTATAATCATTTAAAGGACTTAAATATAAACTTATATTAGCATAAAGTTATCCACTTTTCAACTTAAGGAATGTAAATAAATTTGTGCATTATAAACAAGATTTACTTTTTAATTTGATAATAAATATTGAATTTCATAAAAGCTATAATTTAATTATCTTAATTTTATATTTACCAAAATCATTTTGTGTTATGCAGTAAAATAACTAGTTTTGGTGATAAATTTTAATATAAA
Organism: Tissierella praeacuta; assembly: GCF_040396155.1. Taxonomy (GTDB): domain Bacteria; phylum Bacillota; class Clostridia; order Tissierellales; family Tissierellaceae; genus Tissierella; species Tissierella praeacuta_A. The sequence continues at coordinate 72,035 of NZ_JBEBOY010000011.1, forward strand.
ATATTATGTTTTTTACAAAAGAAATTAATGATATAATTTGGAAAAATGTTTTTAGACTAGATTAAAATCTTTTTTGCTTTATATTGAAAATGACAGCTAGAATAATTTCTAGCCGCCATAGATAGGTATATTATAAAAGTCTTGAACTATTGAAATAAATAACTGCATCTGAGGAGTCACCCATTTGTCCTTATGATATAGTAATTGACTGCACATTTGAATATTAGGGATATTTGTTTGAATCAAAGATAAAGTTCCTTGTTTTATAGCTTTCTTTACAGAAAATAAAGGTAAAAAGGAAATGCCCATTCCTTTCTCTAGAAGGTGTATTATAGTTTCAGTATTTCCTATTTCTAATATAGGATTGATATCCATATCCTTTTCAGCTAACAATTTTTCTAGTTCATAGCGATAACTTCCACCTTTTTCTGTCAATATAAAGGGTTCTTTTAGAAGGGCTTGTAGGTTAATTTTTTCTCCATATGTGTTTTCTTCGTATGTAAAGGAGTGATTTTTTGATGCCACAAAAACAATGTCCTCATCTTGCTGTAGAACCCGTATCCACTCTGAACCATATATTTTTTGATCCAAAGTAAAGAGTAGGTCAATATCATTATATTTAATCATTTCTATTAATTCGTTTGTAGTAGCAGTTTTTATAACAGTCTCTACCTGTGGACAAAGGTTATGGAATTTCAGCAATAAGTCGGGAAGTATAGCTGTACAGAGAGATTCTACACCTCCGATGCGAAGTGAGCCAGTAGGGATATCAGCATTTGAGGCAAAAGTCTTTGCAGAGTTAATAACTCTCATGATCTTATTGGCATGAAAAACAAAAGCTTTTCCTTGTTCCGTTAAATTTACTTGTTTGCCGATTCTTTCAAAAAGTTGTGTTCCAAGTTCTCTTTCCAGTTGCTGTATTTGAATTGTAACGGTGGACTGAGAGTACCCAAGCTGTTCTGCTGCCTTTGAAAAATTCAGTGTTGCCGCCATCTTTAAAAAAGTTGCAATATTTCTTATCTCCATATTCATCACCTATTAGTATTTTTAATATATATTATGAAAACTATGAATTTTACAAATACATAGCCATATGGTACTATAGGTAATGAGAAATGTCAAGCTTTTAACTGGATATTTCCAAACTATATTAGTTAAAATAGGGTGACGATATGATGAATAGACGAGAAAGTACATTAAATAATGAAGTTCAGCATGCAGTAGAAGACTTTGTTCAGATATTTTGCTCAGAAAAACAAGGATTAGCGGCTAAAAAAATTATGAATAAAGCCAATGAAGGTCAAGTTGAAAAACTCAGAGAGATAGACATACCAACTAAGGGACGTTCTGTAGATATGGTAGTAACCGAAATGATGGAGGATATTTACAAATACAGAGCTGATTCAAATCATCCAAGGTTTTTTGGATTTGTTCCAGGACCTGCATCTATGCTATCTTGGCTTGGTGATGTTATAACATCAGCTTATAATATTCATGCCGCAAGCTGGGCAACAAGCTCTGCAGCAAGTTGTATTGAACAAGAATTGATTAGTTGGCTATGTGCTCAAGTAGGTTATGATGAGAAGTCAGGAGGACTTTTTGTATCTGGAGGTTCTATGGCAAATATGACAGCATTAACTGCTGCTCGTGATACGATATTAAAAGAGGAAACTCAACATTTAGGTGTAGCATATGTTTCAGATCAAACTCATAGTTCTGTAGCAAAGGGTTTGCGTATTATAGGGATTCCAAATGCTAGAATAAGGAAAATACCCACTGATAACAAATTCCGTATGGATATAAAAGAATTAAAAGTTGCCATTGAATCTGATATATCCAATGGGTTAGTTCCTTTTGTTGTAATTGGAAGTGCCGGAACCACTAACACAGGTAGTGTTGATCCATTACAAGAAATCGCTTCTTTATGTAATAGTTACGGCATATGGATGCATGTAGATGGGGCATATGGAGCCTCTGTATTGTTGACAAAGAAATATAAGCATCTTCTTAAAGGCATTGAATTAGCAGATAGCGTTAGTTGGGATGCACATAAGTGGCTATTTCAAACCTATAGTTGTGGTATGGTTTTAGTAAAAGATAGATTAAACTTGCTCAATAGTTTCCATGCTAATCCAGAATATCTTAAAGATATAGAGGCCAAAGGAGATCAGGTGAACTTTGGAGATATGGGAATTGAACTTACACGACCAGCCCGTGGTCTGAAATTATGGCTAACTCTTCAAGTAATGGGCTCAGATGCTATTAGTGCTGCAATAGAACATGGATTTCAACTTGCGGAGTGGGCTGAAAATGAATTAAATAAAAGGAAAAATTGGGAAATCATCTCTCATGCACAGCTTGCTATTGTAAATTTTCGCTTTGCTCCATATGGATTAACAGAAGAGCAAACAGATGAAATAAATCAGAAAATATCTCAAGCTATTATTGATGACGGCTATGCTGGGGTCTTTACTACTGAGTTAAATGGCAAAAAAGTTTTAAGGATTTGTGCAATTAATCCATATACAACAGAGAGTGATATGAGAAACACAGTCCGTATACTTAACGAATATGCCCAAGAGTTTTATCAACCTATGGAAGCTATTAGTTAGAACTTGTTTTATAAATTGTATAAGGTGATAATGAATATAAAGCTTGCCTTTTTTACATGGCAAGTTTTTCTATATTAAGAGTATTATTTAATTTTTTATTTTTTATTTCTTTTTCATCATATATTACTTATATGCTGGCAAAACACAATTCTATTACATATTAATAGAAGAATATTGGAGTTTTGAATTAACTAAAAAAATTTTATTAAGTCTATGAAGCTTATATTATTCTTCTGTAATTAATAATACAAAACAATATTAATATAGTTCTTGACATAAAAATTTTATTCAATTAGGCTTATAGTATGAGTTAACGTTGACTCTCAAATTTTAAATAGGAGAGTGAAATTATGTATCATTCAAGATGGAAAGGTAGTCACTATGAAGCAGGACTGCGTTATGGAAATATATTGCATAAAAATGGAGTAAATCCTATGAATAACATACCTATAAGTTATGAGAGAAAAGAATTTGCAGCAAAATGTCTGCCTATTTACGAAAAGTTTTATCCAGAAATAATTGAGGAAATAAAGGGTATGGCAGAGGGATTACAAATTGATTATATGGATATAGCAAATTTTCTTTTTACTATGTATTGCTTTGTATTTGATAATAAATGTTCTTGTTTAGCTTTTAATCATAAGGGAAAGACTATTTTTGCTCGAAATAGTGATTTTGCTGTTAGTATAGAAAAATTATGTGATAGTGCCTATTATAGGCTTAACAATGTTTACTCATTTATTGGCAATACAACTGCATGGACAGAGATGGAAGATGGTATAAATGAACATAGATTAGCAGTTGGTTTGACTTTTATTTACCCTATAAAAATAAAGCCGGGAATTAATGCAGGAATTCTTGTTAGATATATTTTAGAGAAATGTAAAACAACAGATGAAGCTATTTCAGCATTAAAGGAAATTCCCATAGCTTCCCCGCAAACAATTACATTGGCAGATAAGGATGGAAATATTGCAATTGTGGAATGTAATTGTGATAAAGTTATTGTATTGAAACCTAAGCAGGGAAAGGACTATGTTTTTACAACTAATCATTTTGTGTCTGAGGAAATGAAGGAATACCAATTTGATGGTGCTGACGATGCACGTTCTCATGAGCGATATGAAACCTTAATAAATGCATTTAAAAATGACCAAGATTATTCCTTAGATTTCACAAAAAATCTTTTGTCTGGAAAGATGGGATTTATGTGTCAATATGACCGTAAACAAGGACTTGATACTGTTTGGTCATCAATCTATGATTTAACAGAAGGTACAATTTTTAGAGTTGAGGGAAATCCTTCTAGAAAATCATTTAAAGAAGATAAAAGATTGAGTTTAATAAAATAAAAGGCTTTCTATCTAGTTTGATTTGCTAATTGAAAAAAAAGGCTATGTTCTTCGATATCGAAGAACATAGCCTTTTTTCATTATATTATTTACAAACATCAATCCAAGTTCCCTTTGTAACTTCTTCTAGATAATCTACATCAATTCTTATACAGGTATTAATTTCTCCACCTGCTGGATATACATAGTCAAATACTTTTAATGATGTATCTAAGTAGATATCCAAGGGTTTTATTAGCCCAAATGGACATACGCCTCCTACAGGATGTCCGGTGGATGCCCCTAAATCTTCGGAACTAATAAATTTAGCCTTCTCAGAAAAATAATCCTTAAACTTCCTGTTATCTATTTTTACATCTCCCTTAGCCACAATCAATATATCTCTATCTTTAAGTCTCAAGGCCATAGTTTTAGCTATTCTAGCTGGTTCAACTCCAAGGGCCTTGGCTGCTAATTCTACTGTTGCGGTACTAGTATTCATTTCAATAACTTCAAGTTTTAGTTTTGATTCTTCTATATGTTTTTTTACACTTTCTATAGTCATTTGTTACAACTCCTTTATGTAATTCTTTTTTTCATGTTTACTAGGAATATATATTAATCTCCTAGTTTAAATCCAATGAATCTTTATTTTTTAAATCTATAAATTCGTTTGCAAATTTAATAAATAACTCTGTTGAAAATGGTAGCTTTTCATCTTTACGTTTTAAATAGTATATATGACGCATCAGTTTTATATCATCAGCTATTTCAATTTGACTAAGCAAATTTAATTTAATTTCCTGTTTTACTGCACTTTCTGATAAAACTGAAATTCCTAAATTATCATATATACTTTGTTTTATTGCTTCAATATTTCCAACTACACATATTTTTTGGGGATCAAATTTATAATTTCCTATTTTCTCTAAGTAGGAAATTATTGAGGTATGGGGGTTAGATATTAGAAAAACTTCTTTTTTTATTTCATGGATAAATATCCTTTTCTTTGTAGCCCATGGATGTTTGTTATTTACAACTACTACAAGGGGGTCGTCCAATATATGCTCGCATATTATATCTTGAGTGTCTGAAAAATATGGCTGAGATATTATTCCGAGAGAATAGGTTTTATCTAGGACACTGCCGATTACATTTTTTGTGTATTGAACATTATTAATAAGTGTAATATAAGGGTACTTTTGACGAAATTTAAATATTATATTAGGCAATAAATATATTCCAGGTGTATGAGACGAAGTAAAAGATATCTCCGATTGCTCCATTAACTTTGATTGAAGCAAATGTTCTTTAGCATTGGCATATGTATTGACTATCTGCTGGGCATAGGGCAAAAATAGTTGACCCTCTTTTGTTAACTTAGCACTTTTAGAGCTCCGATCGAATAAAGTACAGTCAAGATTATTCTCCAATCGTCGAATTCTCATGGAAATTGCAGCTTGTGTGCAAAATAATTCTTCTGAGGTTTTTGTAAAGCTATTATTTTTTGTAATAAGCAAAAATGTCTGAAGAGTATCTAAATCCATTTTTCTCCTCCTTATTATAATATTAACATTTCCAAAAACAATATTTCAAGTTTATTTATTGATAAATACTATTTATCTTATTATATATCATATTTAATATAAAATGAATGATTAATGTATTTGTACTCATGTTTTGAAGTAAATCATAAATATATATTATGAAAATGATATTATTTTTAAATTATAAATTATATTTATTATTATAATAATTAATTGTGATTGGCTATTTATTAATATTCCTGATAAGATTTAATCATCAAATAGTTAACTTTTGAGAGAATTATATCTTAGTAAAGGAGAGAGTAATTATGAGCACAAGTGTTAAAGTTAAAAAGATTAAAAGTCCATTTGAGATAAGAATGGCTTACTTTGGCGTACCAATTGCACTAATTGTCTTAGCACTTATTTGGACTATGAATACACCGTCAGAGTTAACTTATACTGGAAAGATGGCAATGGGCATCTTTGCATTTGCATTAATTCTTTGGATTTCAAATGGAATTCCAAACTACATAACTTCACTTATTGTTCTAGTCCTTTTACCAGTTACAGGGGCATGGACAGAATCAAAAGTTTTAGGAGTATTTGGTTATGAAGTTATATGGTTAATGATTGCAGCATTTGTAATTGCGTCCGGCATGGAAAAAAGTGGACTTGCTAGAAGACTTGCTTTATTTCTTATTACAAAGTTGGGGAAAAGCACTAATTCAGTACTTATTGTATTAATGATTACTAATTTTTTAGTTTCTTTTGTTGTTCCTTCTACTACAGCAAGAGCAGCTATGTTATTACCAATTGTTATGTTAATAATTGATGTATTTGAAATAAATAATGAAAATATTAATGATAGAAACTTTGGTAAACTTTTGGCTCTCCAAGGAATTCAATCCAATAATTTATCTACTGCTGCTATTGTAACAGCAACATCATCACAAATCCTTGCTATTAGTTTTATCAAAGATCTTACAGGTACAGATATTTCGTGGATGGATTGGTTTATAGCTTGCGCACCAATTACTATAGCCACATTAGTTGCATCATATCTTATTGGTAAATTAATGTTTAAAACTGACAATAAATCAGCATCAGCTGAAAAAACAGCAGCTCTTGAAAGTGAATATAAAAGTCTAGGTAAGATGAATCAAGCTGAAATTAAGGCCTTAATTATATTTGCAATTACTATCGTATTGTGGGCTATTGATAGTGTTCACATTAAATTGTTTGGATTCCAACTAAGTCTTGTTATGGTAGCTATTGCTTCAGCAATTCTTTTTTTCTTACCTCATATAGGTATTTTAGAGTGGAAAGAAGCAAATATAAAATGGGATTTATTAGTATTTAGTTGTGGAGCTTATGCTGGTGGATTGGCTCTTGACTCATCAGGAGTTGCATCTTGGGCATTAAACTCAATATTTAAAAGTTTAAGTGTAGAAAATTTAAGTTTTTTCACCCTTTATGCCATTGTAATATTTATAGCAAGTTTCTCACATTTTGTATTTACAAGTAAAACTGTTAGAACAATAATATTAATTCCAACCATTGTTGCCATTGCTAAAGTTGCAGGGGTTAATCCAGTATCTTTGGCTCTTCCAGCATCCTTTATGATAGCTGATACAATTACATTACCACCTCATAGCAAGGTTAATGTACTATATTACAGTACAGGGAATTTTACAGTTCTTGAACAAATGTCTTATGGAATATTTGTATTACTTGCAAAGTGCGGAATCATGTTAGTTGCATCATTCACATGGTTTAAAGTAATCGGAATAGTGTAAGGAGGCAAATAATATGAAAAAATTGATTTTTTTACTAGTTTTAATGATGTCATTTTCAACAATTGTTTATGCAGATAATGTGGGTGAATTAAATTCTATTAAAGATGTTGTTATTCCAAGTGAAGATAATGGCATTATTACTACTACAATTATAGGTATTACAAATAGTAATGGTGAATTGGTTATTCCTAAATATAAAGATGCGGAAATTACAAATATTGATGTAAAAGCTGGTAGTCTTACAGGTAATTTTGAAGTGGTTGAAAATGGAAGTCTTAAATATCATGTTGTGAGATTCAAAGAAAGGGAAAGTAATGTTGAGTTTGTTATAACTCAAACTCAAGAAAATACTTTTGAATTAGCTGAGTCTAAGCAAAAAGGTACATTTCCAGGTAATGTGAAGATGGTTACATTTAATATGGTAAATAATACACCTGTAGAAATTGGAAAATATGATTTAGAAATGGCTATTCCAGAAAATTATGAACTATATAATATTGTAGGATATGATCCAGAAGAACCTTATAATATATTTTCTATAGCTAATACAAAATATGGAGCTTTTGAATTTGAAAAGCTTTCAGTAGGTAAAGATGTAAAGCTTTCCATTAACATTATAAAACCTAATAATGCTTTTAATATTATCCTTTGGATAGCTGTAATTCTAATATCAGTATTCTTCCTATATAAAAATAGGGATATGCTTAAAAAAGCTAAAGAGTTGGAAGAACAGAAAAAAACTAAGATTTCAAGATAGGAGATGGGCAGATGAGAAAAAAACAAGGTTTATTAATTATAATGGATGGACTAGGAGATCGTCCTAATCCTGAATTAAATGGGCTTACTCCCCTTGAGAGTGCTAACACTCCAAATTTAGATTTTCTTGTTTCCCATGGTATGTGTGGAAATGTATATCCAATATCCCCAGGCATAAGAGTTGGTACTGATGTTGGTCATCTTCATATATTTGGATATGACAGTGACGAAGTATATTCTGGAAGAGGTCCGATTGAAGCATTTAGTGGTGGGATGGAATTGTTACCAGGGGATATAGCTTTTAGAGGTAATTTTGCAACTGTTGCTGAGGATTACACTGTTATAGACAGACGTGCTGGTAGAATTAGAGAAGGAACAAAAGAACTAGCATCTGCTATTAATAGTTTAACACTATCAGATGGCACACAGGTATTTGCTAAAGAACTTACTGAGCATAGAGTTGCAATTGTTCTTAGAAGTAATGGATTAAATGATAAAATAGTTTGCACTGATCCAGGTACTGCAGAAGAAGGAAGAAAACTTGTCATTCCAAATCCATTAGATGATAGCATTGAAGCGGAAAAGACTGCAAGAAATTTATGGGAGTTTACACAACGATCTTATGAAATTTTAAAGGATCATCCTATGAATATAAGACGTCAAGCTGAAGGATTAAATATGGCAAATGTTGTGATAACTAGAGGTGCAGGGCAAAAGAAATTTATACCATCTATTAAGGAACTTTATAATCTAAAAGCTGCTTTTGTTGCAGGTGATTTAACAGTTGGCGGTATTGCTAAACTTGCAGATATTGACTATTTTAGTCATGAGAGTTTTACAGGAAGTTTTGATACCAATCTTATAGGCAAGGCTGACATGGCAATTGAACTTCTCAATGAAAAGAAATATGATTGGGTTGGAATTCATGTTAAAGCTACAGATTTAGCAGGACATGATAATCTTCCTCATGCAAAAAAAGAGATGATTGAAAAAGTAGATAATGCTATTGGATATATCTTAAAGAAAATTGACCTTAACAAATGTTATATTACATTTACAGCTGACCATTCAACACCTTGTGAAGTAAGAGATCATACTGGTGATGGAGTGCCTACAATAATTGCAGGAGGAGATGTTCGTAGAGATAGCGTTAAATCTGCCGGTGAATCTCAATTTATGTTAGGTAGCCTCAATAACCTAACTGCAAATGATATTTTTATGTTACAAATGGATTTATTAGGTTTTAATAAAAAAGTAGGGTCATGATTAAATAGTAAATTGTATATGCTAATCGATAAATAAATCATCAATTGTAAATCGAAACACAAGCTAAGAAGAATGAAATTTATGTATTAATACGACATAAACTTTTATTTGAAAATTTAAAATAAGAAAAAACATAGGCATTAAGATACAATCTTAATGCCTATGTTTTAATATATAAATATTAGAATTGATTGTTTCAACAACCTAAAATGCATCGAAGATTTGGATATAGAAACATGGATTAAATGGGCAGATGAAAATCATGCAAATTACTGGGAGGCTACATGACTTATTCCAGATGAAAAATATAGTCTATCTTTTGTTGCATTGAAAAGTTTGTTAGAAGGATTACCATTGGAAACATACCCCCTTAAAGTTCATCTATATGCAACCTTAACTTGACTATTGTATATATAGGTTATAAAATAGTGAATGAAAGTAATGATAAATATTTTAGTAAGAAAGGAATTAATATGAATATAGCATTTTTTCTAACACCCAAAAGTGAAATTGTATATGAAGTAATAAACGCAACTATGAGACAGGCCTTAGAGAAAATGGAGCACCACAGATATACGGCAATACCACTTATTGATAAAGAGGGTAAATACGTTGGTGCTATTACTGAAGGCGATTTACTTTGGAAACTTAAAAATACTAGTGGACTTACAATTGAAGGCACAAATAATATACCAATAAAAGATGTTTATAGACATACACAGAGCAATACAGTATCAATAAGTGCAAATATGGAAGATTTAATTTTGCTTGCAAAAAATCAGAACTTTGTTCCAGTTGTAGATGACCAAGGAATATTTATAGGAATTATAAAAAGAAGTGATATTATAAATTATTGTGCAGATTTATTATTAAAGGATAGAGAAGAATTAAGTTACGGAAATTAAAAGTGGACTTCAGATGTATATTTGAAGTCTATTTTTTATTTACAAATCTAGGAAATGGACATATGGACAAGATGATGTTATAATTTAATAGATATTATGTAAACTAAAGGAGAGATCTTATGATTATAAATAAGAAGATGAAGTTTATTTTATCTATAGCGATTTCTATTGTTATATTATCTACAGGATTGGTTTATATGAGAAATAGGAATAAGGTGGAGGAGATACCTTATACTTTATTTTTAACTCATGTGCATAAGAATTTGGTGGAAGAAGTAGAGTTATCAAATAATGGAAAGATAAAAGTAAAACTTAGAAATGGTGAGATTGCGATTACTGATAATCCAAGAACGGAAAATTTTAAGGAAGAATTATTATTATATGATGTAAAAGTAGTAGAAAAAAATGGAAGTTTAAATCAGGCAGTACCTATATTATTATTGATTTCTGCTATGGGATTTACTTTATTTTACTTAAATAAAAATATGTCTAAGCAAGCAGAAAAAGAAATGAATAATATGTCAAGAATGGATACTGAGTCTTCTTCTAAAAGAATCACTTTTGATGATGTTGCTGGCAATGAAGAAGCAAAAGAATCTTTAATGGATATGGTAGATTTTATAAAAAATCCAGAAATATATAATAAATTCGGCGCTAGATTACCTAGAGGAGTACTTTTATATGGTGATCCAGGTACAGGAAAAACACTTCTAGCAAAGGCGATGGCTGGGGAGGCTGATGTTCCATTTTATGCTGTATCAGGTTCGGATTTTGTACAAGTATATGCAGGACTTGGAGCTAGCCGTATAAGGGAATTATTTAAAAAGGCTAAAGAAGCAGGGAAGTCTGTTATATTTATTGATGAGATTGATTCCCTTGGAAAAAAGAGAAAATCAGGTAACAATCCTTCCGGTAGTGAAGAAGGGGATAGGACATTAAATGCACTTTTGACTGAGATGTCTGGTTTTAAAGACAATGAAGGAATTATTGTAGTGGCAGCTACAAATAGAATAGATATATTAGATGAGGCATTACTTAGACCAGGAAGATTTGATAGACAGGTGGAAGTTTGTCTGCCAGATGTAAATGGAAGGTATGAGATACTTAAACTACACAGTAAAAATAAGCCTATTTCTAAAGATGTAGATTTGAAAAAAGTTGCATTAGAAACCATTTATTTTAGTGGTGCTAAGCTTGAAAATTTAATGAATGAATCTGCTATTATTGCAGTAAAAGAGAAGTCAAAAGAAATCTCCATGGACCATGTAAATAGGGCATACTATTCAGTTTTAGTAGGAGATGAGAAGAAGGACAGATCTGGAATAGATCATAAGGATAAAGAAATAACTGCATATCATGAGGCAGGACATGCTCTAGTGGCTAAATTAATAGCAAAAGAAAATAGGGTAACTAAAGTAAGCATAATACCTAGCACAAAAGGTATGGGAGGATTTAGTTTAAATATTCCTCCGGATAAAATGTATCAAACGAAAAAAGATATATTATCTAATATAATGATTTCCCTTGGGGGAAGAGCAGCAGAGGAAATAATATATGGTAAAGAGCAAATAACAACCGGAGCTTCTTCAGATTTGGAGAAAGCTACAGATATGACTTTATCAATGATTGGTATATTTGGTATGGATGAGATAGTAGGTTTATTAAACTACAATGTTTTATCTAGTAAAAATATTGATGATGGGACATTGTTAAATAGGGCTAAAGATATATTAAATGATCTTTATTTAGATACTATTAATCTATTGAATAATCATAGGAATGAATTAAATGCTATATCAGAAAAACTTATGGAAAAAGAAGTGTTATATGAAGAAGAAATTAATAGTATATTATGCCAAGCATCGTAATAAATAATAAAATCTTAGGTTTACTTGAAAAATCATATAAAAAGATGTATAATGAATATAGAAAAAAATTCTGCGGTGCGCGTTGCCTTTGATAATTCAACCGACATAACAGACATGGGAGTCTGCGTTTAACATCGTATAACATGCCTCCTTGAGGGGAAGTTAGAAAATGTTAACAGGAAACCCCCCTTTTAATAAGGCGGGTATGAATTAGCTGAGTTGACGGCATTGCGGGCAAAAACCCTCTTAAGTATATACTTAAGAGGGTTTTTTAGATAATATTTATAGGATATTTTTTTCTTTCTTTAAATATATGAATATATTTAAAACCTAATTCTTTTAACATTTTTTCTACAGTTCTATATTCATATCCTATATTTTCAGGTGTATGAGAATCTGAGCCTATAGTTATTATTTCGCCACCTAATTCTTTATATAGTTTTAAAATTTGAATTTTAGGATGGAAATAACCCAATCCGTATCTCATTCCAGCGGTGTTTATTTCAATACCTTTACCATTATCAATTAAAAGCTTTAAAATACATTCTACAAGAAGATAATAATCATCATACCTCGGTATAGAAGTATGGTCTTCAAAGTATCTATCTATATAATCAATATGGCTTAAAACATCAAAATTACTAAAATGTTTTACACAGTAAGACATGTCTTTATAATATTCCTCTAGGGCAGTTATAGGTGCAATTCCCTTTGTAAAATTATCAGCATGTATATCTAATTTATTTACTGAATGGATTGACATTAATACAAAATCAAAATTGTTATCTTCTATAAATTTATTGTATCGTTCAATTAAATGAGGTTGAATTCCAATCTCTACTCCAGCTAGTACCTCAATATCTTTTATGTATTTATATTTTACTTGTCTGATATTTTTAAAATAATCAGAAGTTCTAAATACAAAATCAATTCTCTGTGATGTAGAGTCAAAGTCAACATGGTCGGTAAAGCATATAGACTTCATATTTTTATCAATTGCTGCTAATACCATATCTTCCATAGATGTTTTTGAATCAATGGAATATTCGCTATGAAGATGAAAATCATACATTTATTTAACACTCCTAAAAAATTATTGTTTAAGATATTTTACTAGAAATCTGCTAAATAGTAAAGGAGAATACATGAAATCTTTTTTATGTAAATAGATTATATAAAAAGGAGAAATTAAATAAAATATTCGTCATAAATAAAGTATAAATTTTATAAGACTGTGGGACAATTACTTATATATAATATTATAGATTTTAATAGGAGGGATTGTGTTGGAACTAACTACAAAGGAAATTGTAAAAAAGATGATATTAGATTCACAGGAAATGGTAAGAGACTACGAAGTACATTCAAAGAAAGTAAATGATAGTGAAGTAGCTGATATTTTTAAAAAGTTTGCAGAAGAGTGTGGATATCAAGCTTCAGAGTTGCAAAAGATATTAAAAGATAAGTTTTAAGTTCAATTAACCATTATTTGGATATATTTAAGATATATTGATTATAAAATGTGTTTTGGGGTAAAAATTCAATATTAGAATTATAAAAATGTAAAGGGGAGTTTAGACATGATAAATAAGTTTATGGAAGAAAAAAGAAGAAGAGTTGAAAAAGCAAGAAAGACTGAAAACGCGAAGAACCTTGCAGTTGGTACAGCCATTGGTACGGCTATAGGAGCTGTTGCTGGTATATTATTTGCTCCAAAATCAGGGAAAGAAACAAGAGAAGATATATCCCAAAAATCAAAGGATGTAGCTGAAAATGTTAGGAACACAGTAAATGAACAGATTGAGGCAACAAAAGGCTTCCAAGAGAAAGTGAAGTCAGAGATAAAAAATGTATATAATGGAATAAAAGAGAAAAAAGATGATATAGTTGACGAGATTGAGATAGAAATTGAAGAATTAAAAGACGAGAAAGAATCCAAGGAAGAAGAGGATATAGATAAAGACGAAGATGAGTCCTATTAAGGAGGTGTAGTAATGACTGCTACCCTTACAGTTCAGGATTTATTTAAACTAATACTTTTTTTACTTGGAATTGGTGGACTAACGTACTTGATTTTGGTTTTAAGGAATATAAGTAAATTAATAACTCAGATTAATTTTATCATGGAATCCAATAAAGAAAATATAGATGGTACATTTAAGCAGCTGCCATCAATAAGTGAAAATATTTCTTCCATTACTAAAAGTACTGATATGGCTTTAAAAGATTTAACTCCAGAAATAAATAATTTAGTTAGTAATATAAATGATATATCTGGAAAAGTAGACTCTATCACAGATTCTATTGATAGTACAACCCATAAGGTATCTGAGACATTTGATGTAGTTTCTGATAGTATCTCTGAAACGGCCTATGCTTTTCAATATAATGTAAAAAATATAGATAATTATATAAAACTAGTTGTGGATATAATAGAAGCAATTAGAAATATTATAAAGAAAAAATAAGAATCCAAATGAAGGGTTCTTATTTTTTATAATCCTTTAGATTTTAGATTTAAGCTTAAAATGGTTTTAAAATTATTGAATTATTGTTATAATAAAATATAATTAATCGTCTTAATGTTGAGGTTGCATAATATAATTACTATGTTTAATGAAAGGTTGATATTTGTGAAGAAAGTAAAAGTAATTTATAATCCGTCTTCTGGACGACAATCTACAGAAAGAAGAGTAGACCGTTTGTGTAAATTATTATTAGATGATGGATATCTAGTAAATAAATTTATTACACGAAAAAAAGATGACGCTATGTATGAAACTATGAAAGCATGTAAGGGAGATTGGGATATTATAATTGTCAGTGGTGGTGATGGTACGGTTAACGAAGTAGCAAAAGGCATGGTAAAAAGCGAAAGAAAAGTGCCAGTGGCTATTTTGTCTTCAGGAACTGTAAATGATTTTGCTAATTATATGAAGATTCCTAAAAACATTACAGACTTTTATAATATGATTAAAGAAGAAAAGTTCGTAGATGTAGATTTGGGTAAAGTCAATGATGAGTATTTTGTAAATGTGGCAGCAGGCGGAATTTTATCAAATGTAGGATATCAGGTTTTACCAGAGACTAAAATGGTATTAGGGAGAATGGCCTATTATATAGAAGGATTGAAAGAAGGATTAAAAGAAATAACTCTTCAAAATTTTGAGCCTATAGAATTAAATATAGAAAGTGAAGAATATTCTTTAGATGAGGAAGTATTGTTATTTATAATATCAAATAGTTCTTCAATTGGAGGATTTAAGAAATTAGCACCAAAGGCAGATGTTGAGGATGGATTATTAGATATAGTAATTATAAAAAAATCAGGTGTACAAGATTTAGCAAATATATTTATCAATATATTTAGTGGAGATCATGTTAATCATCAAAATGTTTTATATTTTAAATCAAGGCGGGTAAAATTAACTACTAAGCAGGATGTACCTATTGATATAGATGGAGAATATGGAGGTAAACTTCCTGCAACTTTTGAGATTGTACCAAAAGCATTTAGGATTATAGTATAAGTTAGACTATAATCTTTGTAAGACAAAGAGGAGGATTTTAATGGATGAAAATGTAAGCTGTGAAAATGTAGCGAATATAGAAAAACACCTAAGGAAGGTAGATTATATTATAAGGATAAAAGGTAGGGAAATATTGTCTGATTTCAATATTACTGTGCCACAGTTTTCAGCTTTACAGATTCTGATACATTATGGAGATATGACTATTGGAGAACTTAGCCAAAAGATGGCCCTTGCATGTAGTACTATTACAGATCTTATAGATAGAATGGAAAAAGCCGATTTGGTAGTAAGAAAAAAGGATGAAAAAGATAAGAGAGTTGTAAGGGTAGAAGTGTTGCCTAAGGGCTATGATATTTTGGAGAAGGTACTTAATAAACGGATTGGTTTTTTATTGGGCAAATTAAGTGATTTTAGTGATGAGGATAAAAATAAGTTAAATCTAGGATTAAAGGCTTTATACGAAGCTATGAAAGATGAATTATAAAAATACTAGGAAAGTCTATGGATAAGCAATTCTCTAAAAAAATAAAGGATTTGCTTCTAATAGTTTTAATTTCTCTAAAGATTTCAGAAATATATTTATAGTCATAATTATAAATAAAAATGTTTACTATTTTATTTTATAATATGATATAATAGATAAAAGGTTTAGAAAAATTTCCATAATTTGAAAAAGTAGGGGAGATTATGTCTAAAAGTTTATACACTTTAAGAAAATTTATTAAATTTAAAAACCACAGATAATTCTGTGGTTTTTTAAATACACTTTAATTAAGTAATGGAATATATTAATGAAATTGAATGGAGGGCTGTTTATGGAAAAAGTATTTATTGACGGTAACAGTTTAACTTTAGATGAATTTATAAAAGTAACTAGGTTAGGCGCAGAAGTTGAATTATGTCAAGAGGCAGTGTCAAAAGTAAAAAAAGCTAGAGCATTAGTAGATAAGTTTGTAGATGAAAATAAGGTTGTTTATGGTATAACTACTGGATTTGGAAAATTTAGTGATGTAGTTATAACTGGTGAGGAAACAAAGATATTGCAAAGAAATCTTATAATGAGTCACTCCTGTGGAGTAGGTAATCCTTTAGATGAAGATATAGTTAGAGGTATTATGCTCCTTAGAGCAAATGCTCTATCTAAGGGCTTTTCAGGAATAAGACTATCTACCTTAAATACTTTAGTTGAAATGTTAAATAAAAAAGTTCATCCGATTATTCCAGAAAAAGGCTCATTAGGTTCTAGCGGTGACTTAGCGCCATTGTCTCATATGGTGTTGGTTATGATAGGAGAAGGAGAAGCTATATATCAAGGAAAAAGAATGTCAGGGAAAGAAGCAATGGAAAAAGCAAATATCCCAACTATTGAACTAACTTCTAAAGAAGGATTAGCATTAATTAATGGAACTCAGGTTATGACTTCAGTAGGTGCGTTAACAATATATGATGCTATGATGCTTAGTAAAACAGCTGATATTGCTGCATCGTTAACAATTGAAGCCTTAAATGGAATAACTGATGCCTTTGATTCTAGAGTTCATAATGTAAGAGCTCATGAAGGCCAAATTAATACAGGTAAGAACCTACTAGCATTATTAGAAGACAGTTCAATGACTACTAGACAGGGAGAAATTAGGGTACAAGATGCTTATTCACTAAGGTGTATACCTCAAATACATGGTGGAAGTAAAGATTGTTTTAAATATGTAAAAGAAAAAATTGAAATTGAAATGAATTCTGCAACTGATAATCCTTTAATTTTTGTTAATGAGGAAGAAGTTATTTCAGGTGGAAATTTCCATGGGCAGCCAATGGCTTTAAGCTTCGATTTTTTAGGCATAGGATTATCTGAATTAGCTAACTTATCTGAAAGAAGACTTGAGAGATTAGTGAATCCTTCATTAAGTAACGGTTTACCTGCATTCTTGGTGAATAAAGGAGGACTTAATTCAGGATTTATGATAGTTCAGTATTCAGCAGCATCCTTAGTATCAGAAAATAAAGTATTAGCACATCCAGCTAGTGTAGATTCTATACCGTCATCTGCTAATCAAGAAGACCATGTATCCATGGGGACTATTGCAGCAAGAAAAGCTAGAGAAATAATGGGAAATGTTAGAAAAGTTATTGCTATGGAAATTTTAGCTGCTTGCCAAGCAATTGATTTAAGAGGTAATAAAGGATTAGGGAAGGGAAGCAAAATAGCTTACAATATAATAAGAGATAATGTTGAATTTATCGAAGATGATAGAGTGATGTATTTAGATATTAATAAATGTGAGGATATAATTAAATCTGAGAAAATAGTAAATAAGATTGAAGAGGAAATAGGAATATTACTATAAGGGGGAGATTTTATGAATAAGAATTTTCAAATTTCTGAAGCTATGACTATTAAGCTGGGAAATGAATTGCCACCAGCACCTAAATTTGAAGCTGGCATAAGAAGAGCTCCAAAGCGAGAATTAAACCTATCTCAAAGAGAAATAGAAATTGCACTTAAAAATGCCCTAAGGTATATACCTGAAGAACTGCATGAGAAATTGGCACCAGAGTTTCTAGACGAATTATTTACTCATGGAAGGATTTATGGATATAGATATAGACCAGAAGGTAGAATTAAAGGAAGATCAATTGACGAATATAAAAGTAAATGTATAGAAGGAAAAGCATTTCAAGTAATGATTGATAATAATCTTGATTTCGATGTGGCATTATATCCATATGAACTAGTTACTTATGGAGAAACAGGTCAAGTTTGTCAGAACTGGATGCAATATAGACTGATTAAAAAATACTTGGAGGAATTAACAGATGATCAAACTTTAGTAGTAGCATCAGGTCATCCAGTTGGGTTATTTAGATCATCCCTTACAAGTCCTAGAGTAATTATTACTAATGCACTTATGGTAGGTGCTTTTGATGATCAAGAACATTGGATAAAGGCACAAGCTATGGGAGTTGCAAACTATGGACAAATGACAGCGGGTGGCTGGATGTATATTGGACCTCAAGGAATTGTTCATGGAACATATAATACGATTTTAAATGCAGGAAGGATGAAACTTGGAATAAAGAGTGAAGGTGATTTAAGAGGACATTTATTTGTAAGTTCCGGGTTAGGCGGTATGAGTGGAGCGCAAGGTAAAGCAAGTAAGATAGCTAACGGAGTAGGAATTATAGCGGAAGTAGATTTTTCCAGGATAAAAACTAGATTAGATCAAGGGTGGATAGATAAATGCTTTGATGATCTAAAAGAACTATTTGAATATACAGATGAAGCAATGGCTAAAAAAGAAGCAGTAGCAATTGCATACCACGGTAATATTGTAGACTTACTAGAATATGCAGTAAATAATAATATTAAAATTGAATTATTATCAGATCAGACTTCATGTCATGCTCCTTATGATGGAGGATATTGTCCACAGGGATTAAGCTTTGAAGAAAGAACTGAAATGATAGAAAAAGATAAGCAAGGATTTATTAAACGAGTAAATGAATCTTTAATACATCATTTTGAATTAATTAGAAAATTAGTAGAAAGAGGAACTTATTTCTTTGATTATGGAAATAGCTTTATGAAAGCTGTTTATGATGCAGGAGCAAAGGATATTTCTAAAAATGGAATAGACGAATCAGAAGGATTTATATTCCCATCTTATGTAGAGGATATTATGGGACCTATGTTATTTGATTATGGATATGGACCTTTTAGATGGGTTTGCTTAAGTGGAAAACAGGAAGATTTAATTAAAACAGATAAGGCAGCTATGGATTGTATAGATCCAAATAGAAGAGGTCAAGATAGGGATAATTATATTTGGATAAGGGATGCAGAGGCTAATGGACTTGTAGTAGGTACTCAAGCTAGAATTTTATACCAAGATGCATTAGGTAGAACGGAAATAGCATTAAAATTTAATGAAATGGTAAGAAACAAAGAGGTAGGTCCTATAATGTTAGGTAGAGACCATCACGATACTGGAGGTACAGATTCACCATTTAGAGAGACTGCTAATATTAAAGATGGTAGCAATATTATGGCAGATATGGCTACACAATGTTTTGCTGGTAATGCAGCTAGAGGTATGAGTCTTATTGCGCTTCATAATGGTGGAGGAGTAGGCATAGGTAAATCTATTAATGGTGGTTTCGGAATGGTGTTAGATGGTTCTGAAAGAGTAGATAATATTCTTAAAACCTCAATGCCATGGGATGTAATGGGTGGAGTAGCAAGAAGAGCATGGGCTAGAAATGAAAACTCAATATCTACTTGTATCGAATATAACAATAAGTTTAAAGATACTGACCATATTACGATTCCATATGTAGCAGATGATGATTTAGTTAAAAAATTAGTTGAAGATAAATTGAAAAAATAATTATAGGGGGATATATATGGCTAGAATTATTCAATGTGTACCTAATTTTAGTGAAGGAAGAGATAAATCAATTATTGAGAAAATAGTTGAAGAAGTTAGAGTGGTTGAAGATGTAAAACTATTAGATTATTCTATGGACAAGGATCATAATCGTACAGTTGTTACTTTTATAGGTGAACCTGAAAAGGTAATCGAAGCAGCTTTTAATGCATGTAAAATGGCATCACAATTAGTAGATATGAGAAATCATACAGGAGAACATCCTAGAATGGGTGCAACAGATGTTATACCATTGATTCCAATATCAGATGTTACAATGGAAGAATGTGTTGAACTATCAAAAAAATTGGGTAAGAAAATAGGAGAAGAACTTAATATATCAGTATATTTATATGAGAAATCAGCGGCATCTTTAAGTCGTGAGAATCTAGCTGATGTAAGACGTGGACAATATGAAGGAATGGCAGCTAAATTAAAGGGAAAAGAATGGACTCCAGATTTCGGACCAGTAGAATTAAACGAAAAGGCAGGAGTAACAGCAGTTGGAGCTAGAATGCCTTTAGTAGCATTTAATGTAAATTTAGGAACAGATGATATTAGTGTGGCTAAAAATATTGCGAAATCTGTAAGAGCAAGTAGTGGAGGATTTAAATATTGTAAGGCACTTGGTATAGAAATAAAAGAAAGAGGAATAGTTCAAGTTACTATGAACATGGTAGATTACACTAAAACTCCACTGTTTAGAGTGTTTGATACAATAGAGAGAGAAGCTAGAAGATATGGAGTAAATGTTATAGGTAGTGAAATAATAGGATTATTGCCTATGGCAGCAATGATAGATGTAGCAGACTATTATTTAAGAGTAGAGAATTTTGACCATAGTCAGATTTTAGAAAAAAGAATGATGGAATAAGGTGATATAATGAAAGCTACATTAGTTATAAAAAATATAGATAATTTAATAACCTTAAAAGGAGATAATAAACCTAGAGTTAAGGAATCTTTAAAAGACATCGGCATAATAAAAAATGGGACACTAGCCTTAAATGGTGAGAAGATAATTTATGTAGGTGAGGGAGAACTGCCATCAGATATTATATTAGATGAAAATACAGTGGTTTTAGATGGCACTGGTAAGACAGTAACTCCAGGATTAGTAGACTCTCATACTCATTTAGTCCATGGTGGTTCACGAGAAAATGAGTTAGCTATGAGGTTAAAGGGAGTACCTTATTTAGATATATTGGCAGCAGGTGGAGGCATTCATTCTACAGTTAAATCAACTAGAGAGGCAACATTTGAGCAACTATATAATAAGGCAAAGAAAAGTTTAGATACTATGCTTGGATTTGGAGTAACAACAGTAGAATCAAAGAGTGGATATGGAATAGAGGATTTTGGCACTGAATTAAAACAATTGGAAGTCGCTGATAAATTAAATGACAATCATCCTATTGATATTGTTTCAACATTTATGGCAGCTCATGCTATACCTAAAGATTATAAAGATAATCCAGATGATTTTGTAGAAATTATTATTAGAGATATGCTTCCAGAAGTAGCTAAAAGAAAATTAGCAAAGTTCTGCGATGTATTTTGTGAAGAAGGAGTATTTACTATAGAACAATCTAGAAAAATTTTACTTGCTGCTAGGGAATATGACATGGAGCCTAAATTACATGCTGACGAAATTGAGCCTTTAGGTGGAGCAGAATTGGCAGCTGAAATAGGCTGTATTACAGCAGATCATTTGATAGCTGCCAGTGATATAGGAATTGAAAAAATGGCTGAAAAAGGTGTTATAGCAAATTTGCTTCCAGGTACTAGTTTTAACTTACAAACTGGGAAATTTGCTAGGGCTAGATATATGATAGAGAAAGGAGTACCAGTATCTTTATCTACAGACTATAATCCAGGCAGCTGTCCAACGGAAAACTTACAACTTATAATGAGTTTTGCATCCTTAATTATGAAATTAACTCCAGAGGAAGTAATAACTGGTGTAACTATTAATGGAGCTGCAGCTCTTGGATTAGAGAAGAAAATTGGCAGTTTAGAAATAGGAAAAAAAGGTGATATAGTAGTTTTCGATGCACCAAATTTAGAATATATTCTATATCACTTTGGAGTAAACCATGTGGATACAGTAGTTAAAAACGGAAAAATCGTATATAGGGATAAAAAGATTATTGTTTAAATTAAATTAAGCTATCAAGACCTTTAACTTGCAATTATAATTACAAGTTAGGGGTCTTTTTCTTTTAAATTCAATTCTAAAAGACTATATGAATATGGAAAATATTGTAATATACTAATTATTAGATTCAATTTAATCTCAAATCATTATTGAAACGGCATGAAAAATATGGACTCTTTAGTCAAAAAAGTATATGATAGATAATAGTGGATTTAATGAGTGGATAAGTTTTAAATAGTATTTTATATCTATCGACGATATAAATACAATTCAAGAAAAATACATTTATAAAATAAAGGGAGGTATAATTAGTGGCTGAAAATCAATATGTGGTTTTTAAATTGGGTAAAGGTGAATTTGGTATTGATATAATGAATGTAAAGGAGATTGGCTCCTATGAGGAATCTATTTCTTTACCTAATACACCATCATTTATTGAAGGTGTTATAAATTATAGGGGAAATGTTATCCCTATTATTAACTTAAAAAAAAGATTATTATTAGGAGAATTTGAGGTAACAAAAGACACTAGAATTATAGTTATCAATTTAGATGAAAAAGAAATTGGCTTTATAGTAGATGAAGCATCTCAAACTGTTAGGGTAAATGATGAGCAAATAGATCCAGCTCCTTCATTTATTAGTGGGGTGGATAAGAAATATATAACAGGTGTTGGAAAATTAGATGAAAAAAGACTTTTGATTCTAATAGATCTTAAAAAGATTTTATCAGAGGATGAGATAGAGGAAATACAGAACCTAGAGGTTTAGTACAGTATGGAATCAAAGCAAATGAGTATACAAAGATTAAATGAAATATTAGAATCTACTATTGATGCCATAAATGGAACTAAAGATGAAGTGTTTGAGATTGTCAATCATTTAAGATCAGAATATAAAAGATTAGAAGATGAGCATAAATCTCTACAAATTAAGATTAAAGCTGTGTTCAACCAAGTGGAGAGATTAGAGGAACTCGATAAAAAAAGTCGTATGAATTTATCTCATAAGAACAAGAATTTTCAATTGTTTGATGAAAATGATATGAGAGATGCTTATGACTTAGCTAATGGAATTAGGATAGAGCTTTTATTAAAGAGAGAAGAGGAAAAAAATCTTATAGAGAGAAGAAAAGAAATCGAAATGAGATTAAAGAACTCTTACGAAGTATATAATAAAGCAGAAAATATTAATAAACAAATAGCTGTTGCTGTAGAATATTTAATGGGCAATGCAGGAAATATTGCAGTAACTGTAGATGAATTAAGTAAGAAACATTATTTGAATATTAAAATCTTAGAAGCTCAAGAAGAAGAAAGAAGTAGATTGGCCAGAGATATTCATGATGGACCAGCGCAATCCTTAGCAAATGTTATAGTAAAGGCTGAATTATGCGAAAAACTCTTAGACATAGATAAAGATAGATCAAAAAATGAAATTCATAACTTAAAAGAGGTAATTAGGTGGACTTTAAAAGATGTTAGAAAGATAATATATGATTTAAGGCCTATGTCTTTAGATGATCTGGGACTTATTCCAACATTGGAAAGATATATATCTTTATTTGAAGAAGACACTGGAATAGATGTGATTCTTAAGACAAGTGGAAAATTTGATGATTTAGAGCCGGTTATACAAATAGCTATTTTCAGAATTATTCAAGAATCTTTGAGTAATATTAGAAAGCATGCGAAAGCGAAATCTGCTTCCATTATAATTGAAAAATGCCTATCTAAAGTTAATGTCTCTATCAAGGATGATGGGATAGGATTTGATATAGAAGATTATAGACAGAGACCAAATGTAGTGTCAGGCGGATTTGGATTAATGAATATAAAAGAAAGAGTCGAATTATTAAATGGAAGCCTCCACATAACATCTTCTTTAAATTTAGGAACTAAAATAAGCTTATTCATACCTTTAGATGGGGAGGACTAGATAATGAAGGAAAAAATTATTAGGGTTGTAATTGCTGATGACCATGCATTGATAAGAGAAGGAATAAAACAAATATTAGAATTAGAAAAGGATATAGAGGTCATTGGACAAGCAGGCGATGGTGAAGAGGCATTTACTATGGCAATGGAATTAAATCCAGATATAATATTATTAGATATAAATATGCCTAAATTAAATGGAATAGAAACTCTAAAGAAATTTAAGGACATGGGTATAAAATCAAAGGTTATTATTCTTACTATACATGAAGACAAAGAATACATTTTAAATACATTGAAACTAGGTGCAAATGGATATATGCTGAAGGATTCAAGTGCAGATAGTTTAATTAGAGGGATTCATAGTGTTGCAAGGGGGGAAAAATATATACAATCAAGTGTTGCAGAATTAGTCAGTAAATCCTCCAACTGCGATGAATATTTTAATGTTAGCATTGAGAAAATTAATTCACTTACAAAGCGAGAGTATGAAGTACTTATTTTAATAGCTGAGGGTTTAAATAATAAAGATATTGCGGATAGTTTATATATAAGTGAAAAAACTGTAAAAAATCATGTATCAAATATATTTAAAAAGCTTGATTTGAATGATAGAGTTCAAGCAGCAATATTTGCATATAAAAACAATATAAAAAAATTATAAAGACCAGATGAACTAAATCTTCTGGTCTTTTATAAATTCTAAAACATAATTTTTAAAAGCTTCACTAAGTGGAGAGAGTTGTCTATTTTTATGGAAAGCAAAGTAAAACTTTCTAATAAAATCCAAGTCTTCAACATAGAAAACTTTGTACTTACCAAGTGCTATATCAGTTTTTACAGCCTTTTCAGATAAGAAACTAACGCCTATACCAAGAGAAACCAATTCTTTAATTGCTTCCGTATCTTCTACATAAGCAGCTATATTTAATTTGTTCATAGGAAGCTTAGATTTCTCAAGTATATTTTCAACCAAAGATCTAGTACCAGATCCTTCTTCTCTAAATATGATTTTTTCTTTAAATAATATATCCTTGCTAATATAAGAAAAATTATCTCCAGGAAAATCTGGAGAGTCAGGAGTAACTAAAACTAACCTATCCTCCATTAAATCAATATACTTTATATTGTTTGAAGGAAATTTTGCACCTAGAATACCAAAATCAGTTTCTCCATCTAATATTCCCCGTATAACTTTTTTAGAATCTTTATCTCCTATAGTAAATGATACATCAGGGTAAGTATTTAAAAAGTTTTTGATTATAATAGGAAGTAAATACTTTCTAGGAACAGAACTTGAATAGATATGTAAGTGTCCCTGTATCTTACCCTGATAGGAAGCTAAATCAAATTTTGCCATTTCGCAGGAGTTTAATATGTTTATAGCATATTTATATAATAAATTACCTGCGTCTGTTAATGTGATTTTCTTTCCAAATCTATTTATCAATATAGTACCAAGCTCTTTCTCTAAATTTTGAATATGATTAGTCACAGTAGGCTGAGTAATAAAAAGCTTTTCAGCTGCTTTAGAAAAACTCTTTAGTTTTGTGACTTCAACAAATGTTTCTAATTGCCTAAAATCCATTCCATCACCTCTTTTAAATTATTACTCCAACTCTATTGTAACAAATAATACATATAAATCTACAATTATTCTAACAAAGATATAAAAAAAATTACAATATAAAATATCTATGAAGCAAAGTTCAACTATTGATTTAAACAATATACTATATATTTTATATTATAAAATGAGAAAATAATTATTGACAAAGATATAAAAATGATATATAGTTATATATTGTCAGTGTTAGAATTTTTTACTTGTTTTTTAGCTTATATAATAGAAGATTTGATAGGAAATAAAGATTTGAAAAAAGTTCAAAAAAACAGTTGACAACTCTTGGAAAAGAGA
>NZ_JBEBOY010000012.1:0-86564 GCF_040396155.1 Tissierella praeacuta
AATAATTGGTAAATTTATCTAATCTCAAATTTACTAGCACAACAGGTTAATTTATTTATGAAAGAACTTTAGACTAGGATTAGTTTCCTAGTCTTTTTTTATTCTATAAGGTTTGGTATAATCTAATATAATGAGTTAGATAATTATTGAGGAGGAAAAACATGAACGAAAGAAAAAATGAAGATATAGATATTCTCCAAGACAACTTAATGAAGCAAGAATATTTTATGGATAAAATAAGACAGTTAAATGACGAATACTTTGTAAAGACTGGGAAAAGAAAAACCTATCTCAAGAAAACCTATGGTTGTCAAATGAATGAACACGATTCTGAGAAAATATCTTGGATACTGGAAAATATGAACTATATTGAAACTGAAAATATAGAAGAGGCAGACTTTATAATATATAATACTTGTTTAATTAGAGAGAATGCAGAGGTTAAAGTATATGGGCATCTTGGTTCTTTAAAGAAATTGAAACGACAAAACCCTAATTTAATGATTGCAATCTGTGGATGTATGATGCAGAAGGAAGATATTAGAAATGTTATATTATCTAAACACAAACATGTGGATATAATATTTGGAACACATAATATTCATAAACTACCTCAGTTGATTGATAATCATTTGCAAACTGGTGAGACTACTGTAGATGTATTTGAAGATATTAAGGAAATAGATGAAAATATAAATGCTAATCGAAAATATTCCTATAAAGCTTTCGTTAATATCATATATGGATGTAATAATTTTTGTACCTATTGTGTAGTTCCGTATACTAGGGGAAGAGAAAATAGTAGGGAACCGGAGAATATAATTAATGAGATAAAAGAATTAGCTAAAAATGGATGTAAAGAAATCATGCTATTAGGTCAAAATGTAAATTCTTATGGGAAAAATTTAAATAGAGATTATAGTTTTACTGATCTTTTGAAGGATATTAATAAGATAGATGGAATTGAAAGAATTAGGTTTATGACATCTCATCCTAAGGATTTATCGGATGAGTTAATCAATTGTTATGCTACTTTAGATAAATTATGTGAACATTTACATTTACCTGTTCAGTCAGGTAGTGATAGAATGTTAAAAGAAATGAATAGGCATTATACCAAAGAAGATTATTTAAAGATTATCACTAAATTAAAAAAGGCAGTACCAAATATATCAATTACAACTGATATTATAATAGGTTTTCCAGGAGAAACAGAAGAGGATTTCAATGACACATTAAAACTGGTTAAAGAAGTAAGGTTTGATTCAGCTTTTACTTTCCTATACTCTATGAGGGAAGGAACTAAAGCTGCAAGAATGGAAAACCAAATAGATGATAAAATAAAGCATAATAGATTTCAGAGATTAACAGACACATTAAATGATATCGGTTTAGAAATAAATCAAAGTTTGATAGGAGAAACATTTGAAGTATTAGTGGAAGAAGTAAGTAAAAACAACACGGAAGTTTTAACTGGAAGGACAAGAGCTAATAAACTTGTTCATTTTAAAGGTGGTAAACAACTTATAGGTTCCATGGTTAATGTGAAGATTGAAAATGTTAAAACTTTTACGCTAGAGGGCAACTTAGTTTAATTTGTTCTTGCCCAAAGGAGGAAATATTTTGGAAAATTTAACACCAATGATGCAACAATATATGAGTATAAAAAAACAATATAAAGATTCCATACTTTTCTTTAGGTTAGGAGATTTCTACGAAATGTTTTTTGAAGATGCTTTAATTGCTTCAAGGGAATTAGAAATAACCTTAACTCAGAGAGATTGTGGAATGAATGAGAAAGCTCCAATGTGTGGAGTACCTCACCATGTATGTGACTCTTATATATCTAGATTAGTGGAAAAGGGATATAAGGTGGCTATATGTGATCAGATAGAGGATCCTGCATTGGCTAAGGGAATTGTAAAAAGGGATGTAATAAAGGTTGTTACTCCTGGTACTATAACAGATCAGGCTATTTTAGATGAGAAATCTAATAACTATTTAGCATCTATTTATTTAGACAATACAGGAATTGGAATTTCATATGTGGATAACTCAACTGGAGAGATGTATACTACAGAATTTATAGGAGAATATGAGACAATCAACTCTTTTATCATAGATGAGATTGGTAAGATACTTCCTTCAGAAATCATATGTAATGAAATGTTTAGCGAAAATACAAAGATTCTAAGAGTTTTAAAAAATACTATTAATCCCTATATTAATATTTATAATAATGCAGAAGCAGAAGAAAAAGATTGGTCGGCTGTAATTTTAAAACATTTTAATATATCATCTTTAGAAGAATTGGGATTAAATAAAAAAATATATTCTGTTATTGCAACTGGTAAATTAATAGAGTATTTATATATTACACAAAAATCTTCTTTAGAGCATATTAATAATTTGTCCTATTATAAGCCTAATAATTATATGATATTAGATATAAACACTAGAGCTAACCTTGAAATACATGAAACTATTATAAAAAAAGATAGAAAGGGAGCATTAATCGGATTATTAGATAAAACATCTACCTCAATGGGTGGTCGACTTCTAAAAAAATGGTTAGAGC
The DNA here is from genome assembly GCF_040396155.1 of Tissierella praeacuta. Taxonomy (GTDB): domain Bacteria; phylum Bacillota; class Clostridia; order Tissierellales; family Tissierellaceae; genus Tissierella; species Tissierella praeacuta_A. The sequence goes on from NZ_JBEBOY010000012.1 coordinate 2,579, forward strand.
AACCTTTAATTAATATACTGGATATAGAAAGACGAAATAGTGTAGTAGAATATTTTTTAAATAATATTTTAATTATGGATGAGAGTAAATCTCTTTTAAAGCAAATATATGATATTGAAAGGCTTACTAGTAAAATATCCAATGGGAATTGTAATGCGAGAGATTTGATTTCTTTAAAATCTTCTATTTCTGTATTACCAGATTTAAAGGTTGTATTACAAAGTTCTGATAACAGTGAATTGAATAATATGAGTATTAATCTCGATACATTAGAGGATGTTTATTTATTACTAGATAAAAGTATTAATGAGAATCCTCCCATCTCTTTAAAGGATGGAGGGCTAATAAAAGAAGGCTATGATGTGGAATTAGATGAAGTTAAAGAAGCGTGCTTAAGAGGAAAAGAGTGGCTGGCAGACTTAGAATCTAAAGAAAGAGAAAAAACTGGTATTAAGAATCTAAAAATTGGATTTAATAAGATTTATGGATATTATTTTGAAGTTACTAAGTCTAATATTTCTTTAGTTCCTAATTATTTTATTAGAAAACAAACATTGACTAATTCAGAGAGATATTATACTGAAGAATTGAAGAATATGGAAGATAAAATACTAGGCGCAGAGGTTAAATCTTTAGATTTAGAATATCAAATTTTTACTAATATTAGAAATCAAATTAAAAAAAATATTGTAAGAATTCAAAACGCAAGTAGAATAATATCTCAGGTTGATGTATTAAATGCATTTGCACAAGTAGCATATAGATTTAATTTCGTTAAACCAAGTCTTAATAAAAAAGGAATAGTTAATATTGTGGATGGAAGACATCCTGTAGTAGAAAACAATATTGAAAATAACTTATTCGTACCAAATGATACTTATTTAGATACAAATAATAATATGGTTCAAATAATTACAGGACCAAATATGGCTGGTAAATCAACTTATATGCGACAAGTAGCTATCATTACACTTTTAGCACATATAGGATCTTTTGTACCAGCAGGTAGCGCAGATATATCCATAGTAGATAGGATTTTTACTAGAATTGGTGCTGCAGATAATCTATCCCAAGGGGAGAGTACCTTTATGGTTGAGATGAATGAAGTATCTAATATTATAAAGTCTGCCACTAAGAATAGTTTAATTATTTTAGATGAGGTAGGTAGAGGTACGAGCACTTATGATGGTTTAAGTATAGCATGGGCCATAGTAGAGCATATTACAAATGTTATAAAGGCAAAGACCTTATTTGCAACTCACTACCATGAACTAACTCAGCTTCAAGAAAAGAATAAGGGCATAAAGAATTTAACAATAGTTGCAGAAGAAAAAGGAGACGAAATCGTATTTTTAAGAAAAATAGTTGAGGGAAGCACAAATAAAAGCTACGGAATAGAAGTTGCTAAATTAGCTGGCATAGATAAAAGTATCATTAATAGGGCTAATGAGATATTATCATTAATTGAAGGTAATCATCAGATAAATATTAATAATATACCAACAGAAGAACCAAAACAGTTAAATTTAATAGATTATAAAAAAGATTACTACCTTGATAAGGTTCTAAATCTAGATATAAATAGTATGACGCCTATAGAAGCCTTAAATATCCTTTATAGTTTAAAGGAGGATGCTAAGAATCTAAGGAGAGATAATAATGGGTAAAATAAAACTATTAGATAATATTACTATACAAAAAATTGCTGCTGGTGAGGTCATTGAAAGACCTTCATCTATAGTGAAAGAGTTAATTGAAAATTCTTTAGATGCTAATTCGAATAATATAACTATTGAAATTAGAGATGGTGGTAAATCTTACATTCGAGTTACAGATGACGGAGATGGAATTGAAGATGATGATTTAAATCTAGCTTTTAGAAGACATTCAACATCAAAATTATCATCTATTGAAGATTTGTATAAAATAAGATCTTTAGGGTTTAGAGGAGAGGCTTTAGCAAGTATATCCCATGTCTCTAAGGTAGAGGTAATGACTAAAACTAAAAATGCAATAGGAGGCACTCATGCCGTGGTAGAAGAAGGAAAAATTGTTTCTAAAGAAGTTGTAGGATGTCCAAAGGGAACTACTCTTATTGTAAAAGATTTATTTTATAATTTGCCAGTGAGAAAAGAATTTTTGAAATCGAATTTAATTGAATCCAATCAAATTTCTGATATAGTATATAAAGTGGCTCTTGGAAATTTAAACACTTCGTTTAAATTTATACGAGATGATAAAGTTGTTTTAAAAACTCCTCAAAATAAAAATATGGAGGCACATATATATAGTATTTTAGGAAAAGAATTTTCAAATAATTTAATTGAGATTAATTTTGAAGAATCTGGAATCCATATTCATGGGTATATATCTAATAATAATCTATATAGAGGTAATAGAAATCATCAGTATATATATATTAATGGAAGATATATATATAATATTAATATATCTAATGCTATCGAGAATCGTTATAAATCAATTATTCCACTAAATAGATTTCCATGCTTTATTCTTTTTATAGAATTGGATCCTAGTAGTATAGATGTAAATATACATCCTACAAAGCAGGAAATCAAATTTTCTAATCAATCTCAGATATTTTCGGTAATAGATAAAGCTATAAACAATGCACTATATCCTTCTTTATCAGTACCTAAAGTAAAGTTTAAAGAAAATGAGGTGATTAAGGAAGAAAATACTCCATTATTGTTTATGCAAAAGAATACGGATATAAATATGGATGTACAGGATGATATTATAGTTAAGGACTTTACTAATAAAACAATATTCGCAGAAGAAAGCCTATCTAATAGTGAACTCAGTATAATTGCAGAAAGTGAATCTATAATTAGTGAAAATACTAATAACGAATATAGGGTTTACAATGAGATAAATGTTGATGATTCATCTGAAAATATTAAAAATATTCTTTCAAATATTGAACCAATAGGGATAGTATTTAATACTTATATACTTGCTGAGGATAAAGTAAATGATAGTTTATATTTTATTGATCAGCATGCTGCTCACGAAAGAGTCATGTATGAAAAATATTTAGAGGAATATAAGAATGAAAGTATAACTGCTCAACAGCTTTTGGTTCCTGAGATTGCTGAATTAACAAATTCAGAGATGAACAATTTTTTAGAAAATGCATCAATTTTTAAAAAGTTAGGGTTCGATGTTGAGGAGTTTGGAAATAATAGTGTGGTTATAAGATCTGTTCCTTTGATTTTTGGTACACCTAAGATTAAAGGATTGTTCTATGATTTATTAGATAATATTAATAATATTAAAAGCAACTATGATACTAAATTAGATAAAATTATGAAGATAGCTTGCACAAAGGCTGTTAAAAGTGGGGATCATATGAGTAAGATTGAGATACTTAGCTTATTTGAACAATTGAAAAAATGTAATAATCCCCATAGCTGTCCCCATGGCAGACCAACTGTTTTAAAAATGAGCAAAACAGATATAGAAAAGGCATTTTTAAGGATTATGTAGAAGGATGATATAATGAAAAGTAAAAATAATTTATTTATTTTAATAGGACCTACAGCTATAGGCAAAACAGCATTATCTATTGAGTTAGCTAAAAAATTGAATGGAGAAATTATTTCGGCTGATTCTATGCAAATATATAAACATATGGATATAGGCTCGGCCAAAATTACTAAAGCAGAAATGGAAGATATTCCTCATTATTTAATAGATATAATTTCTCCAGATGAAGATTTTACTGTAGCCGATTTTAAGGGTAATGCTATTAAATTAATTAAGGATATTAATAATAAGGGAAAATTGCCTATTGTTGCTGGTGGAACTGGATTATATATTAATTCTTTAGTATATAATCTGAATTTTACTCAGGTGGCGCCAAATGATGAAGTTAGAGCTAAACTTGAATATTTAGCTGATGAATATGGAAATGAATATTTGCATGAAGAATTACAGAAAATAGATATAGAAAGTGCTAAAAGAATAAGTGTTAATGATAAGAAAAGAATAATTAGGGCAATAGAAATATTTAAACTAACAGGCAAACCAATGTCTGAGCATAATAAGAATTTTAGAAAGCCTGTAGAAGATTATAATTTGGTAATGATTGGGTTAAATATGGATAGGAAGAAATTATATAATCGAATAAACCTTAGAGTAGATATAATGCTTGAAGAGGGACTTATAGATGAAGTAAAGAAGCTCTTAAAAATGGGATATAGTAAGAATCTTATATCTATGCAGGGTATTGGTTATAAAGAGATTATAATGTATTTAGAAGGGGATATTTCACTAAATAGGTCCATAGAGTTAATTAAACAGGGTACAAGAAACTATGCGAAAAGACAACTAACATGGTTTAGAAGGGATAATAGAATTAAATGGGTAAATGTAGATGAGTTTTCTAATCTTAATGATTTAAGTCAATATATAATTGACTATTCTAAAGATAAGATTATAATTAATATAAGGGAGGAATAAGTATGAAACAGAATATAAGTCTACAAGATGTTTTCTTAAACAGAGCTCGTAAAGATGGAATCGGAATAACAATATTTTTAGTTAATGGTTATCAAATAAGAGGGCAAGTAAAAGGGTTTGATAACTATACTATAGTTCTAGAAAGCGAAGAAAAGCAGCAATTAATATATAAACATGCTATTTCTACAATAATACCTACGAAACAGATAGACTTAGATAACTAATTATTTAATAGTTTAGTTTTGCAAAAGGTCTCTGAAATTATCAGAGGCTTTTGTATTTTAAAATTAAGGAAAGGTGAATTGAATGAACGGATTAACCATAAAAAGATTATGTGAACAATTCGACATAGATAAAGAAGTTGTTGAATTTGTTAATAAAAAAGAAAACTTAATTCTAGATAAATTTAATAGAATTAATGAAATTAAAGAATACAATCAATATAAAGTTATAAATGCAATGCAGGAATGTAAATTGGCTTCTACAGATTTTAATTGGACAACAGGGTATGGATATGGAGATATAGGAAGAGATAAAGTAGAACGAATATATGCCCATGTATTTAATACAGAGGACGCCCTTGTTAGACCTGCTATTGCTTCAGGAACCCATGCTATTACATTAACTCTATCTGGTATTTTGAAGCCTGGAGATGAACTTGTAGCCATAACAGGAGCACCTTATGATACTCTTCAGAAAGTAATAGGCGTCAAAGGCAATATGTCTGGAACTCTTATGGACTATGGAGTTATATATAAGGAAATTCCTTTAAGAGAAAATATTATCAATGTTGAAGAAGTGATAAAAAATATATCTAAAGATACTAAAATTCTTATGATTCAAAGATCTACTGGATATAGTGATAGAAGGGCATTAACAATCGATGAAATCGAAACTGCAATTAAATCCATTAGGAAATATAATAAAGATGTAATCATTATGGTTGATAATTGTTATGGAGAATTCCTTGAGTTTAGAGAGCCTACTGATGTAGGGGCTGATATTATGGCTGGATCATTAATAAAAAATCCAGGAGGAGGAATTGCTTTATCAGGAGGGTATGTTGTAGGTAAATCTATTTTGGTAGAACAGATTGCCAATAGATTAACTGCACCAGGATTGGGAAAAGAATGCGGACTTACTTTTGGAACAACTAGATCTACTTTACAAGGACTCTTTTTAGCACCCCATATAGTATCTGAGGCAGTTAAGGGAGCGTTGTTAGTAGCAATTGTATATAAAGAACTGGGATTTAATGTGGTTCCTAAGGTTGATGATTTAAGATCTGATATAATTCAAGGAGTACAGTTAAATAATCCTGAAAGAGTTGTTGAATTCTGTAGGGGAATTCAGGCAGCCTCTGTAGTAGATTCATATGTAGTCCCTGAGGCTTGGGATATGCCGGGATATGAGGATAAAGTTATTATGGCAGCAGGTGGCTTTATTGAAGGCTCATCTATTGAGCTTAGTGCAGATGGACCAATAAGGGAGCCTTATTTTGCATATTATCAAGGTGGACTAACTTATGAACATTGTAAGTTAGGTGTAATGAAATCCTTAAATAATTTATATAGGAAAAATCTAATTGATGGAATCAAGGTATTATAATAATTATTATATTTGGCAGTAATCATTGAGATATGATGAATTAATTATATTAATTGGTAACTAAGTGTATAAAACTTTCCTAAAAAATAAATGGAAGAAATATTTAACTTGAAGTATAAATCGGAAAAAAGTTTACGTAACTATATTACGTAAACTTTTTCATTGTAAGACTAGATTTGATGAAAAGTTGTTAATTTTAATTTAGGTTATAATACTCTAGAATAGGATGTACTATAGCTATAAGAGAAAAAAGACTAACTGGATATTTAATTAAGGATTATGATATTTCGTATAAATTAAATAAAGTTGGGTGAATTTTATATGCGAAGTAGATGATTAGATGATAAGTATACAATTTATAATTAACTTACTGAGAAGGAATAGATAAAGAAGGTAATGAAATAAATATTCTGGATATTTTAGATTCAGATGTTGAGAAAATGGTTCAAGATATAATAATATAGTAAGATATATATTAATAGATGTTTTATAAGCTATAGTGTATAGAGGGTAATCTTATATTCTTTGGTATTTGAATAAGTCTTGATTATTATGATAGGAAATAGGAAAGTTAATTACTAACTGGTTTTAATAAAGGTACGAAAAGTTTTTTAAATAAACGTTAGGACTTGGAATGTTGAGCTGTAATTTGTTAAAGCATTATATAGATTTAGTGAATTTTATTTAATGAGGTATTCATGAAATAGGTTTAATTCGCAAAGGAGTAATATATTATACAACAATATATTACTCCTTCTATTATTTTTACATTTTTCTAAACAACCCTATGACTTTTCCTAAAATAGATACATCTTTAGTATATATAGGTTCCATAAACTGGTTTTCTGGTTGTAATCTTATTTTATCTTTTTCTTTAAAAAATCTTTTAACTGTAGCTTCATCTTCTAATAAAGCTACTACTATATCTCCGTTTAATGCGGATTTTTGCTCTCTAACTAAGACTAAATCACCGTCTAAAATTCCCGCGTCAATCATACTTTCGCCTTGAATTTTAAGCATAAATACATCATGTCCTTCAACAAGTTCTACAGGTACAGGGTAAGTATCTTCAATATTCTCTACGGCTAATATAGGGGCACCTGCAGTTACCTTGCCTAAAATAGGTATGTCAACAGTTTTTTTGGATACAAGTAAAAAGTCATCATTTCTGTCAAGAATTTCAATTGCTCTTGGCTTTGTAGGATCCTTTCTAATATATCCTTTGGCCTCAAGTTTTTCTAAATGACTATGAACAGTTGAAGTAGATTTCAAATTAACACCTTTGCAAATATCCCTAACAGATGGTGGATAACCTTGCCTTTGAACCTCAGATTTTATATATAATAAAATTTCAATCTGCTTCTGAGTTAAATCTTCATACATAAAACACACCTCTCATTCATAATATATTTTAATAAGTTTAATTTTGATTTATTATATCATATTATCTATTATTTTTCAAACAAAGGTTCGTTTTATTTGGAAAAACTATTGACAAAGAACCTACGTTTGTGTAGAATATCTATAGAACGATTGTTCAGAACTAACGTGCGAGGTGGGTTATGAAGAAAAGGTATAGGATAGTTAACAAAACAAGATTTTATTTATTCGTTACTTCATCGTTTACATTCATACTAATTTTTTCATTTATTTTATTATCAAGAAATAGGGCTTATAGTTCGGTGTATAAAGTTGGTTACAAAGAAGTAAAAGTAGTAGAAGGGGATACACTATGGAATATTGCTTTAAATTATCTTCCTCCAAAAACTGATGTGAGGAAACTGGTGTACGATATTAAAGAGTTTAACGAAATGGAAGATTTTTATATCTATCCTGGAGATCGTATTAAAGTTCCGATTATAAACCAATAAGGCAACAAAAAAGCTAAGAAAATTCTTAGCTTTTTTTGTTGGTTCTATTAGACAATGGATTGCTTTTTACAGCTTCTCTAAGTCTATCATTATCTATATGAGTATATATTTGCGTTGTAGATACCGATTCGTGTCCTAAGATTTCTTGTAAAGCCCTTATATCAACATTTCCGTATTTATACATCAATGTAGCAGCCGTATGCCTTAGTTTATGTGTGGAATAGATAGAAGTATCTAGACCTAATTTCTCCAGGTATCTATCAATCATATGCTGTATAGCACGATTGCTCATTCTGTTTTTTCTTTTACTTATGAACATAGCTTTCTCATCTGTTGGGTTCTTTGGCCTAACTGATAGATAATCTTCTATAGCTGATATACAAGCATCATTTAGAAAAATAGTTCTCTCTTTATTTCCTTTTCCTATGATAGATAATGTATCATTATCCTTTATTTTATCTATATCAATACTAGATAACTCTGATAATCTTAAACCGCAATTTAAAAACAACATAATTATGGCATAATCTCTTTTTCTATATTCTTCATTAGTGTTTTCTAATACTATGTTTAATAATGCTTCTGATTGCTCTAAAGTGAGGTAGACAGGATGTCTATTATCTGTTTTAGGGAATTCAAGAGATTCTGTAGGGTTTTTTTCTATTAAATTTACTATGGAATATAGATAATCAAAGAAGGACCTAAGGGAGGCAACCTTTCTAGATTTAGCAAAATTTTTATTATTTCTTTTTTTATCAGCGTATGAAATGTAAGCGTGCAAATCTTGAATTTTTAATTTCTTAATTAAATCTAAATCGATATCAGATATATCAATTTCATCAAATGGCTGCTCCGAATCAACCAATCTATATCTTGATTTAATAAATCTAAAAAATGTTCTTAGATCAAAGAAGTATTCTTTTACAGTATTTGGAGAGGAACCTTTAATAGTTTCCATGTAATTTAAGTAATCTTCAAGGATTAGCGGTATATTATTCACTATATCCCCCTTTTCATAATAACATTAGTCACAAAATAGTTATTTTGTGACTAATGTTATTTTACACCAAAATTATCCAAAAAGCAAATTATTAGGATATTTAAACTTTGATAATATTTTTAAGCAATAAAAGATAAAGTTATACAGATATCAGTCTGTTATATAATCTAAAAAGATTTGTTTGGATAATATAGCAATTAAAAATATGTCTAAATAATACAATTCTATTTAACCTTAATAACAGGTTTATACTTAGTTCTTAGATGCTCAATGATAAATTACATTAACATATATTATAAAATCGATTAAAATCGATTTTATAAGGTCAAAAAACAAAGATTGCACTTTTAAATTTAAAATACACAGTTAAATCTTGAATCATTAATTTTAAATTAGATTTAAATCAATATCTAATATATTGGTTCTGTTAAATGACTGGTTAGGATAAAACTGATCATTTTGTATCAAAACTATATATGGATTTTTAATAATTGCTACATAGCTAGCTGATGAATAATATATTTTAATATTTTATAAATATTTTATAATAATACTAGTTGAGATTTAATTTCTAAAGTTTATTATAATCCGATTATGGTTATTAATAATATAATTATTTTGAACGTTGGTATCTAAATATAATAATATTTATATTTTTATCTGTTTTAATACCATTACTTCTTTATTAACTTTAATGAATCTCAACAAAGTTTACATAAATATATTACGTAAACTTATTTTAATATATCGGATAAAAGTTTTCATTAATGTTGATTTATGTTTATTATGATATTAAATTTTATTATTTCTTCTACTTCTATATGAATGACACTATATTTATTAATTTAGAATAGCTTAACTAATATAGCCTTCTTGTTCTTTGAATTCTTCTATTATTTTTTATTTACGTTCTTATCAAGAAATAGTAGAATGTAGTAATCAGTTTCATATAATCTTTAATAGTTCATATTTTCCAATATCCAAGATGTTTTCTCAGAACCATAGGTTTCCTTGAGATCTGAATTATTTAACAGATAAATAATTTTATATAAATCAAAAATATCGCCTAAATTAACCTTATTCCTTAGAACATATTTAGTTAGATTGCCTACCTTCATTTTAAATATTTTCCGGATTATTAGAGTTTGAATCTTTCCCTATAATACCAGCAACTTTTTATTACATTCTATTTTCTCCTAATGATCTAGCAATAATAAGTTTACGTAACTATATTACATAAACTTATTAGGTGTGAGTGTGACTAAAAGAAAAAGGTTGACATAAATATAATACGTCAACCTTTTTCTTTTAAATATGTTATTTTATTCTTCTACTATTTGTTTTATTCTTTCTAAGCCTTTTTTGATATTTTCCATAGATGTTGCATAAGATAATCTTATATATTTATCATCACCAAAAGCTATACCAGGTACTACTGCTACCTTACCTTCTTCAAGTAATAAGCTTGCAAAATCTAAAGATGAATTTATTACTTTACCTTTGATTGTTTTTCCTAATAGCTGTGTAAAGTTTATCATTATATAAAAAGCACCTTGAGGTTTTCTACAGCTTAATCCTTTAATTGAATTTATTGTTTCATACATATAATTTCTTCTTTCCACGAAATGTTTTTTCATTTCTTCAACACTGCTTTGTTCCCCTAAAAGACCTTCAATACTTGCATATTGAGATATGGAACATGGATTAGATGTTGCATGGCTTTGCATATTACTCATTACTTTAACTATATCTTCATGAGCAGCGGCATATCCAATTCTCCATCCAGTCATTGCATATGCCTTTGACATACCATTTATAAGTATTGTTAATCTCTTTATATCTTTATTAAATGATGCAATAGAAATATGCTTATTATCATCATATACTAATTTTTCATATATTTCATCAGAAACAATAAATATATTATTTTTAACAGCCCAGTCTGCTATATTTCTTAACTCTTCCTCAGTATATATAGATCCTGTAGGATTGCTTGGACTATTTAATATAATAGCTTTAGTTTTATTAGTTAATACCTTATTTAAATCATCTACGTTAAATTTAAAATCATTTTCTTCCTTTGTTTCTATATGAACAGGAACACCATCTGCAAGTCTCACTAATTCAGGATAACTTACCCAATATGGAACAGCAAATATAACTTCATCACCAGGGTTTAATATTGCCATTAAAGCATTATGTATAGAATGCTTTGCACCACTGGATATTATAATATTATTTGTTTTATATTCTAAACCGTTATCTCTTTTTAACTTCTCACATATAGCTTTCTTTAAATCAACTATCCCAGAAGCTGGAGTGTATCTAGTTAGGCCTTCTTTTATAGCTCTAATACCTTCTTTTTGGATGTTTTCCGGAGTATTAAAGTCTGGTTCTCCAGCTCCAAAACTAACAACATCTATTCCTGATTCTTTCATAGCCTTTGCCTTTGCAGTAATCTCCAAAGTAATTGAAGGTGCTATCCTTAAACCTTTTTCTGATAAATTAAAATTCATAAAAATCATACCTCCAAAATAATATTTGTTTTATAGAGTTATATTCTTTCTCCATATATATCTTTTAACACATTTTTAACAATAAGTAAAGAATCTTCGAAAGAACTTTTATTTTGTAGCAACAATATTTTATAATGTCGCTTTCCCTCATCAGTTATTCTATATCTTCTTATGGATCTTTTTTCAGGTTCGTCCCACCATCCTTCAATATACCCCTCCCCTTCTAACTCTCTGAGAAGTGGGTATATCATACCTGGACTTGGCTCCCATCTATTATCTAGTCTACTTTTTATCTCGTCTTTAATTTTGTTTCCGTAGTAAGATTTTTCATTTAATAGATGTAGTATATAAAGCTTTACAAAAGAAGTAGTACTTATTTTTGTAGGAAACTGTCTTTGCCTTTGTCCCTTATATATAGTCAATTATATCCTCTCCTTAAATTCTGGGATTGTATCAATATCAACAAAATATTTACCTAATATTAATTCTCCATTTATAAGATCACCATGAAAATCGGAGCCACCAGTAATTATTAAATCATTTGTCTTAGATAGATTAATTAAAAAATCGGTATCTTCTTTACTATGTTTAGAATGTATACATTCTAAACCATTTATGTCTAATGAAATACAATAGTTTATAATATCTTTATCTTTTAAAATACCTGGATGAGCTAAAACTGAAATTCCTCCAACGCTTTTTATTAATGATATAGTTTCATCAATATTTATCTTATATCTTTCAGCATAAGCTGGCTTACCTCTATCTAAGTATTTATTAAATGCCTCTTGTATATCCGATACATAACCTTTTTTAATTAATGCTCTAGCTATATGAGGTCTGCCAATATATTCTTCTCCAGAAAATTCTTTTACTTCATCTATTGAAAGATCTAAGCCTAATTCATTAATTCTATTAATCATCTCTATTCCTCTAGTTAACCTTGATTTTTTTAATTGAGTAATAATCTTAATAAGCCTAGGGTCTTGGTAATTTATAAAGTATCCGAGTATATGAACTTCTTCATCCTTAAATACACAACTAAATTCAATTCCTGGAATTACAGTAAAATTATCATATCTATTACTGTATTCAATAGCTTTTTTAATTCCAGTTATAGTATCATGATCGGTAATTGCTATTCCATCTAAGTTTTTCTTAATTGCTAAATCAATCACTTCTTCTGGTGGAAATAATCCATCAGAATGATTTGTATGTACATGTAAATCAAAAATCATCAAATTCCTCCTTATATAATAAAGTATATTGATGAATTAGTAAGTGTAAGATATATATGATTATACAATTTTAGATTTTAGAGTATAAAAAACCTGCCATGCTGGCAGGTTTTTTATAATATTATCTCGGTTCAATAATTAGCTTTATAGCTGTCCTCTCTTCACCATCTATAATTATATCTGTGAAGGCTGGTATACAAATAAGATCGATTCCACTTGGAGCAACAAATCCTCTTGCTATTGCTACTGCTTTTACTGCTTGGTTTAAAGCACCCGCCCCTATTGCTTGAATTTCAGCAGCTCCCTTTTCCCTTAATACACCTGCTAATGCTCCTGCAACAGAATTTGGACTTGATTTTGCTGATACTTTTAATACATCCATTAAATTAGCCCCCTCTAATTAAATTTTTTAAATATATTTTTATATTATTTACTTCCATATTTAGTGTTTATTTAAAAAATTATTATTTAGCGTATTCAATAGCCCTAGTTTCACGGATTACATTTACCTTAATCTGACCTGGATAATCCAATTCAGACTCTATTCTTTTTACAATCTCCCTTGCCGTATGAATTATCTGACTTTCAGAAACTTCATCAGGTTTTACTAAAATTCTAATTTCTCTTCCTGCTTGAATTGCATAAGATCTTTCTACGCCATCGAAAGAATTTGCTATTTCTTCAAGTTTTTGCAGTCTCTTTATATAAGCTTCAAGAGTTTCTCTTCTTGCACCTGGTCTTGCTGCCGAGATAGCATCAGCTGCTTGTACTAAAACAGCCTCAACAGTTTGTGGCTCACAATCACCGTGGTGAGCAGCAATACCATGTAATACTTCTTTAGACTCTTTATATCTTCTAGCTAGGTCTACCCCTATATCAACATGAGGACCTTCTACTTCATGGTCCACTGCTTTTCCTAAATCATGTAATAAACCTGCTCTTTTTGCTATTTTTACATCAGCTCCTAATTCTGCAGCCATTATGCCTGCAAGATGAGCTACTTCAACAGAATGTTTCAATACATTTTGTCCATAACTTGTTCTATATTTTAATCTACCTAGAAGCTTAATTAACTCTGGATGAATCCCATGAACACCTGCATCAAAAGCAGCTTGTTCACCTTCTTCGCGAATAATATTCTCTACTTCTTTTTTAGCTTTTTCCACCATTTCTTCAATTCTAGCAGGATGTATTCTACCATCCACTATAAGTTTTTCCAATGCAATTCTAGCGATTTCTCTCCTTACAGGATCAAAACCTGATAGAACTACTGCTTCTGGAGTATCATCAATAATTAAATCTATACCTGTTAACGTTTCTAGAGTTCTTATATTTCTACCTTCTCTTCCGATAATTCTACCCTTCATTTCGTCATTTGGAAGAGCAACGACAGTTACTGTAGTTTCAGCTACATGATCAGCTGCACATTTCTGTATTGCGGTAGATATTATTTCTCTCGCTTTTTTATCTGCCTCTTCTTTAGCTTTGTTTTCCATTTCTTTAATCATAATAGCAGATTCATGAACTATTTCTTTTCTAGTCTCATCTAATAATAATTCCTTCGCTTCATCCGAGGTTAAACCAGAAAGTCTTTCTAACTCTAATACTTGCTTTTTGCAAATATCATCAATTAAAGTCTCCTTATCTTCAACATCTTTAAGTTTTTTAGCTAGGAGATCTTCTTTTCTTTCAATCGCATCACTTTTTCTATCAATACTTTCTTCTTTATTAAGTATTCGCCTCTCAAGTTTTTGAAGTTCAGATCTTCGCTCGCGATTTTCTTTTTCTGCTTCACTTCTAAGCCTATGGATTTCTTCTTTTACTTCTAGTAATAGTTCTTTCTGACGAGCTTCTCCATCTCTTTCAGCGTCTTCAATGATTTTTTTAGCTAACTCTTCAGCATTATTTATTTTACCTTCTCCAATAGTTTTTCTTATAAAGTAACCAGCGAGAATTCCAATAATTGCCCCAAGAATTGCAATTAAAATTTCAATAACTAAACACCTCCAATTGTATAAAATTTTCAAGTTCCATACTACATTTTCATTTTCATTAAATATAAGCGTATGTTACTAGCCTAATAAATTAAAATAATAAACTGTATAGAATATACCATATAACTCAATTTTATTACTTTTAAAAGATAATGTCAAGATGTATTAGGATGTAATCCTAGTTACCATACTTTTAGAGCCTTTTATGTCTACCCTATAAGCATTGTTCCCTATAGCTGCTAGATGATGGTTATGAGTTACCATAATTATTTGTCTGTTAAATAATTCAGATGTTTGTTTTAAGAAATCAGCAACATTAAAAATAAACTCATCACTTACATGCTTAGCAGGTTCATCTAAAATTAAAGGTCCTTCAATCTTAGGCTTATGAATCTGTAAAAAAGCAATTCTTAAAGCTAAAGAAACAATATCTACAACACCGCCGCCTCTAGATAACTCAGGTTTTGTTTTAATCAATACATCTTCAATTTTATTAACTACATAAAACTCAGCATTTGATTTTCCTCTTTGTTCTTCAATTTGAATTACAAATTCAATGTCAGATTCAAATATAAATTGTAGGCATTTAGTAACTAAAGATTCAATTTGATTTTTAGCCTGTTCTCTGGCAAACTCTGAAGTTTTTTGAAATAATATACTTACTTTAGACAGTAAATCTATTTCTATTTCAATAGTCTTAATAACTTCCTTCTGTATTTCCAATTGTTCCTTGATTTTATCTCTTTTTCCTGACTCTCTTGCAATATATTCTTTTGATTTAACTAAATAATTATCTAACTCTTGTAAATTGCTTATCATTTTATCACTTCTTTTCTAATAAATCTTTTGGCAATAACTCATTAGCTTCCTTAAATAACCTATCTATTTCTAATGTTAATTTATTGATTTCATTTTCCAATTCTTCTGGTTCAACACCTAAACCTTTTAATTCCTTTATTATTTCTTCTTCTTGTTGGTTTAATTGTTCCAATCTTGCTTCAGCCTTATATTTTAAATTTTTTGCTTTTTCAAGATTTTCTTTTAAACTATTAAGTTCTTTTTCATAATCCATGTTATACCTCCTAACTATAATGACTTATAATATGTTCGATTTTATCATCATCAATTATACTAAAACATAAAGGGCAAACCTCTTGTTTTAACAATAACTCTCTATAGCTTACTATTTGAGTTTCTACTTCATCTTTATATTTTTGTACTAAAATACCTACTTTTACAGCTTCATCTTTATTAGAGCTATAGGCAATAAATAAATCTTTTAAACTAGTTAGAAGATTTATTTTTCTTTGTGAATCAATATAGACCTTAGAAATATTATCTACGTCTTGTAGCTTTTCAATATATCGCATTCCTATAGCTAAACTTTTCTTTAATGATAAATCTCTTTCTTTTATAATATTAAGTTTTTTTAATTCATAAATATTGCTATTGATTGTACTTATTTTATCTTGTAACATATCAAGGTTAGTTAATTTATTTGATATTATATTAAATTCACTAATTTCATGTTGTATTATCTCTAACTTTGATTTATATTTCATTAATTTAACCCTTAGACTATATGATGAAATCATTTTACTAATATTATTTTCAGCTGTATTAAGATCCTTTAATGAATTAATAATTTTTATGTTTTCCTCTTTATATAAATATAATTTATTTATAAGATCATTTTGTCTTTTTAAATAATTAAGCTTACTAATAGCTGAGGAAATATTGCTTAAAATGTAATCTATTAAAGTTATATCCTTAAGTTTATCTATATAAAAGTTTAAATGTTTTTTTTCTTGTAAAATGGTTAAATGCCTTTGTAATAAATCTTTGTATTTATATATTATTTCCTCTTTTTGCTGTATTTCATCCTTAATCTTTTCAACTTGATTAATCCTATTATTTAATTCATCTAAATAATCATATTCCAACAATTCCTTTTCTAATTGAGAAATATTTTCTTCTGTAATCTTTTTATTGTTGGTTAAGTTACGGTTATCTTTTAAAGTCTCTCGTAAAGCATCATCTATAATATTAACACCTACAAGACGTCCAATAGAAGTTGCTCTAGTAGAACCTTTCTCTGAAAGTAAAAAGGCACCTTCTAGTTGATCACTTAAGTTAATTGAATTTGAAAGATCACTATCCAATAATATCTTTTTAATTCCTATTTTATCAATGATTTCTTGAGGAACAGAGGTACCAAAGCCTTCAAATTTAATTTCATTATCATCAGAATCATAAAGAAAATAAGTATTTTTGCTTTTGCTTCTATATCTTTTTACTTTGGTTCCATCATTAAATATAACGGTTACACTACATTCACTACTACCTTCCCTAATAAAGTAATCTCCAGAAGGTTCATTATAAAGAGCCCATCTAATTCCTCTAAGAATTGCTGTTTTTCCACTATCTGATGGGCCTACAATTACATTTAGTTGATCATCAAATTCTATAACTGAATCCTTATGTGATTGAAAATTTTCTAAAATTACTTTTTTAATATATTTCATATTTAATCACCAGTTAGACCTTTCATCTGAATCATTGCAATTCTTCTTAAGGATTCTACCTTAACTTTTTCCTCTACATTTTCAGCAGTAGATACTTCCATTAATACTTCATTTATATCCATTTTTTCAAAATCTAAAGCCGCATCTATAGTTTGTTTAAATTCAAAAATTCTCTCGCGTTTAAATAAATTGTTCTCTATTTCTTTTCTATCTAGTATTTCCTCTCCTGGTAATGCAGTCTTCAAAGGAATTTGTTTTATTCTTATATTTTCATCTAACTCTATTAATACTACTTGTGGAACCCTTTCAATTTCCTTTAAACTATTTGTTATTCTTACTAAGCTGCCTGGATTAATAAAATACTTTTCATCAATTTTAGTAGGTTTGAATCCTGCATGATAATGTCCTGAAAGAGTAATATCGGCTAATGTGTCTTTTATATCATCAATCAGGGTATATGGAATTCCCTTTATAAAAGGCCTGTCTAATAACATACCATGAACCATATGTATTGTATAGTTTACATTATCATTTTTTTCTTTTAATAAATAATAATCTAGATGATTAGGAGTGTCAATATCATATACATATGGCTGCCCGGTTAATTGAACTTTAATATTATCTTTCTCAAGAATTATTTTATCTCCACTTTTAACTAACTTAATTACTCCTAATACATCTAATAACCCTAGCATTGTTCTATTTATTGTTTCTGGATTATGCCCATAGATATCATGGTTTCCACTTATCAAATAAAAAGGAACTTCTATTTTATCTAAAATCATTGCAAATTTACTTGCAATTGCTATTGATACATCTGGTCTGTCAAATAAATCTCCTCCATGGAGAACAAAGTCTATTTTATTTTCTTTTATCATATCTACAATTTCTAATAATTTTTGTTCAATAGAATCTACAAATATATCTTTCCGATTTTTAGGTGTAGTTCCCCTAATATGAGTATCAGTAAAAAAAAGCAACTTCAAAATATAACACCTCACAAATAGACCTCCTATTAAAGGAGGTCTATATATTTCTTATTTATCTTTCTCCTTAGAATCCTCTGCTGATACATCTATGGAGTCAGTATTATCTTTATTTAAACCAAATTGGGTACGAACTTTATTTTCAACTTCTAATGAAACCTCGGGATTATCCCTTAAGAAATCTTTAGCATTCTCCCTGCCTTGGCCAAGTTTATGCTCATTATAACTATACCAAGAACCAGACTTATTAATAATCTCGGCAGCAACAGCCGAATCTAATATATTACCTTCTTTTGAAATACCAATTCCATACATAATATCAAATTCTGCCTGTTTAAATGGTGGAGCTACTTTATTTTTAACAACTTTAACTCTAGTTCTATTTCCAATAATTTCATCTCCCTGTTTTATTGAATCAATTCTTCTAACATCTAGACGAATACTGGCATAGAATTTTAATGCTCTACCACCTGTTGTGGTTTCAGGACTACCAAACATTACTCCAACTTTTTCTCTAAGTTGGTTGATAAATATTACAGTTGAATTTGATTTATTAATAGTTCCAGCTAATTTTCTAAGGGCTTGAGACATAAGTCTAGCTTGAAGTCCAATATGACTGTCACCCATTTCCCCTTCTATCTCTGCCTTAGGCACAAGAGCAGCTACAGAGTCAACTACAACTATATCTATTGCACCACTCCTTACTAAAGCTTCAGCGATTTCTAAAGCTTGTTCTCCTGTATCTGGCTGGGATATTATAAGATCTTCGATATCTACACCCAATCTTTTGGCATATGAAGGGTCTAAAGCATGTTCTGCATCTATGAAAGCCGCAATTCCACCTAATTTTTGTGCTTCTGCAATCATGTGAAGTGATACAGTAGTCTTACCTGAAGATTCAGGACCGAATATTTCAATTATTCTACCACGTGGAATCCCGCCTATTCCCAAAGCAATATCTAGATCTAAGGAACCAGTAGGTATTACCTCAACATTTAGTTTTGCATTTTCACCTAGTCGCATTATAGAACCTTTTCCAAATTGCTTTTCGATTTGGCTTAAGGTCAAATCTAAAGCTTTCTTCTTTTCAGTATTATCGATCATAAGTATTCCAGTTGAACTGGATTCACCCCTTTCTCTCTGCGAACATTCGTTCTAATTATATATTACAACATATCCAGAATTAAGTCAATCATTTATTAATAAAAATTTTCTCAGTTCAAAAAAAGCTCTTGTAGCTGTTTTATTTTGAATAGACTCTCTATTTCCATTAAAATTACATTTTATAGTGATGAATTTATTTCTATTGGAAATACCTATATATACTAACCCCACAGGTTTATCTTCTGTTCCTCCATCAGGACCAGCAATTCCAGTTACAGATAGTGCTAAGTCTAAGTTATTTCTAGTAAGTAATCCGTTAGCCATTTCAATGGCAGTTTCTTTACTTACCGCTCCATATTTTTCTAAAATATCGGATTTAACATTAACTTCTTCCATTTTTGCATTATTACTATAGGTAATGATACTTCTATCAAAGACTTCTGACACACCAGATATACGACTAAACCTACTGCTAATAAGTCCTCCTGTACAGGATTCACAAAAACCTATCTTATAGCTTTTCTCTCTTAATAGATTAAACACTATAATTTCTATGGGAATATTATCGAAACCGTATATATGTTCATTAAATCTATTTTCTAATATTTCAATTATATTATTAACTTTACTTTCAATATTATCTTTAGCTTTCCCTTTACCTACTATTTTAATCTCAACTTCTACTTCTTTGGCAAATGTGGCAATTTTAATATCTGGGTCTTTATCTATTAAATCTTTTATCTCCATTTCTAATTGAGATTCACCTATACCAATTATATTGACAGATCTATTCACTATATTAAGGTCTTCATGAAGTAGAGGAATTACTTCATTATCAAACATTAATTTCATTTCATTTGCAGGTCCTGGCAGCATTATTATTTTTTTATTATCTTTAGATAAAAAGATACCAGGTGCAGTTCCAATAGAATTCTTTAAAAATCGACTTCCTTCTGGTTTTGAAGCTTGTTTTAAATTATTAGTAGACATTTCTCTATTTAATTTAGTAAATATATTTTTAATATTTTCTTCCATATTTTTATCTTCAATTAATTCTAGTCCTAATGCTTCAGTAATAACTTCTTTTGTTAAATCATCATGTGTAGGCCCTAATCCACCAGTTGTAATTATAAGGTCTGCTCTTTTTAAAGATATTTTTATAATCTCTTTAAGTCTATTTTTATCATCATCTACAGAAGTATGATAATAAGTTTCTATTCCAAGTTCCAATAGTTTACTAGAAATATATTTACTATGGGTATTTAAAGTACTGCCCATAGTAATTTCTGAACCTATTGCAATAATTTCTGCTATCATAATACTATCATCCTTTATCTAATGCCCATTTTAAGGGCAGACTTATTTTTATATATATAGTCTACTCCAGATATTATTGTAAAAAACAAGGAAATATATAACATAATATAATCGAAAGAAAAATTAATTAAATTGAAAGGAAAGTTATTTAACAATAAAGCAATTATAGCTACCAATTGTGTAATAGTTTTTATCTTTCCTAATGGGCTTGCAGCTATTGTTATACCTTCAGAAGCTGCAATTATTCTAAATCCAGTAATAGTAAATTCTCTTGCAATAATTAATACCACTACCCAGCCAGGAATTTTACCTAACTCAACTAAAGAAATCAACGCTGCTGATACTAAAACCTTATCAGCCAAAGGATCTACAAATTTTCCAAAATTAGTAACCATATTTCTGCTTCTAGCAATATATCCATCTAAAGTATCTGTCAAAGATGCAATTATAAAAATTGCTGCCGCTAAATAAGTACTATATGGAAGACTAGAATATAGTACAATCATGAATATTGGAACTAGAAAGACTCTGAAAATAGTTATTTTATTTGCTAAGTTCACTAAATTACCTCCCCTATTAAATCATACTCCAAATAATCTATGATTTTAACATCAATAAAATCACCTAATACTAACTCTTCTGAAGAATTAACATAAACAACTCCATCAATCTCTGGGCTATCCATATATGTCCTACCAATATAAGTATTATTATCACAAACCTCTTCTATTAAAACATTAAATATTTTTCCAACCTTACTCATCATAATATCTTCTGATATATCTTTTTGAATCTCCATAATTTCATTTCTTCTATATTCTTTTACTTCTTCTGAAACTTGATTTGGAAAATCATAGGCAGGAGTATCCTCTTCATGAGAATAAGTAAAAACTCCTAATCTTTCAAATTTTATATCCTTAATAAAATTCAATAAATCATTAAAATCATCTTCTGTCTCACCAGGAAAGCCTACGATAAATGTTGTTCTTATAACTATTTCTGGTATTTCTTTTCTTAATTTATTGATTAATAATGTAATGTCTTCCTTGCTTGTTCTTCTGTTCATTTTCTTTAGAACATTATTATTTACATGCTGTAATGGAATGTCTACATATTTAACTATTTTTTGATTATTTTTAATTGATTTAATTAGATTATCATTAAAATTATCAGGATATAGATATAATAGTCTAATCCAAGTAATACCATCTATATTATTTAATTCATCTAATAATTTGTATAATGAATATTCACCATATAGATCAATTCCATAATCAGAAGTATTCTGACCAATTAAAATTACTTCTTTTACACCATTGGAGGATAAATATTTTACTTCATTTATTATATCTTCCATTTTTCTACTTCTATGTTTTCCTCTCAATTTAGGAATGATACAGTAGGTGCAGAAATTATCACATCCTTCGGAGATTCTAACATATTCAGTAATATTAAAATTAATTCTTTTTACTTCTTCTAAGTAATCTACATCTATATTTCCTATTTTTTTAATTCTTTGAGAATTTAATTCTAGTTCTTTAATAACAGAAGAGATTTCTTTAATATTTCCAGTACCAATTATTACATCAATATCTGGAATCTCATCCATTAATTCTTGAGAATATCTTTCAGCTAAACAACCTGCCAATATTAAATATTTACAATTACCTTCATTTTTATATCTAGTCATTTCCCAAATAGTTTCTATAGATTCCTCTTTTGCTTTTTCTATAAAACCACATGTATTTACAATAATAATATTTGCTTCATCTAATGA
Source organism: Tissierella praeacuta (assembly GCF_040396155.1). Classification (GTDB taxonomy): domain Bacteria; phylum Bacillota; class Clostridia; order Tissierellales; family Tissierellaceae; genus Tissierella; species Tissierella praeacuta_A. The sequence goes on from NZ_JBEBOY010000012.1 coordinate 25,000, forward strand.
ATTAGCCCTTATATAGTTATTATTTTTTAATATACTCATCATTAACTCTGAATCTATTTCATTTTTTGCACAGCCTAAAGTAACAATATAAATTTTTTCTGATTTCATCCTATCTCTCCTTAGCAATTGACTCTAAATCTTCTGGTGATAATAGTACTTTTCTAGGTTTACTGCCCTCATATCCTCCTATTATACCCCTTTCTTCCATTTCATCTACTATTCTTGCAGCTCTTGCATAACCAATTTTTAGTCTTCTTTGAAGTAAAGATATTGAAGCCTGTCCTTCTTCTACAACTAAAGATATGGCCGTTGGCAAGAGTTCATCACTATCGTTAAAATATATTTCCTTTGGATTTTCTACTACTTCAATAATATCTTCATTATATTCCGTTATATATTGGGTTTTAAGAGAATTAACCACGGCCTCTACCTCTTCATCTGATATAAAAGCACCTTGCAACCTAGAAGGCTTAGAATAAAACGACGGATAAAACAACATATCTCCTTTACCTAAAAGCTTTTCAGCTCCTGCCATATCTAAAATGGTTCTGGAATCTACTTGTGATGATACAGCAAAAGATATTCTTGAAGGTATATTGGCCTTTATAGTACCAGTTATAACATCTACAGAAGGTCTTTGAGTGGCTACAATGAGATACATTCCTGCAGCACGAGCCATTTGGGCAAGCCTGCAAATATAGTCTTCTATTTCTTGTGCTGCAACCATCATTAAATCTGCTAATTCATCAATTATTATGACTATTGTAGGTAGAACTTCTTCTTTATTATCTTTAAATTTGTTATTATAAGATTTTATATCCCTAACATTGTTCTGGGCAAATAATTTATATCTTTTTTCCATCTCAGTTACAGCCCAATTAAGAGCAAAGGCAGCTTTTTTTGCATCAGTTACCACTGGGATTAATAAATGAGGAATACCATTATATATATTTAATTCTACCATTTTAGGATCTATTAGTAGTAGCTTAACATCATCTGGAGATGATTTATATAGAATACTCATAATTATAGTATTAATACAAACAGATTTTCCTGAACCTGTAGCTCCAGCTATGAGTAAATGTGGCATTTTATCAATAGTAGATACTATTACATTACCCGATACATCTTTTCCAAGAGCTAAGGGAATAGGAGAATCAAGAGTATTATATGCCTCTGAAGCAATGATCTCTTTAAGTAATACGCTGCTTTTTACCTTATTAGGAACTTCAATACCTACAGCTGCTTTACCAGGTATGGGCGCTTCGATTCGAATATCAGATGAAGCTAGGCTTAAAGATATATTATCAGATAATGATACTATTCTACTGAGTTTAATTCCTGGTGAAGGTTGTAGCTCATAACAAGTAATAGTAGGTCCTTTATTAATTTGAGTAATTGTAGCATCAATTCCAAAGTTTCTCATGGTTTCTTCTATTATTTTAGCATTATTCAGCATCTCTTTTTTATCATCATTATCTTGATTGGATATTGGAGATTTTAATAAAGACAAAGATGGTATATTATATGTAGAAATATAATTCTTATTTTGTTTATTTTTTATTTCAATATCGATATTACTTACTTCTTCTTTAATATCTGTTTCTTTTATATTTTCCTTTCCTTGACTTTTAGCATAATCTAAGATTTTAATATCTTTTTTAGTATCTTTCTTAATATCCTGTTGATTTATTTCAGATTTTACTTCATTTATTATTTTAGGTTTATGTGCTTTTTTTTCTCGTTTTTTCTCTACATTGTTAAAGAGTAAGAAAATGTCTTTAATCTTAATATTTGTTATAAATAAAGTATTTATTATTATAATAAATGTTAGAACAAGATAAGAGCCTATTGGACCAAATAATTTATAGATAAAAAAACCAAAGAAACTACCTATTATTCCTCCACCTTTTCCCATCTGGCTTAATATAACAGAATTATCGATTCTATCAAGAAATTTATAATCAAAAGGATTTATTCCATCAAGCATAATTAATATACTCAAGAGGATAAATCCCATGGATAGAATCATTTTTCCTTCCATATAATTATAATCATCTAAGATAAAGATAATTCCAGAAGCTATTATAATTAAAGGAAAAAAATAAGCCCCAAATCCCATAAGCGAAAAAGTAGTGCCCTTAATTATAGAACCCATTATACCCATGTTAAAGCTAAACAAACTGACCATTGATAATACACCTAATGCAACAATAATTATTCCTATAATATCTCTATTATATTTATCTTTTGCCTGAGTTTTTTTAGCTGTTTTCTTTTTACCATTTTTCAATTAGTTCACCTCGATTTTAACTATAATAGATAATAAACTTATGTTATTTAGATATTATTGCAATAATTTGGAATAATAAAGTTTTAGAAAAACTCCCCCTTTTAAAGTACATGCTGTAGTTATTATAGCATAATTTAGAGTTCTATTCTATTTATTTTTCTCTTCCATCATATTATTGAGTTTTTTTAAAGCTGTTGAAAAGCCCCCTACTTCATCAATTAATTTATATTTTACAGCTTCCTCTCCTACTAATATAGTTCCAACGTCATTGGCAATTTCGTCTGTTGAATACATTAACTCAGTTAAAGTTTCTTTATCTATCTCTGAAGTTCTCAAAATAAAATTTATTATCCTTTGTTGCATCTTTTGAAAATATCTAAAGGTTTGTGGAACTCCAATGACTAAACCTGTAGTTCTAATAGGATGTACAGTCATAGTTGCAGTAGGCACAATGAAAGAATAATCAGTTGAAGTTGCCAATGGTACCCCAATACTATGTCCTCCTCCTAAAACTAAAGATACTTTAGGTTTATCTACAGAATTTATTAATTCAGAAAGGGCCAATCCAGCTTCTACATCTCCTCCTACTGTATTTAGAATAATAAAGATTCCCTCAATTTTAGGATCTTGTTGCGCAGCTATTAATAATGGAATAATATGTTCATATTTAGTAGCTTTTTTATCATTAGGAGAAATGGTATGCCCTTCTATTTCTCCTATAATAGATATGAATTGAATATTGTTTTTAATTTCTGGAATATTTGTAGTACCTATTTCTTTAATATTCTCTAGTTTTTTTTCTTCAACTGGAGAATTATCTTCTTTTTCTTTGTCTTTCTTATCCATATTTTCCTCCTAAAATAGTTAGTATATATATCATTTACTTAAAAAATAATAATATTCTAACTAAAAGTACTATAATCTATATGATTTCATATAAATTATAGTACTTTTAAGGCTATTTTCTGCTAATTTCAAGAAAAATTATTATAATTAATTCATCATAGTAAAATGCATCTCCTAATCTTAAAGCTTATCTAAAAATAGTTTTTTGTATTATTAACTTTATTGAAAGATGTTTTTAATATCACTTTGCTACACCAACAGATTTTGGCGCTGAGTAATCAAATCCAAATTTTTTATATAATTTATCAGTGGGGATGTCTGTAATTAAACTAACATATGAGCTTTCGGGTACATTATTATCTAGGTATTTAGTTATTTCTGACATAATTAATTTACCTAATCCTTTACCTTGATATGAAGGATCAACAGCAATATCTACTATATGATAAAAACACCCTCCATCTCCTTTCTATCTCTTCTTCTGTTTTATATACTAGATTATATCTAATAACCTCTAATAATTAAAGGAATGATCTTATTAAATTTATTAATGAAATAAGAGACATTATATTAAATATAATCTTTGTCATTATAGATATACCTGTATATAATAAGAAATCTTATTAAAAAATAAAAAAATTACATATATAAAAATATATGTAATTTAAAAATGATATATAAACTTGTTAATCTAGTTCAATAATAATCATATCGTATCCTATTTTTCTAATTGCGTCCCAAGGTATTTCTATACCATTATTGTCTAAACCTAAGATTCTAAATCCTATTTTCTTTTCTGGTGCTAATAAAGAAACTATTTTTCCTGTTTCCTCCTCAATTAAAAGGTCACTATCTATTATCATACCAAGTCTACCACCATTATTTAAGTTTACAATTTCTTTTTGTCCTAGTTCGGTTAAACGCATAAAATCTCCTCCTAATTAACTATATTAAATAATATTAAAGATATTTTAATTTTATGCATTATCATTTATGATAACATCTTATTAGATATCAATATCCAGAATGACCAAATCCCCCGTCACCCCTAGAAGTTTTATCTAAGTCATCAACTACTGTTAGAATAGCTTTTTCATATTTGATAAATACCATTTGTGCAATTCTATCTCCTTTATTAATAATATATGGCTCTTTGCCTAGATTAATTAGAATTACTTTGATTTCCCCCCTATAATCACTATCTATTGTACCAATACCATTAGCTAATGTTATTCCATGATTTAAAGCTAACCCTGATCTTCCCCTAATCTGAGCTTCATATCCTTCTGGTATTGAAAGAAATAGTCCTGTTGGTACTAATATCCTGTCAAATGGATTAAGCTCCATAGAATCCTGAATATTCGCTTGTAAGTCTAGACCTGCTGCTCCATTTGTTTTATATTCTGGTAATTGAAATTGAGATTTATTTATTACTTTTACTTTCATATTAATCACGCTCCATTAAAATAAGATATTTTTTATTTCTTCTTCCACTATATCTTGATTATTAATATCTCCAACATATGCGATATTAATTGTTGCTTTGTTAAATACAATTTTTATTATTTCTTCTATATCATTTAAACTTACTTTATCAATTTTATTTAATATTTCATCAGGAGATTGTATTCTATTAAAAATCAATAAAGATTTTCCTATTTCATACATTCTACTAAATGTTCCTTCCATACCAAGAACATAACTGCTTTTTAGTTGTTCTTTTGATTTTTCTAATTCATTTTTAGATATTAAATTTTTTCTAATATCATCAATTTCCTTTCCTATGCATTTTACTGTTTTCAATAATTGAGATGGATGTAAACCAGTATATATAGTCAATGTCCCTGTATTTCTATAAGATGATAGATATGATTCAATAGCATAAGCTAGTCCCAAATCTTCTCGTATATTCTGAAAGAGTCTTGAACTCATACTACCTCCAAAAATATTATTTAATACTAATAATGCTTCCATATCTTCAGAAATAATTGGCAATCCTTCCATACCAATACAAAAATTTAACTGCTCAGTATCTTTATTAATACCTTTTAATTTATTGTTGAAATTATGATTATCATTAATCTTACTAATACCTTTACTAGAACTATTAAAGTTTCCAAAATAATAGTTTAACATTTTAAGAACTTCCTTGGTATCTATATTACCAGCCAACGATATGATTATATTTTCAGGATTATAGTTATTAAAGAAATAATTAACAAGTGCCTGTCTATTTAATTTTTTAACACTTTCCTCTGTACCTAATATAGGACGCCCCAATGATGTACTTTCAAACATTATTTCATTTAGTAGCTCGCTAACCATATCCTCTGGGGAATCTAAATACATATTTATTTCCTCGGATATTACTGCTTTCTCTTTTTCAATATCTGATTCTGAGAATTTTGAGTTAGTTATCATATCTGCCAATACATCTATTGCTATATCTATATGATTATATAGAACTTTTACATAGTAGCAGGTACTCTCCTTACCAGTAAAAGCATTTAATTGACCACCTATATTATCTATTGCTTCTGCAATATCCTTAGCTGTTCTTTTCCCTGTGCCCTTAAACAACATATGCTCTATAAAATGTGAAACCCCATTATTATGCTTGTCCTCTTTCGCAGAGCCATTATCGATTATAATTCCAATGGAAACAGAGTTGACATAAGGAATCTTTTCCATGACAACTCTTATACCATTATTTAATTTATCTATTATATACATATTCTCCTCCAATATTGCTAATCGTTTTTTATTACATCACTTATTGTACCAATTTTATAACCATTTTGATATAGGTAATTTATTATTTCTGGCAATGCCTTAACTGTTTCCTCAGTTGGATGCATTAAAACTATTGCAGAATTATGTATCTTTGAAGTAACCCTTTTAACAATTACATCTTTTGTACTGTCATCTCTCCAGTCAATCGTATCTACACTCCACATTATAAGCTCATATCCTAAATCTTTTGTTGCATTTACTGTATTATCATTATACGCACCTGATGGTGGTGCAAAATATTTTGAATCAATATCCAATGTTTCTTTAATTATATTATGAGCTTTCATTATTTCTTCTTTGTTTTTATCATAAGATAATTTGTCATAATCAATATGACTATATCCATGATTTCCAATTTCATGCTTATCATCATATATCATTTTTAAAATTTCAGCATTCTTTTCTGCCCATTTGCCAGTTACAAAATATGTAATTTTAATATCGTTTTTTTTAAATATTTCTAACATATTTGGTATATGCTCATTTCCCCAGTCAACATTACAAGCAAAGGCTACTATTTTATCATCAATATTTCCTTGATAGTATACATCAGAATTAAAAGTTTCTTTAGTCTTACTATGAACCTTTAAAATAGTAAAAGTTACTATAAGTAATATTAAAACAATTAAAATAGTTAATAAGGTCTTTTTATTCACAATAACTAATCTCATATATATCCCTCCAATATCTTATATAGTTATATATATTCGAAAGTTAGTAAATTATCCTTAAAATAAAGCAGAGAAACTACTTTTATAGTTTCCCTTTCATGGAATAACTAATTCCCATTTAAAATAAAATTTTATCATATAAAAAATCATATACTTTTAATTATAATAAGTTTTTCATCATTAAAGCAACCTGCATAATGAAAAAACACTAATATAAATATATCTTTATTTCCTTTGACCATATGTTTTAAATTTTTCTTCCATTAAAGTCATTTCCTCTTTTGATAATATAACAGGATCACCTATACATTTAGTTCTATAATAAAGTTCTGCACAGTATTCTATTTCCTCTGTAATATTAAAAGTATTTAATAAATCATTTGAACCTGCTAGTAGTCCATGATTTGCTAATAAAACTGCCTTTCTATTTTTCATCGCTTCAAAAGCATTTTCTGCAAGCTCTTTAGTACCATAGGTAGCATACTCAGCACATCTTACATTTGAGCCTGCTAAGGCCACCATATAGTGAACCGGAGGCAATGTCCAATTCAAACAAGCTAAAGTAGTTGCATACATAGTATGAGTGTGAATAATAGCATTTATATCATTTCTTCTTTCATAAAAAACTCTATGCATTTCAACTTCGCTTGATGGTTTTTTATCTCCATCTACCTGTTCACCATTGATATTCATTATAACCACATCTTCTACTCTAGTTTTAAAATAATCAATACCAGTGGGACTTATAGCAAAAAGATTTTTCTCTCTATTATATATACTTAAATTTCCTCCTGTACCCTTAGTTAAACCAGAAGTTAAAAGTTTTTTTCCATACTCTACTATTTGCTCTCTTTCTTCTTTCATCAACATATAAACTATTCATCCTCTCTTAAATCACTGATAATGCTTCATTTAAGTCTTCAATTATATCTTGAATGTTTTCAAGACCAACTGATATTCTTATCATGCTTTCGGTTAACCCAAATTTAATAAGTTCCTCCTTTGGATATCCTCTATGTGTCATAGCAGCAGGAAGCTCTATTAAAGTCTCACAGTCTCCAAGACTTACAGCCAATTGTGCTAATTTTATAGAATTTACAACTTTTTTAGCCTGCTCTAAATGCCCATCTATCTCAAAACTTATCATAGCTCCAAATCCATTCATCTGCTCCTTTGCTATCTTATAACCTTCAAAATCTTCTAATCCAGGATATAAAACTTCTTTTACCTTTGGATGGTTTTTCAAGAATCTGGCTACTTCTAATGCATTTTTCTCATGCTGTCTCATTCTAACCCCAAGAGTCTTTAAACCTCTAAGAAGTAGCCAAGCATTAAATGGACTCATCACCCCTCCAAATTCACACATATAGTCAAATTTAAGTGATTGTATATAATCTATATCATTGGAAACTGCAACTCCACCAACAACATCTCCATGTCCACAGATATACTTAGTTGCACTGTGAACTACTACATCTGCTCCTAAAGTTAGTGGTTTTTGAAAATATGGGGTGGCAAAAGTATTATCAACTACTACTTTTACTCCCCTTTCCTTAGCTATCTTGGAAATTTTTTTAATATCTAAAACTATAAGATTAGGATTTGAAGGTGTTTCAAAATATATTACTTTAGTATTATCGTCAATTAACTCTTCTAATTTATCTATATCACTTAAATCAGCCATTTTACAATTAACATTATATTGAGGAAGAACATGGGTAACTACATTATAGCTAGAACCATATAGTGTTGTATTTACAATTAAATTATCATTAGGTTTAAGAAATGAAAATAAAACTGAACTTATAGCTGCCATTCCTGAAGCAAAAGCGACTGCAGCTTTTCCTTCTTCCAATGCGACCATTCGATTTTCAAAAAGTCTCAAAGTAGGATTGTTTCCTCTAGTATATACATAATCATCACTTTCAAATGACATAACCTTTTCAACATGTTCAATATTATCAAAGACAAAAGTAGACGTTTGATAAATAGGAGGATTCAATGCATTATTGGCATTTTTCCCTTTATTTCCAGCATGTATTGACATAGTTTCAAATCCATATTTTTTATTTTTATCCATGAATATAACCTCCTAAATTTTGACTATATTTTTGTACTAGATTTACTTAAAATGATGCACTAATATTCTTTATTACTCTTGATGCAACTTTAAATAGTTCATGATCTACATGTCCAATAGTTTTAAATAAAAGTTCAAAAGTTATTAGTTATAAATTATGTAATTCAAGAAAACAACATAAAACAACTTCAGTTTAATTAAAGTTCAATAATCGAATTATTGCAGTTACAATGCTGTTGGTTAATTTCTTCATTAAATATTCTTAAAAAGGTTTTTGTAATCTTTTCTTTGTTTACAGATAAGGTCCCTTGAATATCATGAAGTGTTATATTTCCTTCTACTCCTGTACACCAGTTAGTAATTATTCCAATAGTTGAATAACACATACCTAGTTCTTTCGCCAGTACTACTTCAGGCACATTTGTCATGCCTATTACATCTCCACCTAAATTTTTATACATTCTTACTTCATGGGCTGTTTCAAACCTAGGTCCTTCTGTACATATATACACTGCATCTCCTTTAATATTAATTGATTCATCTTTTGCAAATTCATAAAACTTATTTCTAAGATTTTTACAATAAGGATCCCCCATATCTGTATGTTTTACAGGCTCATTACCACCTTCAAAGAAAGTAATAGGTCTTGACTTAGTAAAGTCAATAAAATCATTTATTATTACAATATCTCCTGGGCCGTAGTTTTCGTTACACGAACCCACTGCTGCAGTTGCATAAATATATTTAATACCTAGCTGTTCTAATGCTTTCATATTTGCCCTATAATTTATTAAATGTGGTGGAGTAGAATGTTTTTTACCATGTCTTGCTAAAAAAGCTATTTCTTCTCCATTAATACTAACTATATCAACATCTACATTTCCATATTTTGTTTCAACATTTTTAGTGTAACTTCCTTCTCCAATATCATATACCCCAGTACCGCCAATAATAGCTTTGTTCATAATATTTACCCCCTATAATTTTGTATATTAAAAATATAATTATTTATAAATTTATCATCATTAATATATAATCTTTCTATTGAAACTTATTTTTATATAATTTTTTTATTATGTTTAAGTTCCTTAAATTTAAGTGTATCATATTTATTTATATAATATAATAAAGATTATCACTTATGATAACATTTGTTATGATATTAAACTATATATATAAATTATTATTTTAGTAAAATATATTCATTTTATTACAGAAATATAGGACCATCAAAATACTATTGAAGGCCCAATCATATAATTTAAATCTAACCATCTTGGATTATACAATTAATCCCTACCATTATCTAAGCTTTAATATATTTTCTTTATATGGTGATTTTATTATTCCCTTCTCTGTTATAATACCTGTTATATTTTCACTTGGAGTTACATCAAAGGCTGGATTAAATACTTCCATTCCCTCTGGTGCTATTCTGATATTTTCAATATAAGTTACCTCTTCACTGCTTCTTTCTTCTATTTCTATTTCTTCTCCAGTTTCTATATCAAAATCAATTGTAGTTGTTGGAGCGACTACATAAAATGGTATATTATAGACCTTTGCAACTACTGATAGCATAAATGTACCTATTTTATTTGCGGTATCTCCATTTAAAGCTATTCTATCTGCACCTACTAATATTAAATCAATCTTTCCATCTCTTATTAAAGTAGCAGCTACATTATCTGCTATAAGCTTTGATGGTATTTGTTCATATCTTAACTCCCACGCAGTAAGTCTTCCGCCTTGAAGTCTTGGTCTTGTTTCATCTGCATATACAAATATATTCTTTCCACTGTAAAAGGCCTCTCGTACTACTCCTAGAGCTGTACCAAATCCTGCTGTAGCTAAAGCTCCTGTATTACAATGTGTAAGGATAGTGGCATTTTGAGAGACAATCTCATTTCCGTATTTACCTATTTTTTTATTAGTTTCTATATCTTCCTTAAGAATATTATCAGCTTCGATTTTCAATTTTTCATATATTTCATTTACTGCTAATTTTCTATTATTCTCTATAATATTTGTCATTCTCTTTACAGCCCACATCAGATTTACTGCAGTAGGTCTTGATTTTTTCAAGATATCCAATGATTCTTCCATATTTGATAAAAAGTTTTCTTTATTTCCATTTAAAAATTCCTTTGCTGCTAAAACTACTCCATATGCTGCTGTTGCCCCTATGGCTGGTGCACCTCTTACTACCATATCCTTAATGGCAAAATCCACTTCTTTATAGGTTCTACATTGAAATATTTCATAATCTAATGGAAGCTTTCTTTGATCTATTAAATATAAAATATCATCTCTAAATTCAATAGTTCTAATTTCCTTCATAAGTTTTCCTCCCTTTATAAAAATACCTTTTGTAAACTTAAATGAAAATTTAGGACTTCAAACATAAATATTATCATTTTATAAATTTTCTGTCAATAAATCATAGCTGTTTTAACTCAATTTTTGTATTTACAGTAAACAAGTATAATAAAATTACTTATTAAATACAAAAACATGAACCTTATTTTGGTTCATGCATTAGTTTTTTTATTCTTCTGTTTTAGTTTCTGGTTTAATTTCTGGCTTAGTTTCTTCTGGTAATAGTACTTTCCTAGATAAATTAACTCTACCTTGATTATCTATTTCCATTACTTTAACTAATATTTCATCTCCTACGGCCAATACATCTTCTACTTTACTGATTCTTTCCCTAGCTATATTAGATATATGAACTAATCCTTCCTTGCCGTTTAAAACATCTACGAAAGCACCAAAATTAGTTATACGTGTTACTTTACCTAAATAAATTTCTCCTACTTCAACTTCCTTGACTATTTTATTTATCATATCTATAGCCTTTTCACCATCTTCTTGAGTTACTGAGGCAATGAAAACCTTACCATCATCATCAATATCTATTTTTACACCTGTTTCATCTATTATCTTGTTAATCATCTTTCCGCCAGGCCCAATAATATCTCTTATTTTGTCTGGATTTACTTGCATTGTATACATCTTAGGTGCATATGGTGACAAATTTCCCTTTGGAGTTGAAATAGTTTCAGCCATTTTATCTAAGATATAAAATCTCCCTTTTCTAGCTTTTTCCAAAGCTTCTTGAAGAATCTGTTTATTTATTCCATCTATTTTTATATCCATTTGTATAGCCGTAATACCATATCTAGTACCAGCTACTTTAAAGTCCATATCTCCTAAATGGTCTTCCATACCTTGTATATCAGATAAAATAGCTACTTTATCATTTTCTTTTATTAATCCCATTGCTATTCCAGCTACAGGAGATTTAATAGGTACACCTGCATCAAGTAAAGCTAAAGTACTTCCACAAACGCTTGCTTGAGATGAAGATCCATTTGAACTTAAAACTTCTGATACAAGTCTAATAGTATAAGGGAATTTATCCTCTGATGGTATAACTGGTTCAAGAGCTCTCTCTGCCAATGCACCATGACCTATTTCCCTTCTTCCAGGTCCTCTTAAAGGTCTAGTATCACCTACTGAATATGGAGGGAAATTATAATGATGCATATATCTTTTAGACTCTTCCTCCCCTAATCCATCAATAACTTGGGCATCACTAATAGCACCTAGAGTAGCAATTGTAAGAACTTGAGTTTGACCTCTTGTAAATAGTCCTGAACCATGAGTTCTTGGAAGTAAACCTATATCTGTAGTAATAGGACGTATCTCATCTACCTCTCTATTATCTGGCCTTTTGCCTTCCTCAATAATCAGTCTTCTTACTTCTTCTTTTAACATATCTTCTAATATATCATTAATATCCTGCTCTGATTCTGGATATTCTTCTAAAAATACTTCTTTGATCTCTTTATTTACTTTATCAATATTATCTAATCTTTCTTGTTTCTCAAAAGTATTAATAGCATCTATTAATTTATCCCTACCAAATGCAATAATTTTTTCTCTAATTTCCTCATTCGGTTTAAATAAATTATATTCTTTTTTTGGCTTTCCTACTTCTTCTGCAATACTTTCAATAAACTCACATAATTTAGCAATTTCAGTATGTGCTGTTAAAATACCATTTAACATTACTTCTTCTTCAATCTCATTAGCGCCTGCTTCTACCATCATTATAGCATCTTTAGTTCCTGCTACTACTAAATGAATTTCAGATTTATCTCTTTCTTCACTAGTTGGATTTATAATAAGTTTTCCATCTATTAAACCCATTAATACAGATCCAGTAGGTCCATCAAAAGGTATATCTGATATAGATAATGCTATTGAAGACCCAATCATTGCAACTATTTCAGGAGAGTGATCCTGATCAACCGATAAAACTGTTACTATAACTTGTACATCATTTCTATATCCATCTGGAAACAATGGTCTAAGTGGTCTATCTATAAGTCTAGAAGTCAAAATTGCCTTCTCGCTTGGTCTGCCTTCTCTTTTAATAAAACCACCAGGTATTTTACCCACTGAATATAATTTCTCTTCATAGTCAACACTTAGAGGGAAAAAATCTATTCCTTCTCTTGGTTCCTTAGAAGCTGTGGCAGTTGCTAAAACTACTGTATCACCATATTGTACCATACAAGCACCATTAGCCTGCTCTGCTACCTTACCTATGGTTACAGTAAGATCTCTACCAGCTAATTTATACTGGAATTTTCTTTCCATACAATACCTCCTTAAGTTTTAATATATTTATTATATCCTTATTTAATAAAAATATCTAATATAAATCAATAGAGCGGGATAATCCCGCTCTTATTAACCTCTGATGCCTAATTTTTCAATTAAAGAACGATATCTTTCAATATCATTATTTTGTAAATATTTTAAAAGGCCTCTTCTTTGACCTACCATTTTTAATAATCCTCTTCTAGAATGGTGATCTTTCTTATGAGCTTTTAAATGCTCATTTACAGAATTAATCCTGTGTGTCAAAATTGCAATTTGTACCTCTGGTGAACCTGTATCACCTTCATGCAATTTGTATTCATTAATTATTTGTTCTTTAACTTCTTTTGCTAACATAAAAAGCACCTCCAAAATTTTAATATACTCCTATGGCTGTGTAAGACGTCGAGGATACGTTAAACATAGCTATAGGTAATGTATCATTATTATAGTATCATAATAAGCAATAAATGTAAATATCATTGTTTTAATTTGATCATTTCAATATCTGTTTTCATTTGCTCTATCAAAGCTTCTTTATTCTCAAATTTAATATCATTTCTAAGGAAATCTAGAAATTCAATCTCTAATATTTTTCCATATATATCTCCATTAAAATCTAAAAGATAGGTTTCTATCTTTAGTATATCTTCATTAAAAGTAGGATTATATCCAATATTAGTAGCAGAAGTATACCTTTTACCATCTACTATAGTATTAGTCATATATACTCCATTTTTAGGTATTACATAGTTATCAATAGGCTCTATATTAGCCGTTGGAAATCCCAGTTTATTTCCTCTATTCTTACCTGGTATAACTTTCCCAGTAATAGAGTAAGGTCTACCTAACATTTTTAAAGATCCAGAAACATTTCCATTAGCTATTAGATTTCTTATATTAGAACTACTTATAATATCCTCATCTTTATAAATAGGATCTAGTACAATTACATCTATATTATACTTTCTACCAAGCTCTATTAAATACTTAGAATTTCCAGAAGCTTTATATCCAAATCTATAATCAAATCCAACTACCAATAGTTTTCCATTCATTTTCTTTATAATGATATCCCTAATAAATTCTTCTCCTGATAATTTCATAATTTCTTCATTGAAATTCAACATATAAATAATATCTACACCTAAATCCTCAGCAATTTTAAATTTTTGCTGATTATTTGTTATCGTCTTAGGCTTATTATTATCTATTATAGTTTTAGTATGACTTTTGAATAATAAAAGTGAAGACTTTATACCTAATTCTTTAGATTTAGATACCATAGTTTTAATTAATTGCTGATGACCTATATGAATGCCATCGAAATTTCCTAATGCTATAGCTGTATTAAATCTTGTCTCATTATAATTTGATAGTTCAATAATTTCCATGTATACCACCCTATATTAATAAAACTTTATTCATCTTTAAGTAAAATTCGGAATCTATGTTGCTAATCTTTCCTATACCAATAAATATATCTTTACAATACACCCTAAGTAATTTGTCTACCTTATCTTCGTCTATTAAATCAAATCGTAGCACGACACCATTTACTAATTTAGAATATAAGTAATCCGGAACATTAAACTGTTCTAAGTGACCTAAAGCCTTATCCATAGGAGTAATAATCTTAGAAATTTCTTGTAACTCTAGTTTCCTAATATATTCGATACTATATGAGTCTTCAATTTTAAAATTTCCTGTACCTACTCTTAGTAAATATGACATATGTCCATAAGTACCTAAATCCATACCAATATCATCACATAATGTTCTAATATAAGTACCCCTAGAACATTTTGTATAAAACATAATCTTCCTATTATCTTCTATGTTTAATATTTTTTGATTGTATATTGTAATATTCCTAGGATTACGTTCAACAGTTTTACCCTCACGTGCCAATTCATAAAGTTTTTTACCTTTATATTTTAATGCAGAGTACATAGGTGGTAATTGAGATATATTACCAACATATTTAGACATAGCAGATATAATATCTTCCTCACTAACATGTTTATTAGAAGAAGATATTATATTTCCATCCATATCTTGAGTATCAGTTCTATATCCTAATGTTAGCTCTCCTATATATTCCTTATCACTATCAAGAAGATATTCAGCAATTCTAGTACCTTTCCCTATACAGAGAGGCAATACTCCTGATGCATTCGGATCTAAAGTTCCTGTATGTCCAACCTTTTTAGTTTTTAATGCCTTTCTTAATAAATTTACAGCATCATGTGATGTCATTCCTTTTGGCTTAAAAAAGTTTATTACACCATTCATATAATCACCTAAAACACTTTCTTTAGTTCATCTAAAATTAAATTTTCAGCAATATTTATAGGAGAATTAATAGTACAGCCTGCTGCTCTTATATGTCCCCCACCACTAAAATTAGCACAAATAGCAGATACATCTATAAATCTCTTACTTCTCATACTAACTTTAACTTCATCTTCTTTAATTTCTTTGAGTATAATAGCAACCTCTACAGGGGCTATTTCTCTTATAAATGAAACTATACCTTCAGCATCCTCTATTTTGGCACTAACCTTATTAGCCATGTCTTGGGTTACTTTTACTAAAGCAACCTTATTATCGAAATGCAAATTCAAAGTTTCTAAAGATTTTATAAATAACATAGTTCTTTCTAAACTTTTATTCTGATATAAATTTATATTTATACTACTTTTATCAATTCCTATATTTATTAATTCTGCAGCAATTTCATGGGTTTCTGCACTAGTATTATCATACATAAAACTTCCAGTATCTGAACTTATTGCAGTATAAATACAAGTAGCCATATCTTTATCAATAGAAATATTCATTCTATTGATAAAGTAATATACTAATTCACCAGTAGCAGCTGCATCACTATTTATAATATTTATATGTCCAAAATTTGTATTGCTAATATGATGGTCAATATTAATTATGGTTTTAGCCCGATTCAATAATTCTTTATTCTGCCCTAATCTATTTTCATCACTAGTATCTAAAGCAATAAAAACATCTATATCATCTTTATGATTATATTCATTAATTTCACTTATATTTGGAAGAAATAAAAAATCAGAAGGAATATCATCACTCTTAAGAACAAAAACTCTTTTTTTTATTTTTTTAAGTGCCATCAATAAAGCAAGTGTAGAACCAATATTATCACCATCTGGCTGAACATGAGAGGCAATATATATATTTTCACTTTCTTTGATTTTTTCAATTGCTATATCAAATAAAGATTCAATATTATTCATCGTTTCCATCTTCCTTAATTATACTAGAATCTTTATTTACTTTCTCGATTAGTTTAGACATATATATACCTTGTTCTATTGATTCGTCTAAAATAAAAATTGGTTCTGGAGCATATCTTAAATCAATCCTAGTACTTATTTCTTTTCTTATAAATCCTTTTGCACTTTCTAAACCTAATAAGGTATTCTCTTTTTCCTCTTTATTTCCAAACACTGAAACGTAAATCTTTGCATATCTTAAATCTCTAGTTACTTCTACCTTTGTTATAGTAGTCATAGAATTAACCCTTGGATCTTTAAGACCATTATAAATTAATTCTGAGACCACTCTTTTTACTTCTTCGGAAATTCGATTAATTCTTTTATTATTCATTTCCCCACCTCTATTTCTAAACTTCTTTTAAAACGTAAGCTTCTAGTAAGTCTCCTTCTTTGATGTCATTATAATTTTCTAGTCCTAATCCTGCTTCATATCCAGATAATACTTCTCTTGCATCGTCTTTAAATCTCTTTAAAGAGGATACATCGCCTTCAAATACAACAATATCATTTCTAAGAAGTCTTATTTTGCCATTTCTAGCTATTTTCCCATCTAATACATAAATACCGGCTATGGTACTTCCATTAGGTAATCTAAATGTAGCTCTGACTTCTGCCCTTCCTATTATTTCTTCAGCGAATTTTGGTGTATGCATACCCTTAATTGCAGCTTGAATATCCTCAATAGCTTCATAAATTACTCTATAGGTCCTAACATCTACTTTTTCTCTTTTAGCTACTTCAATAGCATTTAAATTTGGTCTAACGTTGAAGCCAACAACAATAGCATTTGAAGCAGAGGCAAGCATAATATCAGATTCAGTGATTCCGCCTACACCACCATGTATAATATTAGTTTTAACTTCATCAGTATCAAGTTTCTCTAGAGATTGTCGCAATGCTTCAATAGAACCTCTAACATCACCTTTTATTATAATATTTAAATCCTTAATCTCGCCTAATTTTATTCTTTCAAATAAATCATCTAATGATACCTTTTGATCTGATCTCATTTGTTCTGCTCGCATAATTTCTTTATTTCTCTCAGCTAAATTCCTGGCCATCTTCTCATCTTCTACTGCATATAACAAATCTCCTGAATTTGGAACCTCAGACAATCCCAGTATTACTACTGGCATTGATGGACCAACCTTTTTTACCCTTCTGTTTTTATCATCTAACATAGCTCTAACTCTACCAAATGAAGAGCCAGAAACAACTGTATCTCCCACTTGCAATGTTCCTTTTTGAACTAATACTGTAGCTAGTGGTCCCTTACCCTTATCAAGTTGTGCTTCTACAATTGTACCTATTGCATTTCTATTTGGATTAGCTTTAAGTTCTTGCATTTCTGCAACAAGTAGAATCATTTCTAGTAACTCTTCGATTCCTTGACGATTTTTAGCAGATACTGGCACTGTTATAGTGTCACCACCCCAGTCTTCTGGAACTAAAGCATTTTCTACTAACTCTTGTTTAATTCTATCTACATTAGCCGTAGGTTTATCCATTTTATTAATAGCTACAATTATTGGAACATTAGCAGCCTTCGCATGATTTATGGCCTCTATAGTTTGAGGCATAACTCCATCATCTGCTGCTACAACTAATACAGCAATATCAGTTACCTGTGCACCCCTTGCACGCATAGATGTAAAAGCCTCATGACCTGGAGTATCTAAAAAACATATTTTTTTATTATTGATATTTACAGCATAAGCACCTATATGCTGAGTAATTCCACCAGCTTCAGATTTTGTAACACTAGTTTCTTTAATAGCATCTAATAAAGATGTTTTACCATGGTCAACATGGCCCATTACTGTTACTATAGGGGCTCTAGTCTTTAAATCTTTAGGATCATCTTCATAATCTAAGTTTAATTCCTCTTCTAATGATATAGTATCTTCTTCTGATTCTGATGGTTCCTTTACTTCCAACTCAATACCAAATTCTTCAGCAATTATAATTGCTATATCTGAATCTATAGCCTGATTTTGATTTACCATTACACCTAATCCAATTAATTTGGAAATTACTTGAGATGGACTTACATTTATTTTATCTGCTAGATCTTTTACAATGATATTACTTTCAATTTCTATAACAGCCTCATTCCCTTCTTTATCAATTATATTATCTTCTTCATCTTTATTATTATTCTTTGATTTGCTTTTATTTTTTTGTTTTTTGTTTTTTTGTTTTATATTATTATTTTCTACTTCTTTAATAGTTTGTTTATCTTTTTCAACATCTATTTCACTGCTTATATTCTTATTAGTTTTTATCTTTTCATCACCATTATTAATTTCATCAAGCTTATTTTTCTCTTCCCCATTTGATAATAAAGATTTTATTATTTCTGCTTCTTCATTTTCCAAAGTACTCATATGGTTTCCCACATTTATATCTAGTTCAGAAATCTTTTCAATTAAATCCTTACTACTAATTCCCAATTCCCTAGCTAATTCGTATATTCTAATTTTTTTCATATTACATACCCCCTATTATATTTAAAGGTGATATCTCTTATTTTTCTAATTCTGATTGAATTATATCCTTTAGTTTTTCATATATATCATTTGTTACTTCCACCTCTAAAGCTCTAGAAAACTTTTTACTCTTTTGTGCTAGTTCCAAACACTCAAGATTGGTGCATATATATGCACCTCTTCCATTTATTTTACCATTTAAATCAATATTCGCTTCATTCTCATTATTTTTCACAACTCTTATTAATTCTTTTTTAGGTTTGCCTTCACCACAAGCTATACATTTTCTTAAAGGAATCTTTTTCTTTTTCACATAATCACCTCTTACTCATTATCTTGATTATATTGTGATTCCGATTTTATATCTATTTTCCAATTTGTTAATTTCGCTGCTAATCTGGCATTTTGGCCTTCCTTTCCTATAGCCAAAGAAAGTTGATAATCCGGAACTACCACAATAGCAGATTTTTCTTTTTCATCAACTATTACATTTACTACCTTAGAAGGACTTAAACTATTGGCAATAAATTCTCCTATTTCCTTACTCCAGATTACAATGTCTATTTTTTCACCCTTTAATTCATCTACTATAACTTTTACCCTACTACCTTTAAAGCCAACACAAGAACCAAGGGGATCAACATTTGGATCTTTAGAGAAAACTGAAATCTTAGTTCTAGAACCTGCCTCTCTAGCTATTGAATATATTTCTACTATTCCATCATTAATTTCAGGAACTTCTAATTCAAATAATCTTTTTATAAGATTAGGATGAGATCTTGACAATATTATTTGAGGTCCCTTTGTTGTCTTCTTAACTTCAGATATAAGTAATTTTATTCTATCTCCCTGATTATATTCTTCTCCTTCTATTTGTTCGGAAGGTGGTAATATCCCCTCAGTTTTACCTAAATCAATATATACATTATTTTTGCTAATTCGTTGAACCAGACCAGTAATTATTTCATTTTCTCTATTTACAAAATCATCATAGATTACATCTCTTTCTGCATCTCTTATTCGTTGTATAACTACCTGTTTAGCAGTTTGTGCTGCTATTCTACCAAAATCCTTTGGTGTAATCTCTATTTTTATAATATCACCAATTTGAAACCTATCATCAATTTCTTTTGCATCATCTAAACTTATTTCAAGATATTCATTTTCTATAGTCTCTACTACTTCCTTTAATGCTAATACTTTAACCTTTCCAGTAGTTCTATCCATTTCGACTTCAACATTTTGAGACGCATTAAAATTCTTTTTATAGCTGGAAATAAGCGCAGATTCTAGGGCATCAAATATTACATCTTTAGAAATGCCCTTCTCTTTTTCTATTTCATGAAGGGCATCAATAAAATCTCCATTCATTCGTTAAACCTCCTTAAAATTTAACTGCCAATTTAATTAAGGCAATGCTTTGTCTTGATATTTCAATAATTTCATCAATTTCCGTTTTTACTATAATTAGTGTTTCTTCATAAGATTCTAAAGTACCCTCTATTATCTTTTTACCGTTCATTGGCTCATACAATTTGATTTCGATTTCTTTTCCCAAGTTTCTTTTCAAATCTTTATCGGTTTTTAATGGTCTATCTAATCCTGGAGATGAAACCTCTAAATAATATGGTACAGTAATAGGATCTTTTTCATCCAATTTATCACTTAATAACTGACTCATCTTCTGACAATCATCTAAATTTATTCCACCAGGCTTATCTAAATACACCCTAAGAAAATGATTGGAACCCTCTTTTACAAATTCCACATCTACTAATTCATATTTTAATTCTTCTGCTAATTCCTCAGATATTCCTCTAACGATTCCTATAATTCCCTTTTTATTCAATTAATTCACCTCCATAATAGTTTATTTACATCAATAATTAATTTAAAATAAAAAATCAAGAGTGGGTTAACCCACTCTTTCCCAGAAAAAATTTATTTTTGTCAAATTAATTATATCACAATTTAAGGAAAAATCAAATATTAAAAAGGCTTATTTGATTACTTAATGGTAAATCACCTAAACATCCATGATTAGTTAAAACTTCTAATACAGGTTTGCTTACTTTACCACGATTAACTAAATCTTCTACAGATATGAATCGTGAGATATTTCTTTCTTCGACAATTTTTCTAGCAACATTTTCACCAAGACCTTCTAAGGATCTAAGTGGTGGTATAATACCCTCTTCATCAATTATAAATTTATCACTATCTGATTTATAAAGATCTACATTTTGAAACTTATAACCTCTCGCATACATTTCTAAAACAACCTCTAGGACTGTTAATAGGTTCTTTTCCTTTGCTGTTATGTCACTTCCTAATTCTTCCAGCTCTTCAATCTTCATTCTAACTGTTTCTTTACCTTCAATAACCAAATTTGCATCAAAATCATTTGCCTTAATAGTAAAATAGGTAGCATAAAAAGCTTCTGGAAAATATACTTTAAAATATGCTATTCTAAAAGACATCATAACATAGGCGGCGGCATGGGCTTTTGGAAACATATATTTAATTTTTTTACATGAATCTATATACCACTCTGGAATATTTAGACTTCTCATTTCTTCTTCATCTTCTGGCCCTAACCCTTTGCCTTTCCTAACCTTTTCCATGATTTTAAACGATTTTTTCTTTTCCATTCCTGCATTAATTAAATTTAACATAATATCTTCCCTTGTAGAGATTACTTTACTAAGAGGTGCAATTTTCTCTTTAACAAGGTTTTGGGCATTATTTATCCATACATCTGTACCATGGGATAATCCACTAATTCTCACTAAATCAGAAAAAGTCTTAGGTTGAGTTTCAGCAAGCATTTGCCTTACAAACTTAGTTCCAAATTCTGGAATCCCTAAAGTTCCCACTTCACATTTAATATCTTGTCTAGTCACTCCTAGAGATTCAGTACTTGTAAATAATTTCATAGTTTTTGGTTCATCTAAAGCTATCTTAGTAGAATCGACCCCTGTAATATCCTCAAGCATTCTTATTATAGTAGGCACATCATGACCGAGAATATCCAGCTTTAATATCCTTCCACTAATGGCATTGTAATCAAAGTGAGTTGTTATTACTCCTGAGCTCTTATCATCTGCTGGGTACTGAATAGGAGTAAAATCTAGGATATCCTTATATTTTGGAACAATCATAACTCCACCAGGATGCTGACCAGAGGTTCTCTTTATCCCAATACAGCCTTGAATAAGTCTATTAATCTCTGCTGCATTAACACTAAGACCTCTTTCTTCAAAATATTTTTTAACAAATCCATAGGCAGTTTTATCTGCAATTGTTCCTATGGTTCCTGCCCTAAACACATAGCCTTCTCCAAATAGTTCCTCAGTATATTTATGTGCTACAGATTGATACTCACCAGCAAAGTTTAAGTCAATATCTGGTTCTTTATCTCCTTCAAATCCTAAAAAAACCTCAAATGGAATATCATGACCATCTTTATTAAATTTAGTCTGACATTTAGGACATATTTTATCTGGAAGATCTGCACCGGAACCTACAGAACCATCATCAAAGAATTCACTATATTTACAATTAGGACATATGTAATGTGGTACCAATGGATTTACCTCTGTAATCCCACTCATAGTAGCAACAAAAGATGACCCTACAGAACCTCTGGAACCTACTAAGTAACCATCTTCTAAAGACTTCCAGACTAATTTCTGAGCTATTATATACATAACAGCGTAACCATTTTTAATTATAGAATCAAGCTCTCTTTCCAAACGTTTTTCTACAATTTCTGGTAAATGATCTCCATATACTTCTAATGCCTTATTATATGTTATCCTTCTTAACTCTTCTTCAGCACCTTCAATAACTGGAGGAAAGGTTCCATCTGGAATTGGTAATATTTCCTCTACCATATCATTTATCAAATTAGTATTTTTTATAACTACTTCTTCTGCAATTTCTTTTCCTAAATATGAAAATTCATCTAACATTTCTTCAGTTGTCCTAAAATACAATGGAGGTTGAATATCGGCATCTTGAAATTTCTGACCTGACATTAGTATCCTTCTATATATTTCGTCCTCTGGATCTAAAAAATGTACATCACCCGTTGCTACAACAAACTTTTTATTCTTTCTTCCTAGATTATATATTCTTTTATTTATTTCTCTTAATTGATTTTCATCCTTTAAAATTCCTTCTCTAACTAAATGCATATTGTTTCCAATAGGCTGAATCTCTAAATAATCATAAAACTTCACAATATTTCTTATTTCATTCATACTCTTATTTTTTATCATTGCTCTATAAAGCTCTCCGGCCTCACAAGCACTTCCAATAATTAATCCTTCTCTATTTGTTTCTATAAGAGACTTCGGAATCCTTGGTTTTCTATAAAAATATTTTAAATGAGATTCCGATACTAGTTTATATAAATTTTTAAGACCAACTAAGTTCTTCGCAATTATTATTATATGAAAGCTCTCATCCTTTGATAGATTTTTATTAGAGTTAAAAGTGTTTATCTGTCTAAAATTTATTATATTTTTTTCCTTCAATATATCTAAAATTTTGAGAAATATTTCAGCTGTGGCAGTAGCATCATCTACGGCCCTATGATGATTAACTAGACTTACATTTAAATGCTTAGCAACAAGATTTAGTTTATGACTTTTTAAAGAAGGAAATACAGCTCTAGATAATTCTAAAGTATCTAGTACTGGATTATCTAATTCCATATTGACTAATTTCATCTTTTCCCTGATAAAACCAACGTCAAAAGAAGCATTATGAGCAACTAAAACATCACCTCCAATAAATTCTATAAAATCTAGAATAACTTCTTTAATGGTTGGTTTATTTTTTACCATATCGTCTGTAATACCAGTAAGATTAGTAATAAACTCTGGTATAGCTCTCTCTGGATTTATCAGCTGACTATATGTGCCAATAATCTCTCCATCTTTAATTTTAACAGCACCAATCTCTGTTATCATATCGTTTATAGCGGATAACCCAGTGGTTTCTATATCAAAAACTATATAGGTTGAATAATCTTTATTATCATCAAAATTCTCCACTATTTTCTTTTTATCATTTATTAAATACCCTTCCATACCATAAATCATTTTTAAACCTAAATCCTTACCTAAACTCATGGCTTCTGGGAAACTTTGGACAACACCGTGGTCTGTTATGGCTAATGCCCTGTGCCCCCATTCCTTGGCCCTAATTGCAATCTTCTTTAAGGAAGAAACACCATCCATTGAACTCATTTGAGTATGAAGATGTAATTCTACCCTTTTTTCATTAGCATTATCCTTTTTACTCTCTTTCTGGATTTTATTAATAGATTTCAACATTATTACTAGACTCTTAGAATAGTTGTCAAAAGTTATATCTCCTTCAATCTTTACATAACAATCATTTTTGATATTTTCAAGAAATTCAGATGATTGCTCTTCAGATAAAAACATCTTTGCTTCAATAGAATCAGTAATATCCGAAATATAAAAGGTAACAAGAGTCTTATTGTTTCTAGTTGTTCTAATTTGAAGCTGAAAAATTGTGCCTTCTACTATACAAGAACCAGTTTGCATCGTAATATCTTTTATTTTAATAGGTACTTCTTTTATTTGCTTTCCATATATATAACACTCAGTATATGAGCTTGAAGTATTATCAGAAGAATTATATTTAGAGTTTTCAAATATATTAGTTGCATTCTCTTTTTCCTCAATACTCTTTTTATCAAAAATATCTTCATCTTCTTTAAAATTCCCATCTGATATCTTAATATTTACTTTTAATCCTATCTCTTCACAAAGTATATTTCTAATTTTTTCTATAATTTCACTATTTTCTAAGGAATAATATGATACTTTATTTGGTGCAAAAATTATAAGGGAGTCATTGCTGATCTCCCATTTTAAACCTTCAATCCAAGAGCTGCTAGATTGAATATCTGTTTTTATAATCTCTAAAAGATTACTTTCGTAAAACTTAATTTTTTCCTCTATATTTCCTTTAATATTATATTGAATTTTTATCAATATTTGAAACTCAGCAAACTTATCTTTAAAAATTTTATTTATTTTATCGGCTATTACATTGTTAATCAACTTAGAAGATTCAAGATATATTATTAAAGACATTGTTTTTTTAATTAATTTAATCTTATTAATTACGATTTCCAAATCTTTAATCTCATTAAATCCTTCTTCTATAATTAATTGAGAAAGATATAATCCATCATTTTTCATAAGTATTTTATACCCCCTTATCCTTTAACTGGGATATGAATATATTAAAGCTTTTCTATTTCTTTTATCAGCTCATCAAGTAGATTTTCTTCTTTGACTTTCTTTATTATCTCACCTTTTCTAAATATAAGTCCTTCACCTTTCCCACCAGCTATTCCTATGTCTGCCTCCCTAGCTTCTCCAGGACCATTTACTGCACAGCCCATTATTGCAACTTTTATATGTTTATCAATTCCTTCAAGTCTTCTTTCAGCTTCTTCTACTATGTCAATTAAATTAATATTCGTTCTTCCGCAAGTGGGACAGGATATTATTTCCAATCCTTCATTTAACAAATTAAGTGATTTAAGAATTTCTCTTCCTACTCTTACCTCCTCCACTGGATCTCCAGTTAATGATATTCTTATTGTATCGCCTATACCCATTGACAATAATGAACCTATCCCAACAGATGATTTTACCGTTCCTCTCCAAATTGGACCTGCTTCAGTAATGCCTAAATGCAATGGATAGTCTACAATATTAGACATCTTTTCATAGGCTTTAATAGTTAAAGGTACATTACTTGCTTTCAAAGAAATCTTAATATCATAAAAATCCATATCTTCTAATAATCTAATTTGCTCTAGAGCGCTATAAACCATAGAGTCTTCATTTACTCCATTATATTTCTCTAGAAATTCCTTTTTTAGCGAGCCAGCATTTACACCAACCCTAATAGAAATATTGTTTTCTTTACAAGCCTTCACCACTTCTCTAACTTTATCTAATGACCCAATATTACCTGGATTTAACCTTAGTCCATCAATTCCATATTTAATAGATTCTAAAGCTAATCTATAATCATATTGAATATCAGCAATTATTGGGATTCTAATTTTCTTTTTTATATCTTCTATAGCTTTTGCGTCTTCTAAATTTGTAATTGCGGACCTAATAATATCACAGCCCGCATCTTCTAATTTTTGTATCTGACTAACTGTAGAAGCAACATCTTTAGTTAAAGTATTTGTCATAGATTGAACTGAAATAGGGTTGTCTCCTCCAATTAGTACACTACCAACTTTAATTACCTTAGTTTTTTTTCTAAACAATTTTATCACCTACTAAAAAATATTAAATTTAATTATATCTCTATAAGTAACAAACAACATTAGTGATATCAATAAAACAAAACCAACAAAGTGTATAAAACCTTCTTTTTCTGGATCTATAGGTTTACCTCTAACTAATTCTATTAGTAAAAAGACTATTCTACTTCCATCCAAAGCTGGAATAGGCAATAGATTGAAAAATCCTAAATTCACACTAATAAATCCTAAAATATATAACAAATTATATATTCCAAGCTTTGCCTGTACTCCTACTTCATGAATAACCCCTATTGGACCAGATAAATGTTTGATTCCAACTTTTCCTTTAAAAAGCATGCCTATAAATTCAAACATTAATTTTAAAAACATAAAAGTATTTTCAAAACCGCCTTTTATAGCAGATGATATTGATTTTTCAGATCTAGGAGCTATACCAATTATAGTTCTTCCTTCTTCATCAGCTATAGACTTTACCATTATTTTCTTAATTTGGCCATCTCTATTAATCTCTATCTCCATTTCTTTATCTGGATTAGATTTATTTATGGAATCAACTGTAGTTTCCCAACTATTTATCTCTACTCCATTTATACTAATTATAATATCACCTGATGCTAAGCCACTTTTCTCTGCTGGTGAACCAGGCACTGTATAATCTATAGTATTCGTCGGAACACCCGTTCCATAGGAAACAATAGATAATATAACAATTGCTAGAACAAAATTCATAATTGCCCCAGCAGCTACAACTGCTATTCTTGATAGAGCAGAAACCTTATTAAAACTTCTTGGATCATTAGAATCCTCATCTTCTCCTTCCATTTTCACATATCCGCCAATTGGCAATGCCCTTAGAGTATATTCTGTTTCTCCTTTTTTCCTCTGAAATAATTTAGGTCCCATGCCTATGGAAAATTCGTTGACTTTGATACCTACCATTTTTGCCACAGAAAAATGACCAAATTCATGCACTAATATCACTACCAGAAAAACAAAAACTGCTGATATTGCTGTTAACATTTAAACACCACCTATATATTAAATTAAAAAGATACTAATATAGTAGTATATTACTGGAGCAGTAAAAATTATACTATCAAATCTATCTAATACACCACCATGTCCTGGCATTATAAAACCATAATCCTTTATTCCACAGACTCTCTTTATTTTTGAAGCTACCAAATCTCCTAATTGAGCTATTATAGAACAAACTATAGAAAGTAAAATAATTTTCCATATTGGCTCCAAATTAAAATATAGGGAATATATAATTAATAGAATAGCAGTACCAAATATTCCTCCAATAGAGCCTTCTATTGTTTTTTTAGGACTAATCTTAGGACATAACTTTCTTTTTCCAAATAAATTACCTGCCACATATGCAAATGTATCAGTACCAAATGCTATAATAAAAACTAACCATATATACTTAGTTTTATCTAAATATGCAATGTGAAAAAGTAAAAATGGAATATATATTATTCCCAAAATGGTCATTGAGACATCTTCTATCCTTATATTTTTATTAACTACAAATAATATAAGTAAAGTAATAATAAGTATACTAAAAAGAAGACCTAAATAATTATTTTGAAAAATTGTATTTATAAACAAAGCCGTTACTCCTAAATAACCTATAATATAAATAGGTCTAATCTTGATTTTTTCAATTGCTTGATAAAATTCTCTAAGACCAATAATGGAAACTATATAAATAGCAAAAGACAATAAATGTCCCCCTTTTGATACAATAAAAATTAACAGGACTAAGCCAATTAGACCACTAAATAATCTCTTGCCTAAATCTTTCACTTATATTCCTCCAAATCTTCTATTTCTTTTTTGATAATCAATAATAGATAATAATAAATGCTTTTCTGTGAAATCTGGCCATAATATATCTGAAAAATAAAATTCTGAATAAGCAATTTGATATAGCATGAAATTACTAAGTCTAAGCTCCCCACTTGGTCTAATGAGCAAATCAGGATCAGGCTGACCTTTAGTATAGAGATAATTAGAAAAATTAACTTCATTTAAATCGTCTATATTAATTTTACCCATTTCTATATCAATTAAAAGATTTTTAATACCAAATATTATTTCATTTCTTCCTCCATAATTTAATCCAATATTTAATATCATTCCAGTATTTTTAGATGTCTTCTCTATTGTCCTTATTACTTCATCTTTTGCAAACTTGGGTAATTTTTCAATATCTCCCATAATCCGTACTTTAACATTATTTCTATGTAATTTATCCAATTCTCGTCTTATATATTGAACTAAAATTTTCATTAATCCTTGAACTTCGTCTACAGGTCTTTTCCAATTTTCTGTAGAAAAAGCATAGAGGGATAAATGTTTTATTCCCAAATTTGATGCAGCTCCAACAATCTCAATTACTCTTTCCATTCCTTCTTGATGACCAAAATTTCTTGGTAAAAATCTTTTCTTAGCCCATCTTCCATTTCCATCCATTATAATTGCTATATGTTTGGGAAGATTTGTTATATCAATTTGTTTTTTTATCTCTTCTATGCTTTGGTTAATATCTACCATATACATCACCTCATCACTAAAAACCCCTTCCTATTAAGAAGGGGTTTTTCTATATTTCCATTAATTCATCTTCTTTTTTCTTTGTAACAAGATCTAATTCTTCAATAAATTTATCCGTTATTTTTTGTATTTCTGCCTCAGCTGATTTCTTATCATCTTCACTAATTTCTTTACTTTTTTCCATCTTTTTTAATTGTTCATTTAGATCTCGTCTTATGTTTCTAATTGCAATCTTAGCATTTTCTCCATTTTTCTTAACTAATTTTGTTAACTCTTTTCTTCTCTCCTCAGTTAATGCAGGAATAAGCAATCTTATTACTTTACCATCATTTGAAGGATTTATGCCTAGATCAGATTTTAATATTTCTTTTTCAATTGCAGGAATCAACTTCGCATCCCAAGGTTGAATAACTAATAATCTTGGTTCTGGCGATGAAATGCTTCCCACTTGTTTTAATGGTGTTATTTGTCCGTAATAGTCTACTGTAATTTTGTCAAGTAATGTAGGATTTGCTCTGCCTGCTCTAATGCTTTGCAGTTCTTCCTTGTAAACCGAAATGGTTTTACTCATCTTTTCTTCTGCTTCCTTGTAAAGTCCAGTATACATAATTAATCCTCCTTTACATGTGTTCCAATTTTTCCACCCAAAACAACATTAATAATATTATTGGGTTCATCAATTCCAAATACAATTAGGGGAATCTTATTATCCATACATAATGAAGTTGCTGTTGAGTCCATTATTCCAAGTCCTAAGTTTAGTATATCTATATATTTTAATACCTCAAATTTCTTTGCATTTTCATTTAGATTTGGATCAGAATCATATACTCCATCTACACCCTTTTTAGCTAATAAGATTACTTCTGCTTCTACTTCAGCAGCTCTTAAGGCAGCTGTAGTATCTGTTGAAAAATAAGGATTACCTGTACCTGCAGCAAATATAACCACTCTACCCTTTTCCAAATGTCTAACAGCTCTTCTTCTAATATATGGTTCAGCTATTTGCCTCATTTCTATTGCTGTCTGTACTCTAGTATCTACTCCCAATTGTTCAAGAGCATCCTGTAATGCTAATGCATTCATAGTTGTTCCAAGCATTCCTATATAATCAGATGTAGTCCTATCCATTTCTTTAGTTGATCTGCCACGCCAAAAGTTTCCACCACCTACTACGATAGATACTTGTACGCCCAAATTGTGTAATTCTTTAACTTCGGCAGATATTTGATTAATTGTATCTATATCAATTCCAGCACCCTTAGAACCTGATAAGGCTTCACCACTTATCTTTAAGACTACTCTCTTAAATATCGGGTCCATTCAATTCACTCCTAATATTAAGTATAGTGTTATTTAAATGGAGAACAATATTTGTTCTCCATTTAATTACATATTAATTTGCTTTGCAACCTCATCAGCAAAGTTTTCTTCTCTCTTTTCGATTCCTTCCCCAACTTCAAATCTTGAAAATCTTCTAATCTTTATGTTTTCTCCAATTTTAGAAATTTTCTCATTTAATAAGTCTTTAATCTTAACATCTGAATCCTTTATGAAGTTTTGATCTAATAAACATATTTGTTCGAAGAATTTTTCTAATCTTCCTTCAACCATTTTAGCAGCTACATGTTCTGGTTTACCTTCATTAACAGCTTGTTGAGTAAGTACTTCTTTTTCTCTAGCTATTTCTTCTTCTGGTACTTCTTCTCTTGAAATATATTTAGGATTTGAAGCAGCTATTTGCATAGCTACATCTTTAACAAATTGTTTAAATTCATCAGTTTTAGACACAAAGTCAGTTTCAGAGTTAACTTCTACTAAAACACCAATTCTACCACCATGTATATATGCTTCTACTAAACCCTCAGCTGCTACTCTGCCTGATTTCTTTGCAGCTTTAGATAATCCTTTTTCTCTTAATAAGTCAATAGCTTTTTCTATATCTCCATTTGTTTCTACCAAAGCATTTTTACAATCCATCATTCCAGCGCCTGTTCTCTCTCTTAACTCTTTTACAGTTGAAGCACTAATATTCATTCTATCCCTCCTATATTGTTAAAAATGGTAAGAGCATAAGGGAACAACCCTTTTAACCCTTACCCTTTTATTTACTCTTCTGTATCTTCTATTTGCTCTCCTTGTTTTCCTTCTAAAACTGCATTAGCCATAGTTTCAGTTAATAATTTAACTGCTCTTATTGCATCATCATTACCAGGAATAATATAATCAACCTCATCAGGGTCACAGTTAGTATCCACTATAGCAACAACAGGAATTCCAAGTATTTGAGCTTCTTTTACTGCTATTCTTTCTTTTCTTGGGTCTACAACAAATAGAACATCTGGTATTCTATTCATATTTTTAATTCCGCCTAGGAACTTTTCTAGTCTTTCTGCTTCATGTCTTAATTTGATAACTTCTTTCTTAGGTAATAAATCAAAGATACCATCTTCTTCCATCTTAGCTAGTTCATGAAGTCTATCAACTCTATTTCTAATAGTCTTATAGTTAGTTAACATACCACCAAGCCATCTTTGATTTACAAAATGCATATTACATCTTTTAGCTTCGCTTTCAATAGCTTCTTGAGCTTGTTTCTTTGTACCTACAAACAAAATCTCGCCACCATCCGCAATAGCATCCTTTATGAAATCATAAGCTTCTTCTACCTTCTTAACTGTTTTTTGTAAGTCAATAATGTAGATACCGTTTCTTTCGGTAAAAATATATTGTGCCATTTTTGGATTCCATCTTCTAGTTTGATGTCCAAAATGAACTCCGGCTTCCAATAAGCCTTTCATTGTAATTACTGACATATTGCCACCTCCAAGTTTTTTTCCTCCATTTCCTTCATACATTAAAGGAACCCGTAGGCACCGCCTTTAATGTCTAGAAATGTGTGTAATCACTATAGTAGTATAACATACGATTAATTTTAAAGCAATCATTTTTATACAAATTTACCTATTTT
Source organism: Tissierella praeacuta (assembly GCF_040396155.1). Classification (GTDB taxonomy): domain Bacteria; phylum Bacillota; class Clostridia; order Tissierellales; family Tissierellaceae; genus Tissierella; species Tissierella praeacuta_A. The sequence continues at coordinate 57,032 of NZ_JBEBOY010000012.1, forward strand.
TTATTCCATGCATCTTCAATATAATCTCTATTTCTCTAATACCTTTATTCAACTTTCTAGCAATTTCTTCCTGTGTTAGTCCGAGATTCGCTAATTCTAAAATCTTATTATGAAGTAAATTTATATTAGAGCTATTTAAATTGTCATTATTTATAGATTCATCTATATTATATAATTGCTTCTCATTCTTTTTTTTATTTTCAATATTTATTATTTCTAATTTAGAATTAATTATCTCGTCAACTTCCTCAGCTCTTTTTTTAGTGAGGTTATAGTATTCTTTTACTCTCTTTTCTATTAAGTTTAAATCATTAACTACAATTTTGTTATTAATTAAATCTTTTCTTATTGTATAAATCGAACAGATAATTAGAATTGTTCCAACTACACTTAAAATGATAGGTATCATCGCACACCTCTATTATATTCGTATATCAACATTCTTTCCTATATCTTTGGGTTTTATTTCTTCATTAGAAGGTTTTTCTGATTTTTTACGTTTTTTATCCTGTGAATTGCCATGTTTTTTTGAACTATTATTATCACAAATTCTAGACTTATTACTTTTTTCTGTGTCTAGAACTCTCTTTTTATTTTTATTTACGATTTTCTCTTGCTGAATGAATCCACTTTCTACAATATTTCTATTTTTAATATTTTCTATATATTTCGCACTTGACATCTCTTGGGTTTTCGGAAGCATAACATTGTAATCAATAGGCTTAATAGACATACAATCACCTCTTAATATGGACCAACTTTTATATCCCCATCTTCTCTATAAAATGTACATCTCTTCATTTCGTCTCTTATATACATAATACTATTCCCAATAATGATTTTAACTCCTGGATAAATAGTATCTGCAACTTTTATTTGACCCCTAGATAAAATATTCATTTGGCTTTTTAATTCATCTAATTCTCTTCCCATTTTACTAACTTCTAGACTTAATGATAGTTGTGCTTTACTAAGTTCATCATATAGTTCTTCTTTTCTAGCATCAAGCTTATTTGACCTTTTCAGCACTTCCAACACTTTAAGAGATTGATTTATTTTTTCAAGATTCTCTTTAGAAGTCTTAAATTTTTCATCTATTTCATCATATTTCTGTTTATTATGGGTATCAAGGCCTACCTCCAATACTGTAGTTGTTGCCATTGTAGAGCCAATTATTCTAGCTCTAATTTCATACTTAGCTCTACAAACTCCTCCAACTATAAGTCCCTTTTTACCGAGAACAAGTATATTTGCCCTAGAAGCAACTTCACTATGCATAATAGCCTCTGCAGTTATGTTAGCCCCTACGTCTACGACGGAATTTTCAATAAATTTAGTAGATAAGTTCCCCTTAGTATTAATAGTTAATCTATTATACCCCTGGATTCCTTGTCGAATTAAAATATCTCCATCTGATTGAATTAATCCACCTTCTAATGCACCTTTTACTTCCACAGCGCCTCCAGTTGTTAAAGTAAATCCATTTAAAATATCCTTATTTACAATTACATTTCCTTCAAATTTAATATTTCCAGTACTATTATCAATATTTTCTACAACTAATAATTCTGAAACACTAATCTTACCATTTTTAAACTCAATTAATCCATTAATTTCTGACTGTAAAAACATTTCATCTGAAGAAATCTTCACATTCTTTCCATATTTAAATTTAGGTGTTCTACCTTTAACATATGGTATTATATCTCCATTGACCTTTATTCCTTCTTCTCCTTCAGTTGGAAGTATTAACTCAGCTAAAATATCATCTTCATTAGTAGTGTTAATAGAATCTAATTCTCTATAATCCACAGTGCCATCATCGTTTAATTTAGGTAGTAATGGTTTTTCCATTTCGAAATGATATTTAATACTCCCATCCTTACCAGGCACTGACAGTTCTCCTTCAGCAATACAAAATTTTTCACCTATGGCTCTATTATTTAAGATATTTATTAACAATTTTTCATTTAACCCATATTTAATATATTCTTTTATCTCACTTAATATATTTTCTATATTTAATTCAGACTTATTTTCACCCTCATCTTCCAATAGAGTAATATATCCATATAGTCCATCTTTGCTGACTTCTAGTATTATGTCATTACCTATATTATACATATTGCACCTCCTAAGATCCCTTAACTATTCCTTCTTTCTCTAAACAATTTTTAATGTTCAAAATAGCCTTACTATGTATTTGGGAAATTCTAGATTCAGATAACCCCATAATATTTCCAATTTCCTTATAAGTTAATTCTTCATAATAATACAAAGAGATTACTAATCTTTCATTTTTATTTAATAAATCAATTGAATTAGCTAAGATATTTTTCATTTCTGATATTTCATAGATTTCTTCTGGAACATTCAAATCTTTTTGATTTTCTAAAAAGTAGTCACCATTTGTTAATAAGAGTTCTTCTAAGGACGAAACATTGAAGGTTGATATATCCGACAATATCAACTCCAATTCATTTAATGAAATATCCAGTTGTTTTGCTATTTCATCATTTGTTGGACTTCTTCCTAATTTATTTTCAAGAAAGGATATTGAGTTTTGAATATCTTTAGATTTTTTTCTCAAAGATCTAGGAATCCAATCTAACTTTCTAATATTATCTATTATGGCTCCCTTTATTCTTATTTGGGCATAAGTTTCAAATTTAATATTCTTTGTTATATCAAATTTATCAATACTATCTATTAATCCAAGAACCCCATATCCTAATAAATCATCATACTCTATTTTACTTCCGTAAAAATTATACATTCTTCCAGCAACAATCTTGACTAAGTTTATATAATTTTCTATTAATGTTTTTTTAATTTCTTTATCTTTAGTATTAGTATATTTTATCCATAAGTTCTCAACATCCATTTTATTCCCTCCCATGGAAATTATATCGTTTTTTCTCCATGGCCAATAGTTCTTACTTGCAGTAATCCATCAACAGAATTCAGTATTATAGTTCTACCAAAATTGCCACCAGTATCTTCTGAAACAATTTTTATTTTTAACTCTTTCAATTTATCCTTAGTGGCAATTACATTTCTTTCACCAATTTTTAGAATATTATTGTTTGAATTAAAGTTAAACATTTGTGAACCGCCAGCAATCTTAGCTATTAGATTGTTTTTATTCGCACCAGACTTTATCATTAAGTCTACTAACTCATCAATTCCAGTATCTGCAAACTTAGCCTTATTATCATTATTTTTTATTTCTTTGCTTGAAGGTAACATAATATGAGCTAATCCAGCAACTTTGTTAATTTTATCGTACAATGTAATTCCAACACAAGAGCCCAATCCCAACGTAGTCAATAAATGAGGTGCTTTCGTTACACTTAGGTCAGCCATTCCAATTTTAATAATTTTAACATCCATTTCATTTTACCCCTAACGCTATTAATATTTTATCGAAGGAAGATAGATCTGGAAGGAAGAATAAGTTTCCAGAAACAAGGTTTTCTTCTTCTTCAAAAATCGTCTCTATCATCAATGCATGATCTGAAACATGGCCATATTGAATTGCTGGTACACTAAGAATAGCACCTGCCATATCGATGGAAATAGATGGAATAGATATAAATATCTTTAACCCAGTAAGGGCAGATAAGGAATTTGCATATGAAGATGCAATAATATTGCCTATTTCAGATAATGCTGATATATCCATATCGTCAAGTTCCTTGTTCTCTTTTTTCCTGTTATATAATAAATTAGTCAAGTTTATTGCAGAATCAATATCTAAAGCAAACATCATATTTCCAACAACATCTTCCATTAACTCAAAATAAATCCCTACTACTAAATTCTCTTCTCCACCTAATATTTCAGCAACATCTTTAAATTCCATTATACGAACATTTGGAACCCTCATATCAATTTTTTTAGATATCATACCTGCCAAAGCAGTAGCTGCATTTCCAGCCCCTATATTTCCCAATTCTTTAAGTACATCTATCATAAAATTATTTAAATTATCAACATTTATTGTCATCTAATTGCCCCCTAGTGCTCAAAAACTTTTGATAAATCAAGTAATATTATCAATCTCTCTTTGATTTTACCAATCCCTTGAATATAATATAAATATTCATTTTCATAAGAAGTAGGTGGAGCATCAATATCGTCATTGTGTATTTCTATAACCTCAGATGATGAATCTACTATAAGTCCTGATACAATATCTTCATTTGAAACGATTATAATACGTGAATTATTATCTATTTCTTTAGGTTCCATATTAAGTTTCAACCTTAAATCAATTATAGAAATTACTTCACCTCTTAGATTAATGACGCCTTTTACATAGTTTGGAGCATTAGGTATTCTAGTTGACTCTTGCATTTTTTCTATAGATATTACTTTATTAATAGGTATTCCATAATATTCTTTACATAATTTAAATACAACATATTTATTATCAATTACCTCAGACATTCTGACTCCCCCCTTATATTATCGAATTAACATCTAAAATTAATGAAATATTACCGTTACCAAGAATTGTAGCACCAGATAAATATTTTACTCCAGATAAATATTTTCCTAAACTTTTTATAACTATTTCCTGTTGTCCAATTAAATCATCAACTATTAAGCCAGCCTGTTTATCTCCCTTTTTAACTACAACTACAATTAATTCATCATTTTCTCTATCATCTTTAATGCCTAACATATCCTTTAATCTTATAATAGGCAACGTCATATTTCTATATAATACAACTTCTTGACCTTGTACATCTGTTATTTGGCTGCTTGAAATATTAATTATTTCAGTAATAGAACTTAAAGGAATTGCATATATTTCTTCACTTAGTTTTATAAGTAATGCTTGAATTATAGCTAATGTTAAAGGAATTCTGATTATAAACTTACTTCCTTTGCCTTTTACACTTTGTATTTCTATATTTCCATTTATTGATTCAATTTTACTTTTAACAACATCAAGTCCAACACCTCTACCTGAAACATCAGATATAGTCTCAGCCGTACTAAAGCCAGGCCTAAATAATAAGTTAATACAATCTTCTACTGACAAACTCTCCGCTTCTTTTTCATCTATTACTCCTTTTTCAATTGCCTTCTTTTTGATTAAATTATGGTCCATTCCCTTTCCATCATCTTCTACTTCAACTACAACATTGTTACCATCTGGATAGGATTTAAGTATAACAGTTCCAGTTTCAGGTTTTCCAGCTTTGATTCTATCTGCAGGAAGTTCAATTCCATGGTCGATAGAATTCCTAATCATATGAATTAAAGGATCTCCTATTTCATCAATGACGGTTCTATCTACTTCAGTATCTTCACCACTCATTTCTAAATCTATTTCTTTTCCTAGCTCCTTTGATAAATCTCTCACTAATCTTGGGAACCTGTTAAAAACTCTTTCAATTGGAACCATTCTAACCTTCATTACAGCATCATGCAAATTAGTAGTTATTCTCTCTAAATACTCAATTGCTTCTATCATATTTTCACCAGTTGTTCTTTCACTTAAATCGTCCATTCTGGTTTTAATTATTATCAATTCACTGACTAAATTCATTAAGTTGTCTAACCTATCTATATCTACCCTAACTGTTTTACCTATTTTTCCCGCATGACTTTGGGTTGTTTTTTCATTCTTCTCCTTATGCTCAGCTTTTGAAACTTTAGAATTGTTAGGTTTTTGCGATTCGCTAGATTTAGGTTGACTATCTTGACTACTTTGACTAACTTGATTGTCTTGACTATTAGAATTAACATTTTCAAAATTCGATAAATTGATTTGCTCTACTTCTGAAATTTGATTTAATTCATTTAAAATATTTGCCTTTTCATAACTACTTACCAACATAACAGAAAATCCTAAATCAAATTTTTCATCTTCAATATCTTCTACAGAAGGATTGGAATAAATTATCTCGCCGAAACTTTCTAGAGTATTAAATATGATAAATGCCCTAGCAGCTTTTAACATGCAGGATTCATTTAATACAAAATCTATATTATAGATATTTAGGCCTTCTTTTTCAGCCTTATCCACTACTTCTAAGACAAATTTATCAATATTCAATTCATTTATCTCATTGCCATTTTGTTTTGTATTTTTTTCTTTATTCAATAAATTTGTTAACTTATCTATTAATGGTTGATTTGTATCATCATCCTCTGTTCCATAATCAATAATATGATTTACTGAAGAGTCTAAAGTATCAAAACACTCAAATAAAATATCAATTATTTCTTCAGATAATTCGATATCATTATTTCTTGCAGCCTGTAAAACATTTTCCATCTCATGAGTTAAATTAGCCATATTATGAAATCCCATAGTACCTGACATACCTTTAATTGTATGAGCCACTCTAAAAATTTCATTTATATTTCCTAAGTGAGAAGGATTTTTTTCTAATTCTAATAAAACATCATTCATACTTTGCAGATGTTCCTTTGCTTCTTCAACAAATATGTTTATATATTGACTAATATCTAAATCCATAACTACACCCCCACTTTATTTATTATTTTATCTGCAATCTTATCTATAGGTAATATTACATCTATACAATTTGTAGCAATAGCCGATTTAGGCATACCAAATACGACTGAAGTTGTTTCATCTTGAGCTATAGTATAACTACCAGCTTGTCTCATCTCAATTATGCCCTTTGTTCCATCAGAGCCCATACCGGTTAAAATAACTCCTGTTTTAGAATATCCATTGATTCTCGCTACTGATTCCATCATCTTATCAACAGTTGGTCTCAAACCCATAACTTGAGGCTCTTTATTTAATCTTATTACAAGACCTTTTTCTTCTTTCATTATAGTCATATGATAATCTCCTGGAGCAATATATCCCCATCCCCTTGACAATATATCTCCTTCTTCAGCTTCTTTAATTCTTATATTTGAAATAGAATTTAATCTATCAGCTAAAGATTTAGTAAATTTAGGTGGCATATGTTGTACTATTACAATTGAAGCATTAATATTTGCAGGTAATTCTGGTATTAAAGTTTGTAATGCCCTTGGTCCACCTGTAGAAGTTCCAATAGCTACAATATTATTAAAATTTTCATGTATAATATCGGACCTATCTTTAAATATCTTTATTGGACTTATTTTTTTAATAGGCTTTCTATTATAAAGTTTTGACCTTGACCCAGCTTTGACTTTTTCTATAATCTCTCTTTTAATATCTTCTTGACTTAAACTAAAAACATTTGTAGGTTTGGGTAAGAAATCAACAGCGCCTTCATCTAATGCCTTTAATGTAAGTTCAGCACCTTCAGAAGTTAAAGAACTAATCATGATGACAGGTAAATTACTGTGTTTTATCACTATATGTTTTAATGTTGTTAATCCATCCATTAGAGGCATTTCTATATCTAAAGTTACTATATCTGGTTTTAAAATTTCTATCTTTTCTAATGCTTCTTGTCCATTTTTTGCAGTACCTATAACTGATATCTCAGAGTCTGAACTAAGAATATCAGTTAGTATCTTCCTAATTAGAGCAGAATCATCTACTATCAAAACTTTTATCATCTAAATCAATCCTTTTAATCTTAAGATTCTTTGTCTTTCAAAAATATATTTTATAATTAAATCCCTGTCCTCTTCATTTATTTCTATAAATGAAACCCCAATACTAAATTTATAATTAAGACTTTCTATTTCTTCCGACCTTACAACTAATGCCTTAGACTTTATGACTGAGTCTCCTATTTTCAATGAACAAACTACTTCATCATCTACCTCATGTTCATAATTGCAATAAAGCTTCATCCCACCACCAGAAATATTAATAGTCTCACAGGATTCTACAATTACCTCAATATTGTCTCCTTTAACTATTGAGTGCTCCTTATCTACACTTAATGTTTCTAAGAGTCTATAATAATTTCTCTGTTGAATATTTCTTGTTTCTGATATTCTTAATAATCTTAATGCATATATTGGAGAATTGTTTCTAGATAAAACTTTGGCAAGAAAATAGTGTCTTCCCATATTTTCAACATTATAGCAAATCTCTATTTCTTCATCATTATGTATAAAAACCAAATTATTTTGCTTAATTGGTCCACTAATTATTAGTTCTCCAGTTTCAATTATATCTAAAACCTGAGACGGATAAACTTCTTCATTATCTTTTAATCTTGTTATTTCTATTTTTGTACCAATATTTAAAAACTTAAAATCAGAGCCCATTTAATCACCTCTTTTTAAAAACACATCTAATATCTTTTTAGCAAAGCTTTTCTTGTCACTTTCTGCTTCCGAATTTTTTTCACCTAAACAATCTATAGCCATGGCATTTATTCTTTTTGAGATAGAATTATTAGGGTGAGAAACTATAAAAGGCGTTTGATTTCTAACGGCATAATTAACTAAATCACTTTTTTCTATATATCCTAAATATCCGATTTGAATCTTTAAAAATTTATTAGAAGCATTGTATAATTTGTCAAAAATTCCTTTACCTTCTTTTCTATCCTTAACTAAATTAGAAACAATACTAACTTTTCCACTAAATCCAGTATAAGTTATAGACTTTATTAAAGTATAAGAATCCATAAGAGATGTTGGATCTGGTGTACAAATAACGATTACTTCATCAGATGTCATAATAAAATCAGTTACAGAGTTTGAAATTCCAGCCCCTGTATCTATTATTATATAATCAGTAGAGGTTTGTAATTTCTCAATTTCTTTAATTAATTTTGAAAAATTATCATCTTTTAATAAATTTAATTCCTTTAAACCAGAGCCTCCAGAAATAATCTTTATCCCCTCTGGACCATTATTCATTATTTCAAATATATCCTTATCGGAATAGATTATATCTGATATAGTATTAGTAACATCAATACCTGCTAATATCTCAATATTACTTAATCCTATATCAGCATCCATTACAACAACTTCATATCCTAATCTTCTAAGAGATATAGAAAAATTAACAGCAAAATTTGTCTTTCCAACTCCACCCTTTCCACTAGATATTGCAATAACCTTAGCCTTATCTTGGGATAATATTTTAGTTTCATTGTTTAAATCTCTTGATTGCATAATTTTTCGTAGTTTTTCTGCTTGATCAATCATTTCTATTCTCCTCAACAAGCTTCTCAGCAATACTTTCAACATTGACAACTTCAATGTCATCTGGTACATTTTGTCCTGTAGTAAAATATGAAAGTTGCTTATTAGTAACATATCTAATATTTAAGATATTTCCATAGGTATCAGCTTCATCAATCTTAGTGACGATTAATCTATAATCTTCTAAGAAACTATATTTATCTACTAAGGATTTTAAGGCTTTATAATCTACAGTCCCATTAATTAACAAAAAAACCTCTTTTGATTTAGCTGTATTAAGTATTTCTTTTAACTCTTCCAATTGTGATAAATCATTATGATTCCTTCCTGCCGTATCAACCAAAATAATATCTTTTTCATTGAATTTATTAATTGCCTTTATCATTTCACTTCCATTATATGCTATTTCTAAAGGTAATTGCAAAATATCACTATAGATTTTTAATTGTTCCACTGCTGCAACTCTATATGTATCGGAAGTAATTAGTCCAACATCATATTTATCTTTGAGAATAAAATTTGCAGCTATTTTAGCCAGAGTTGTAGTTTTTCCTACACCAGTAGGTCCAACAAAAAAAACAATTTTTTGACCACTAGATAAGCCGATGGGTTCAGGGCTTCCTAGTCCTTCAGCTAAACTATATTTTATTATATTTTTAATTGTATCATAATCTTTCCCATCTATGTTAATTTGATTTTCAATCTTTCTTAATAAATCTATAGCGACCTCAGAATTTATACCGTTACTTATAAGTATACTATAAAATCTTTTTAAAATGGGCGAAAAAATTTGTTCTTCAGTTCTATTTACTGGGAAGCTCATCATAAGCTCTTTTAATTCAACTAATTCTTGATTAATCTCATTTAATTTATTTTCATAAGGCTTGATAGGATTTTTATCCAATAAGTCCTTATCTTCAAAGGCCGCCGTAATTTCAACTAAAGGTTTCTTGAAATATCCAAATAATCCTTTATGCCTAATACTCTTTGTATTTAATACAATGGCATCAGAACCTAATTCCATCTTTAGTTTTAACATGGCTTCATGAGCTGTTTGTCCAATATATTTTTTAATCTTCATTATATACCTACCATCCCAACTGATTGAACCTCTACTGAGGATTCAAGTTCATTATAAGATATCACAATTATATCTCTAGTCATTTGTTCCGTTAGCTTTTTAAAATACAATCTAACAATTGGTGCTGTAAGCACTATAGGCTGTTCACCAATAGAGGTAAGCTTTTGAATTGTTTTAAATGTATTGTTTAAAATTGTTTGCGCATTATTAGGTTCTATTGATAAATATGAACCTGTTTCAGTTTTATTAATTGAACTCATAATAAGTTCTTCCACTTGATTGTCCAATGTTACTACACTTAAATTATTGTTCTCAACATATTTATTAGTTATATATCCAGACATTTTTTGTCTAACATACTCTGTAAGTAAATCTGTATCACTAGTAATATTTCCATAATCTGCTAAAGTTTCTAGTATTGAAACCATATCCCTTATACTTATTTGTTCTCTAAGTAAGTTAGATAAAACCTTTTGAACTTCACCAAGGGACAATACCTTAGGTACTACTTCTTCAACAACAGCAGGATATTCCTCCCTGACATTTTCAATTAAAGTCTTAACATCCTGTCTTCCAATAAGTTCATAAGCTTTTTCCTTTATTACTTCTGTTAAATGAGTAGCTATTACAGAAGGAGGGTCAACTACAGTATATCCAAATACTTCTGCTTTTTCTCTTTCTTTTTCTGTAATCCATTTAGCTGGTAACCCAAATGCAGGTTCTACAGTATCTATACCTTCTATATTACCTTCCCCTATACCTGAATCCATTGCTAAATAATGATCAAAATAAACTTCACCCTTTGAAACTTTAACACCTTTTACTTTAATTATATATTCATTTGGATTTAATTGAATATTATCTCTCAATCTAACTATGGGAACAACTAATCCTAGTTCCATTGCAATCTGACGTCTAATCATTACAATCCTATCTAATAGATCTCCCCCTTGATCAACATCTGCTAATGGTATCAATCCATATCCAAATTCAAGTTCAATATCGTCAACTTTTAATAGCCCTAATACATTTTCTGGTTTCCTTAGTTCCTCTGCTTCTGACATCTCCATTACTGGTTCAACTATTTCATCTTTAATAACTTTTTTCGTTTTTAACCCAGCAGCAATAAATATAGCCCCTAATAAAATATTTGCAAATTTAGGTAAGGGTGTGAATATTCCAAGCATAATCATAACCCCACCAATTATGTATAAAATAATTGGATTATTAGAAAATAGTTGCTTAATCAAGTCTTGTCCCAAATTTGATTCTGATGCTGATCTCGTAACTACTAAACCAGTAGCTGTTGAAATAAGCAATGCTGGAATCTGGCCTACTAATCCATCTCCAACTGTAAGCAATGTATATTTTTGAAGAGCTTGACTAAGTGGCATACCTTTTCCTATAATTCCAATAAGGAAACCTGCACCAATGTTTATTATAGTAATAATAATCCCAGCAATTGCATCACCTTTTACGAATTTACTAGCACCATCCATTGCACCATAAAAATCAGCATATCTTTGTACATCTTTTCTTCTTTGCTTTGCTTCTTCTTCAGTAATTAGCCCAGAATTCAAATCAGCATCTATCGCCATTTGTTTACCAGGCATTGCGTCCAAAGTAAATCTAGCTGCTACTTCTGAAACACGCTCAGCACCTTTAGTAATTACTAAAAAGTTTATGATTACAATTATGAAAAATATTATAAAACCGACAACATAGTTTCCTCCAATTACAAAGTTTCCAAAAGCTTCAATAACTGCACCAGCATCTGCTTCTAGAAGAATACCTCTCGTAGTTGAAATATTAAGGGCAAGTCTAAATAATGTTGTTAACAGTAGTAAAGATGGGAAAATAGTTATCTTTAATGCATCTTCAGAATACATAGATAACAACAAAATCAATAAAGATAGAGAAATATTTAAACTTAACAGAAAATCTAGGAAACCCGTATTTATGGGTATTATAATGATAAGTATTATTCCAATTATAGCTAAAGCTACTAATATATCTCCTAATTTCATTTCCTATCCTCCTAGAATTCATCTTTTAAACTATAAACATATGCTAAGACTTCGGCAACAGCCTCATAAAGGTCCTCAGTTATTACTTCACCTATTTCAATAGAATCATATATAGCACGAGCCAAGGGCCTATTTTCCACAATTGGTATCATGTTTTCCTTAGCTATCTTTTTTATATTTTGAGCTATTACATCTACTCCTTTACCTAAGATATAAGGTGCATCAAACTTATCTTTATCATATTTTATAGCCACTGCATAATGAGTAGGATTGGTTATTATTACATCTGCTTTAGGAATATCCTGCATCATTCTACTCATTGCAATTTTTCTTTGTTTTTCTTTTATTTTACCTTTAACAAAAGGATCTCCTTCTGTTTGTTTATACTCTTCTTTTATCTCTTGTTTACTCATCATAAGATTTTTCTCATGTTCTCTCCATTGAAAGAAATAATCTAGAATTGATAGTATTAAAAGTACACCTAATATCCTTATAATAAAACTATAAATTAAATTAGAAAAATCTATAAATGACTCAAGAGTTTCCATACTAGAGTATTTAACGACTCTAGGCATTTGTTTATTTGCATATTTAAATGTAATATAGCCAACTAAAGTAACCTTTAATATAGACTTTACAAGTTCCTTTAAAGCTCTTTTTGAAAATATCTTTTTGAAACCTTCTACAGGGTTTAACCTATCTAATTTTATCTTTAAAGTTTTAGTAGTAAATAAAAAACCTACTTGAAAATAGTTGATAAGTAAAGAAGACAAAAATGCAACTATTAGAATAGGTGAACTTACTATTACAAAAACCATCGATATATTTAAAAAATTAATCATTAAATTATTATTATTGAAAAATGCTTCAAGGTCATTGATTTGACTAAACATTTCAATCATAAATCTCTTTAATTGACTATTCATTATTCCGCCGAAAATCTTTAGTCCTAGAAAACAAGAAAAAAGGATTACAACTGTATTTACCTCTTTACTCTGAAGTATTTGTCCTTCTTCCCTAGCATCCCTTCTTTTCTTCGGGGTAGGTTTTTCAGTTTTTTCGGAGAATAATTGTAAATTTATTTCTAATATCATATTATCAACCTTATATTAAGTCTTAATAAATTTATAAATATCATTAATCATTAAATCAAAAATACTGTTTATTATAGTAAAAAATACTGGCATACTAATTAAAATAATTAATAGCCCAATCAATACCTTCAATGGCATACCAACAACAAAAACATTCATTTGGGGAATAGTCTTGGAAATAATCCCTAAAACTACATCAGTAAGAAATATTATGGCTACTATTGGCGCACTTAATTTAAATCCAATCTCAAAAGATTTAGATAAAGTATTTACAATAATATTCATCGTATCTCCTGTATATTTAAAAGCACCAATCGGTAAAAACTTATAACTATCAACTAAAGCTGATATAATATAATGATGTCCATTAATACTTAATAATAAAAGAAATGATAATATATAATAGAAATTTCCCATCAAAGGAACTTGGGTTCTGTTCTGAGGATCTATTACATTGGCCATTCCAAATCCAATTTTCATATCAACGATTTGCCCCATTACATAAAAGGTTGAAAAAAAGGCATAAGATATAAATCCAATAATAATCCCCACAGTTAATTCTTTTATTATAAGTAATACTAATATCTCATTATTTAAATCAATAGACGTTGGTAAAACTGATGCAATCAATATAGATATTGAAAAAGACAATCCAATCTTCATTATATTTGGTATGTTTTGAGAACTAAAGAAAGGAGAAAAAATAAAAATCCCAGATGTTCTCACCATAACCAGTAAAAATAATTGATATTGGCTAAAAATCAAATTTATAATCGAATCCATAATAGCCACCTTAATAAATATAATTATTTATATTTGTAAGTAATCCTGATGTAAATTGGGTTATTAGCTTAATCATCCAAGGACCAAATAAAAGCAATGCCAAAAATACTGCAACAATTTTTGGCACAAATGCAAGAGTTGCCTCCTGTATTTGAGTAACTGCTTGAATAACACTAACTATTAATCCTACAACCAAACTAATTATCAACATGGGAGCAGACATAAAAAGTACAGTCCTTATTGCATCCTGTGCAAGTTTTAACATATCTACATTATTCATATAAACACCTCTACTTAAATCCAATTACTAATGATTTTACAATTAAATTCCACCCGTCAACAAGTATAAATAACAATATCTTAAAAGGCAAAGATATTATTACTGGTGGTAGCATCATCATACCCATTGCCATTAAAGTACTAGAAACTACCATATCGATAACTAAAAAAGGAATATATATAATGAATCCAATCTGAAATGCAGTTTTTAATTCACTTATTATAAAAGCAGGAATTAAAACATGTGTTGGTATTTCATTTAGATTACTTACATTTGCTGTGCCTTTCATACTCAAAAATAATCCTAAATCCTTATCCCTTGTTTGTTTAAACATAAAACTACGAATTGGCTTCATTGCTCTATCAATGGCCATATCTTGGGTTATTTCCTCTCCAACATATGGCTGAATTGCCTCTTTATTTATTTCAGTAGCAATAGGAGCCATAACAAAGAAAGTTAGAAATAGTGCTAACCCAATAATCACATGATTAGGAGGGGTCTGTTGAAGCCCTAGGGCATTTCTAATAAATGATAAAACAATAAGTATTCTAGTAAAACCCGTCATCATTATTAATAATGACGGAGCTAATGTAAGAATCGTTAAAACAAAAAGTAACTGAATAGAAAATACATAATTTTGTGGACTATTATTGTTCTCTAAGGTAACAGATTTCCCAAATAAGGATACAGATGGTTCTGCAAAGGCAATATTTGCAAATACAATTACTAAAACAATAGCTGAAATAATTATCTTAATGTTTTTTTTCATATTTCTTGCCTTCCTTATCCCTTTTTAATATTAATTTTATTAATTAAATTTTCTATTTTTTCACTTAACTTATGCTCATTTCCATTTTTGCTCAAATAATCATTTAAGCATTTATTGAATTTTTCTTCACAAATAGGAAATTCTTCTGCTTCAATTACATCAATAACACTGGTATTATTATTTGTTACGGATAAAATATATATCTTTTGATTTATCCTAGTTATGATAATCTTACATCCACCAGGAAGATTCATTACATCTAATAAATCAATATATTTACTAGATGTAAATCCCTTGTAATTCTTTGCTATAATTCTAGTTCCATATATTGTAAAGAGTATAACCAGTATAAATATTATCAAATAAAATATTAATTGAAAAACCATTTTTATTGGACTAATTTCATTGGCTTCTATAGCATAAGTTGGTAATCCCCATAAAATTAGAAAAATTGTCAAAACTAATATACTAATTTTTTTATACATTCTTTAGCTCAAAACCTTTTTTACAGCTTCCACAACCCTATCAGCCTGAAATGGCTTAACAATGAAATCTTTTGCTCCTGCTTGTATCGCTTCTATTACCATTGCCTGTTGTCCCATTGCAGAACACATTACAATTTTGGCGTTGCTGTTTATTTTCTTTATCTCTTTTACTGCCTGAATTCCATCCATTTCTGGCATAGTTATATCCATAATAACTAAATCAGGAGTCAACTCTTTATATTTTTCAACAGCTTTTAGCCCATTCTCCGCCTCT
Source organism: Tissierella praeacuta (assembly GCF_040396155.1). Classification (GTDB taxonomy): domain Bacteria; phylum Bacillota; class Clostridia; order Tissierellales; family Tissierellaceae; genus Tissierella; species Tissierella praeacuta_A. Next base: position 72,930 of record NZ_JBEBOY010000012.1, read on the forward strand.
CCTAATATAGTAAATCCATTTTTAGATAAAATATCTTTTATCATCATTCTCATAAAAGATGCATCATCTACTAATAAAATTCCATTTGCCATAAAAAAACCCCCTATAAAAAATATTAAATAATCTTTCTATTTGAGCTTTCGATTTCTGTTACTCTGACACCAAAATTATCATCTATGACTACAACTTCTCCCTTAGCAATATATCTACCATTTGCATAGATATTTAAGGACTCTCCTACAAGCTTGTCTAACTCCACAACAGTTCCTTGTCCAAACTCTAGTATTTCACTGATCTTTTTATGAGTTCTTCCTAATTCTACTGTTATTTCAACAGGAATATCTCCAACTAAATCAATAGAGCTGCTTTGTGGAGAAGCAAAAGATGTATCAAAACTTTGAAATTCGGGTCTTTTAACCGTAATCTTTTCCTCATTTGTTTTACTAATATTATTATAATTCATATTCTCAGTTCTAGCAATATCCTTTACTGGTGTTTGCGGTATATTGTAGGCTTCTTTCATTATTTCTTGTACTGGACTTTCGTATTCTTTACTAATGTCATGTGATTCAACTGATTCCTCCTCAGAAACATCAGGAGAACCACCTATTAGTTTTTCAACCATAGATTTTCCAAATTCTAATGGGACTAACTGCATAATATTGCTATCTATTAAATCTCCTATTACCATCTTAAATGATATTTTAATAATTGGTGAAGATGAATTTAATAAATCAATTTTATTTTTTCCTTCTGCAAAGGTTATTTCAATAGATTTTGGAGGTTCAATATCTATTTTCTTCATAAACATTTCTGATAAAGATGTGGAAGATGAACCCATCATTTGATTCATAGCTTCACTAACAGCACTTAAATCTAATTCTGTTAGCTCTCTATCTGTATCAAAACTATCTTTACCCATCATAAGATCAGTAATTATCTTGGCATCATCTGTATTAAGTATTAAAATATTTGAACCTTTTAAACCCGCCTTGTAACTAACATCTATTGCTACAAGAGGTAATTTATAATCATCAGCTAATTCGTCGGCAGTTGTTAGGTTCACCCTAGGAGTAGTAATATTTACTTTTCTATTTAATAAAGTAGATAAGGTAGTCGCTGCTGTCCCCATGCTTATATTCCCAATTTCTCCTAAAGCATCTATTTCAACATCTGACAATAATTCTTCATAATCATCCTCGTAAAATTCTTCTGTAAATTCGTTATCTGAATCACCTGTTAATAGAGCGTCTATTTCTTCTTGAGATAACATATCACTTGCCATTTACAATTTCACCTTCCTTTAGAACTTCAACTATCTTAATAGCCATTTTTTTATTGCTTACACCTATTTCACCTTTAAATTTTATATTACTTCCAATCCTAATTGGAACCATATTATTTTTACTATCTTCTAATTTAATTGCATCTCCAATTTGTAAATTTAATATATCCCTTACTGAAATCTTTGTAGACCCTAACTCCGCTACTAAAGGAACTATAGTTTGCAGCATTCGCTCCCTTATGGCTCTTAACTCCTCATTAGAATGTTCTTTTGTTGATGTTGTAAACCAAAACTTCGTATTTAGTTTATCTAATATTGGCTCTAATAATATATATGGAATACAAACATTCATCATTCCTTCAATAGCTCCTATTTCTATATTCATAGTTATTAATGCAATAGTCTCATTAGGAGGAACTATTTGTGCAAACTGAGGATTAGTTTCAATTTTTTCTAGTACTGGCTTTAATTCAACAACATTACTCCATGCCTCTTTAATATCAATTACTATTTTCTCCATCATACTTTTTAAAAGAGATAATTCAATTTCTGTAAAGGCCCTTATTTCCTGTTTTTCAACTCCATCTCCACCTAGTAATCTATCGATTATTGTATAAATAATATTCGGAGAAATATCAATTAATATTTGTCCATTTAGCGGATTGAAATCTATAATATTTAAAAATGCAGGATTAGATAATGCGTTGCTAAATTCGCTATAGGCAAATTGATCTACTGTTAATATATTTATCTTAGCTGGCGCTCTAAGATATCCTGTTAAAAAAGTCTGCATATGTCTTGCAAAATTTTCATGTATAACTTCCAATGTCCTCAATTGTTCTTTAGAAATTTTTTGAGGATTTCTAAAGTCATATTTCTTTATTTTCTTGGAACTATCGACTTCTTGAATTTCCTCAACATCAACCTCGCCAGAGCTAAGTGCATTGAGAAGGGCATCAATTTCAGATTGTGACATTACTTCAGACAATAGAACCCCTCCTCTACTGAATTATAAAATCATTAAAATATATATTCATAATACTTTCATCTTTAAACAACTCTACCATATTAGTTTTTATTTGATCTTGTAAGCTAACTTGTCCTTCTTTTCCTCGTAATTCTTCTTCTGTTAAAGTTGATATTATTTTATTGACATCATCTCTAATAAGAAACTGTTTTTCCGTTAACTCAGCAAGGGTTTTTTCGTTGCTAGTTTCCAAGGTAATTCTTATTTTTAATATCCTCTTGCTTTCTTTAATATTACAGTAAAGATCTTCCAGTGTTAAGGAATAAGTCTTTAGTTCCTTCGCCTTTTTCCCCCCCGAATTATTGGAAAAGAAAAATATGCCTACAGCTATACCAGCGATCAATGCTACCAACAAAATAATAACTATTATTAAAATATTATTTTTAGACATATTATCACCCCATTCTATTTTACTATGGCTCTAATTCTTCATAAGAATCTTTTAATATAACAATATCCACTCTTCTATTTTTAGCTTTATTTTCAGCTGTGTCGTTAGGTAAAATTGGTCTATAATAACTATATCCCGAAGAAGAAATTCTACTTCCTTCTATATTTTCAGCCTCAACTAAATATCTTAATACATTTGTTGCCCTAGAAGAAGATAATTCCCAGTTTGTTGGAAACTTCGACGATTTTACTATTTGGTCAGAATCAGTATGCCCTTCTACTTTGATTTGTTTATTTATAAATTCTTCTCTATTAAGAAGCTCTGCTACAGATTTTAAAATCTCCAATGATTCCGGTTTAATTGTTGCACTTCCAGAATCAAACAATACATTATCCATAAACCTAATAACAACGCCTCTCTCCTCAGGCTTTATTTCAAGCCTTTCTCCCAATCCCAAAGTTTCAGCATACTCATCTAAATTCTCAATAAGACTTTTAAGATCAGCTTCCATATCTGCATAATCTTCTATAGTATCTATAGGAATATCAATTGTAGTACCACCATTTAAAACTCCTGCACCACCTTGAAAGCTAGCCATTATACTTCGAAACTTTTCGGCATCTACATTAGAAAAAGAAAACAGAAGAATAAAGAAACACAGTAACAATGTAACTAAATCACTATAAGTGGTTAACCATTCTGGCGAACCTCCACCTGACTCCTCTTGTCTCCTACGCCTAGCCACTATGCTTCCTCCTTTCCAAATTCTTTTTTAATAGATACTCTCATTTCTGGTGGAATAAAAGTCTTTAGTTTCTCTTCAATTATTCTAGGGTTTTCTCCTGCTTGAATAGATAATAACCCTTCTATCATCAACTCTTTTATTAATACCTCTGATTTACTCCTAACATTTAGCTTTTTAGCCAATGGTAAAAATATAACATTAGCTAATAAAGATCCATAAAAAGTAGTTACCAAAGCTACAGACATATTTGGCCCTATTGCTTTTGGGTCATCCATTTTTTGAAGCATGTTTATTAATCCTATTAAGGTACCTAACATACCAAATGCAGGTGCAAATGCTCCCATGGCTTCCAAAGTACCTTGTCCTTGTCCATGTCTTTCTTCTAAAAACATAAGCTCAGTTTCAAGAATGTTTCTAACAAGATCTGGATCAGTTCCATCTACTATCAGCATAATTCCTTTTTTCAAGAAATCATCATCAAGCTTAGAAGCATATTCTTCTAGAGAAAGTAATCCTTCTTTTCTAGCAACATTAGCAAGATTAATTATATCTTCAATTATATCGTTTGCTGATGTAGACTTATACGTGAATGTTTTTTGAAGAACCTTTCCTATATTAGATATATCCTTTAATGGATATGCCATAAATGTGGCAGCTGCTGTGCCTCCTAATACAATAACAACCGATGGAAAATCCCAATAGTCTAATAAACTCCCTGACTGTAAAATTCCCCAAACTGTAAAACCAATTCCTGAAATCAAGCCTAAAACTGTTGCAATATCCAATCCTTACACCTCGTTTCCATTATATCTTCTTTCAAATATATGTATTTTAGCCTTATATTCTATTACCTTCTCTATTACTTTATCAACAGAGTCCGAAACTACAATCTTTTGTCCATTTGTTAGTGTAATAACAGTGTCTGGAGTGGCTTCTATGTAAAGTATCAATTCACTATTGACTACAAACTCCTTATCATTGAGCCTTTTAACCTTTATCATAACTATCCCACCTTTTTTATTAAATAGGGTAGATAACTCTACCCTATTTAAATAGATTATCTCTTCATATTAACTAATTCTTGCAGCATCTCATCTGAAGTTGTTATAATTCTTGAATTTGCTTGGAATCCTCTTTGAGTAGTTATCATCTCAGTAAACTCAAGAGATATATCTACATTAGACATTTCAAGATTTCCAGGACTTATTGCCCCAAATCCACTAGTACTCGCCTTACCAAGCTGTGCTTCCCCAGAGTTTCTCGTATCTACAAAGAAGTTTCCGCCAAGTTTTTGAAGTCCCATTGGGTTATCAAATTTAGCAAGCATAATTTGTCCTAATGCCTTTCTTTCTCCATTAGTAAATACTCCCTCAACAGTTCCTGTAGCATCTATTGCAAAACCTTCTAAAACACCTGAAGTATTACCATCTTGAGCATATGGCTTGATATCCATTTCATTTGCATATTGGGTTAAGTTCTTAAACGTATCAGGACTTTCTGAATCAAATAAAGTTATAGTCCTAAATGTTCCTGATTTTTTTTCTGCATCACTAATTGGCTTTCCATCTTTATCTAAATTAAATTTAATTTTATCATCAATTTTAAAATCAACAATCTTTGCTGGATTTGGCTTAGGATCTAAATCTTCACCATCTAGTTTAATCAATTTACCATCGTCATTAAAAGTTAATGTTCCCATTCCATTAGTTACTCCCGGAGCAGGTCCTGCAGTTTCTTTCCCATTAGCATCAACTGCCACAGAATAATTGCCAGTTGCTAAATCTGTTACTCTTTTAATCTTATAATCCCATTCATTTGCATTTGTAGTTTTAGTTAATTCAAACGTAATTTTATATGAATTTCCTAATGAATCTTTAACAACAGTATCAATCAAATTATTTTCGCCATCTTTTGCATTAGAATCCAAATTACCCTTAAAGTATATTAGTTCAGTTGCAGTAGGTGCTTTAGTTTCTGATTTATTAATCTTTATATTAGTTACATCAGACATTATGTTTCCATCATAGTCAGCTGCATATCCTAATACCTTAAATCCATCAGCTGTAACTAAATTTCCATCTCTATCTAGAGAAAAGTTTCCTGCTCTAGTATAGTATCTATTATTAAAGCTTGTATCATCAGATACTACAAAGAATCCTTCTCCATCTATCATTAAATCTGTAGGGTTATCTGTTCTTTGTCCTGGTCCTTTAGTATGAATTGTATTGATTGAACCTACTGCTGCACCCATACCTACTTGTTGAGGGTTTGTACCTCCTTTTCCACCTGCTGGTGCACTGGCTCCTCTTACTACTTGGCTAAATACTTCTTGAAAGGTAACTTGTCCTTTTTTAAAGCCCACTGTATTTACATTGGCTATATTGTTACCAATGGTATCCATCTTTCCTTGATGTATCCTCAGTCCTGATACGGCTGAGTACATTGACCTCATCATATTTTCATTCCTCCATTTTCCTGAGCAGATATAGACCGTCTGTCATTCAGGCCTAGATAACTTCCTATTGGTCCAGTTATATTATTACTGCTCCATCAATATTAGTAAATATATTATCTTTCAGCTGCTCTTTATTAACTGTTGTAATTACTATTTTATTGTTGATATTAGCTATAAAAGCTTTATCATCCATTAAAATTAAAGCATCCTTTACTCCCTTACTTTCTGCTTTATGAAATGCTGTTTTTAACCTGTTAATTTCATCTGTGGTTAAATTCATTTCTCTGCTATTTAATCTTTCAGTTGCATGTTTTGAAAACTTAATTTCTTCATCTTTGTTTTGAATTTTTTCTAATATATGTCCAAAATCTTTATTTAAATTGACTTGTTTTCTTCCTGTGGATTTCGATGAATTAATTAATTGATTTTCAAGTTGCCTAATATCTATTTTATTCATAAAAACAACTCCACATTAATCTTCTATTTTACTGCCCTCACCATCATTTTCCTCTGGTTTTTCTTCTACAGATTCTTCACCTTTATAAACTTCCATTGCCTTTTTTATATTTATTATTTCTTTTAATATTTCAACATTTGCATCTATTTGATTTTGATTCATTAATTTTAACATTTCTTTTGTTTCTTCAGATTTATCAACAAATGTTTTATTTAAGTTCTGCATTTGCTCTAAGGAACTAAATTGAGCTAACTGTGCAATAAACTCCCTATCTTCAATTGGATTAAGAGGGTCTTGATTAGCTAATTGTGTAGTTAATAGTCTTAAAAAAGCATCCTTATCTAAATCATTATTTGATGATTTAGCAGTATTTTTTTGTTTTTCTTGGTCTTTAAAATTATAAACATATTCCTTATATTCATTATTTACTTTCATTTTCCTCCTCCTCTCTATGCAAATAAGTTTAATCCATTTTCTACATATGTTTCATTGGTACTTGTCATATTCTCTACGGCTTGTTCCCCGTATCCTACTACTGCTTTTCTATCTTGAGATTTAATTTTTATCTTTTTATTATTTTGTTTTAAATTAAATTCTTTAGAGTTATGCTTATCAAAATCACTATTATTACCTACAAAAACTTCTACCGTCTTAATTTCTAATCCTGTTTCTTTGATTCCTTCTTTAAGTTGTATTAAGTTCCCCTCAATGATTTCTTTAGTTTTTTGATTATCAACCATAATCTTAGCTATAACTTCTCCTTTGACTACTTCAATATTCATAGTCATATCCCCTAATATTTCTGGTTTCAATTTAATTCTCATTTCATTTTTCACATCAGATAAATCAATTTTAGCACTCTCCACTATTTGCTGAATTACTTCTTTTTGGTCTATTATATCTAAATCTTCTAGTTTAATAAAATTATCCTTTTCAAACTTAATACCATTTTTATCCATGGAGATAAAGGATTCCATATTTAGTTTAATATCCTTATCTGTTTCTTCTAGCTCAGCAGTGTCAAGGTTTTCCTTAAATGAAGAAGAACTATGATTGTTATTCTTTTGTCCTAAATTAAATTCCATTTTTTCATCTGGCTGCTCAACATAATTTAAATTGCTTTCATTAACTATAGTCATCTCTTCATTATTTTCTTCTTTATTCCCATTTAGCAGTAATTTAAAATTAGTTTTAATCTCATTATTTGGAAGTTTGTCCTCTTTAACAGTATTATCTGTTATACCTGATTCATAATTTAGACCAATTTTATTAGTGTCAGCAATTTCTACATTTTCCTTTATAACAGTATCTAGAATTTGATTTTGTATAATTACTTCATTATTTTCATCTAAATTATTTTCTAAGTCTAATTCTATATCTAAACTTTCAACATTAGCATCCACATCTAATTTTGTTTCTTTATTCTCTATAGAATCATCTGCTATATTAATTGTATTAGTAAATAGAGACATTATATTTTCATATACTAAAGAATAGTCTTTATCATTCTCTTCTTCTATTACCACATCTGACTCTACATCCTTATTCTCATTCTGTACATTTCCTTCCTTAGATAAATCAATATCCTTCTTATCATTAAAATTCGAAGTGATTTTATTTGAATTATTTTGAGAAGAAACTTTATTATCACTCTTATTGTTTATAGATTCTAATGTAGATGAAAAATCCTTAGTTTTTATTAGATCTTTTTTAATACTTGATTCAGCATTTGATTTTAAGGAATTTTTGAAATCAAAAACTATAGCTTCCATTTATTCACCTCCTTGATTATTATTTTTAGGCTTAGCTAAAAGCCTTGTAATTTGAGAAGCCTTATCTGGCTCCATAAAATCTAAAACCTTTGATAAGGTTTGATTTTTCATTTTAGATAACACATCAACAATAATGATACTATCTGATAACTCATATACTTCTTCAGAATTTAGTTCAAAAGATGTTATTGTATCATTATTTTTCATCATTTGTTCAACAATCTTTGCTACTTTATCTGGAGACATCTTTTCATAAATAATAACTAGATCCTTTATTTTATTTCCATATTCATTTAAAAACTCCATGGCCTTACTAATATCACTAGTAATATTAGTATCAGATTTAGTTAGTTCCTCTTCACTCATTATTGATGCAAATAATTCTTCTATAAAAGCTTCATCTTTTATATTCGAGAGTAACTCTGCTGATTTTAAGACAGATAAGTTCTTATATATAATTCCTAATTTATATAATGAATAAGTATCTGTATTTCCTATTGCATTTATTGCAACATCAGCTGGTTTTGTTTCATATACCTTAGCTAAATCTATTAAAGTATTTACTTCTTTTGTTTTTTCATAAATAATTCCTTCAATTATCATTTTTTTATCTTCTTTAAAGGTATCTAAGATATAATTTCTTATATCCGAATCTACATAATAAAGTACTTCGCCTAATTTATCTTCTTTTATTTCAGATATTATCTTTAAAAATTCTCTATCAGCAAATCTTTTCTCTATTTCTAATAGAGATTTTAAAGTATCTTGCTTCTCAAATCTAGCTACTTCCGATAATAGTCTTTCTTTTTCTTCTTTCTGTGCATCATCATATATGGAAAACAATAAATCTTTTCTTAATTCCATATTTCGAATCTTAACCACTACATCTTCTGTTTTAGTTACTGAAATTGAATTCATTTCCCTAATAATATCTACATACAATTTCTCATCATCTTTTTTTATTATATACATTTTATCAGCAGCTATATTTGCATCAAGATTTATAAAATAATTTGATAAATAACTTATCTTTTCATTTTTTTCAGTTTCTGTAGGGTAGTTCTTAAAATATTCCCCTACAACTCCTGGCATCTTTGATAGTAAATTATTCATATTATTTTTAAACTTCTTATTGCTACTATAAATAAGACTTACAATAGCCAAAGGAACAACTATTAGGCTAATAACTACTATCGCTATTATCTTATGTACCTTATTATTCTTTTTGTCATTTTGTACTGTGGTTGTTTCCATAGATCTGCCCCCTATTTTTGGGTAGTACTATTAAATGTAACTATTCCATCAATTATTTTATCCTCATTTTTTTTAGCTTCGCAAAGAAACTCATTATAATCATTTTCTTTCAACTTTTCAAATACTTTCTTTTCTCTTACTGCAATAATCAATTCTTCTTTTGTTTTTTCAAGTTCTTCTTTAATATCAGAAATTATATTTTCTTGTTTTTTTATATTGGAAGATATATCTTGTAAATAATTATTATATAATTTTAAATTACCAGCACTAATGTTTTTAGTAGATTCATTTTTTCTAACAAGTAGATCTTCTTTATGAATACTATAATTCAATAGTTTTTCTTCTTCATCATTAAGTCTTTTATTAACATCTCCATATTCAGCCTTTTTTAGATTTTCTATATTTTCTTTATAATTTAGAACCTTTTCCAATCTAAAACTATAACCCATCAATTAATTTACCCCCATTATTAGCTATTTCATTTGGTTGTTAATATTATTCATAGCTTCTAAAGTTTCTTCAAAAGTCGAAGTTTTATAGGTTTCCTGCTTTAAAAAACTTTCTATATCATCTATTAAATCAATGGCTGTATCAATTTTTTTATTTGAACCTCTTTTATAAGCACCGATATTTATTAAATCTTCTGCCTCTCTGTATACTGCCATAATATCCTTCATAGAACTAGCTGCTTTTAAATGTTCTTTACTTGATATATTAGGCATTACTCTACTGATACTAGCAAGAACATCTATGGCTGGATAATGATTAGCATTTGCAAGTTTTCTAGATAAAACTATATGTCCATCTAATATTCCCCTTACAGTGTCAGTCACAGGTTCAGTTAAATCATCTCCATCTACTAATACAGTATAAAGTCCAGTAATAGTTCCTTTATCCGAAGCACCTGTCCTCTCTAATAGCCTTGGCATAGTTGCAAAAACAGATGGAGTATATCCCCTAGTTACAGGTGGTTCTCCTATAGCTAGTCCAATTTCACGTTGAGCCATTGCAAACCTTGTTAAAGAATCCATTAATAGCATTACATTTAATCCCTTATCCCTAAAGTATTCAGCAATTGCTGTAGTTACCATGGCGCCTTTTACCCTTATTAAAGCTGGCTGATCTGAAGTTACCACAACTAATACGGATTTTTTCAACCCTTCTTCTCCTAAATCGTTTTGGATAAATTCATTAACTTCTCTTCCACGTTCTCCTATTAGCCCGATAACATTGACATCAGCTGTACTATTTCGTGAAATCATACCCATCAAAGTACTTTTTCCTACTCCTGAACCAGCAAATATACCAACTCTTTGTCCTTTACCACATGTTAACAGTCCATCAATTGCCCTTATTCCTACAGATAGAGGCTCCTTTATAACTTTTCTTTCTAATGGACTCGGTGGAGAATTAGAGACAGGATAATATTTATTTGACTTAATCGGACCAAGTCCATCAATAGGATTTCCTAAACCATCAAGAACCCTCCCAATTAATTCCTCTCCTACATTTACCCTAAGAGTTTTGCCACTTCCAACAACCATACTTCCACTGGCAATACCTTCCATTTCTCCAAATGGCATCAAAAGTATTTTATCCCCTCTGAATCCAACTACTTCTGATGAAATTGGCTCACTGCTTCCATATGGATATATATAGCATAATTCACCAATTGTTGCCATAGGTCCATTAGATTCAATAGTAAGACCAGTAACTTCTGTTATTTTACCAGTATACTTAATAAATCTTTTTTCTTTTACAGCAGAAATATATTTTTTTATATTAATTGTATTTTCCATGTAATCACTCATTATTTAATATTGTAGTTAATAATTCTCTAACTTCATCTAACTGATTTTTAAGGCTTACATCAATATTTCCTTTAGATGTTTCTAAAATACAATCACCTTTTTCTAGAGAAATATCGTATCTAATATCTAGATGGGAAATCATACTAGCCTTAGCCAATATTTCATTTTTCGACATCTCTAATATACTAAAGTCCTCTTTAGAAGTAATAATAGTTAATTTATCTGTTAAATCCAGTTTATTAATTCCACTTAACACTAAAGAAATTATCATTTCATTATCTTCTTGATTTTTCTTATTTATTACTTTTTCATAAATACTAATGACTAATTCAATAATATCTTCTTCTAGTTCTTTCAATAAACCTTTCTTCTTATCTATATACCCATTTTTTATTTCCAATGCTTCATTTATTAGAGAGTCAGCCTTAATCTTTCCTTCATTATATCCTATTTCATAGCCTTCACTATATCCTACATCATATCCTTCAGTATATCCTGTTTCCTTAGCTTGTTCCAAAATTTCTTTTGACCTAGTATAAGCCATATCTATTATAGATTCTTTTTGATTTTCAGCTTCTTCTATTATTTTCAAGGATTCTTCTTTGGCATTATTGATTAATTCTTCATATTCTTTCTGTCCTTTAGCCCTTGCTTCTTCGATAATTGACTCTATGACTTCTTCATCAATCTTTTTTTTTTCGTCAGGTAAATCTTGTATAGGATTCGGCGTTTCTATTTCTACTACCCTAAAGGATTTTATAACATTAGACAATTACCTCATCCCCTCCTCTAGGAGTAATTATTTCTCCATCTTCCTCAAGTTTTCGGATAATATTAACTATATTTTGCTGTGCATCTTCTATATCCCTTATACGAACAGGACCCATAAATTCTATGTCTTCTTTTATCATCTCAACTAGACGTTTTGACATATTGGCAAATATAACATTTTTAACTTCTTCACTAGCACTTTTAAGAGCAATAGCCCATCCCGAATTGTCTATCTCTCTAATAATTCTTTGGATACTTCTATTATCAAGAGTGATAATATCTTCAAATACAAACATTCGTCTTCTAATTTCTTCACTTAACTCTACATCTTTAACATCTAAATCTTCCATTATATGTTTTTCCGTACCTCTATCTACAGAGTTCAAAATATCAACAACTGCTTGAATTCCTCCTGTAGTTGTATAGTCCTGCGCTAATATGTTTGAGAACTTACTTTCTAAAATATCTTCTATTTCCCTTACTACTTCTGGAGATGTTCTATCCATTATTGCTATTCTTCTCATTACATCTGATTGTTTCTCCTGCGGCAAAGATGAAAGAATCTGTGCCGCCTGTGTAGAACCTAAATAAGATAGTATCAAAGCAATCGTCTGCGGATGCTCATTTTGTATATAGTTTAGAAGCTGATTTGGATCTGCTTTCCTTATAAACTCAAATGGTCTTACATGTAAGGAAGATGTTAACTTATTAATTATATCCAAAGCCTTATCAGATCCTAAAGCTCTTTCTAATACATCCTTAGCATAATTAATTCCGCCTTCTGATATATACTCTTGAGCTAAACATATTTGGTAAAACTCTTCAATAACCACTTGTTTCTCCTCTGGAGAAACCATCCTCATATTTGCAATTTGTAAAGTTAATTCTTCTATTTCTTCCTCATTTAAGTGCTTAAATATCTCAGCAGATTTTTGAGGACCTAATGCTATAAGTAATATTGCTACCTTTTCTTTTCCATTAAATTGCCTTTTAGACATATTAAACCGCTCCTATTCATTTAACCAATTTCTAAGTAATTGAGCAACCGAATCTGGTTTCTTTTCAATAAATTTATCAATCTGAGCTTTCATTTTAGATTCCTCTGCATCAAAGTCAAGGTCTGCAACCTCCAATTCTATTGAAGATTTTTCTTCTAACATTCTTTCCAGCTCATCAGCAGCAGATCTCTTAGATTTAGATCTGAAATAAATAATCGTAATTATTGCTATTATTAATAATACTAATAAACCAATGCCAATATATAACCATTTATTTGATTTACTTTGAAGCCCATTAGCTGCCGCAACCTGTTTATTAAATCCTGCAGCCTTTACTTGAACCTGTTTTGTATCTAAACCAGTCGCTGCAAATATTAAATCAGAAAATTCCTTTTCTCTCTCAGGTGTCATTTCACCATCTACCAAAGCATCTTTATTTACCAGTACTGCTACAGTAACACTTTCTACTTGACCTGGCATCTTTTTAATTTCTTTATTTATCTCATTTAACTCATTATTTATTATTCGGCTTGCTTTATCATATCTACTAGAACCATTATCTATTGTAGCATAGTCCTCTACATTAGTATCAGTTCCTGGAACACCACCTGTAGCACCACCTACCATGTGTTCCTCCACTTCCTCTAATGAACGAATTAACCCTTCTTC
>NZ_JBEBOY010000013.1:0-78673 GCF_040396155.1 Tissierella praeacuta
TCACTGTGTAAGATACAGTGATTTCAAGCGTTATGAATTATGATTAACGCTAATATAATTAAATATGGAGGTGACTAAATGGAGTTAAAAGGAAAGCATAATATAGCTAAAGTATTTACAGATAGTTTGGAAGATAGAGCAAGTGAGCAAATAATAGAATTATTAAACCAAGATTTTATAAAGGATTCAAAAGTTCGAATAATGCCGGATGTTCATCAAGGTATGGGCTGTGTAATTGGATTTACTGCTGATATGGGAGATAAGGTAATACCTAATATTGTCGGAGTAGACATAGGATGTGGTATGCTCACTGTTGAATTAGGAAATATAGATATAGCTTTGCCAGCATTAGATGATGTAATAAATAGAAAAATTCCTTCTGGTAAATCCACACATAATGAAAGAAAGATTAAGTTTGATAAATTAAAGAACCTTTATTGTTTTAGAGATTTGAAGGATACTAAAAGAATCGAAAGAAGTATTGGAACACTTGGATCAGGCAATCATTTCATAGAGCTTGGAATAGATACCAAGGATAATAAATATTTAGTAATCCATTCAGGCAGTAGAAATCTAGGCAAGCAAGTTGCTGAAATTTATCAAAAATTAGCAATAGATTTATGTAGTGGTAAAGGTGATTATTTTGTTAAGAGAGAAGAGATAATTACTAATTATAAACTAGAGGGAAAGAAAAAGAAAATAAAGAAAGCCTTAGATGAGCTAAAGAAGGAATACGATGAGCTTCAACCTAAATATCCTAAGTCTTTGTGTTATTTAACTGGAGAATATAGAGAAAAGTATTTACATGATATGAGAATATGTCAAGAATACGCAAGTTTAAATCGTGAAATGATGGCAGATATTATATTAAATAATTTATTTGGAAAAGGACTTAATGAATTTACCTACTTTGAAACTATTCATAACTATATTAATTTCAAGGATAATATTATAAGGAAAGGTGCTATATCAGCCTATGAAGGTGAGAAGATTTTAATTCCTATGAATATGAGGGACGGCTCTATAATTGCAGTTGGAAAGGGTAATGCTGATTGGAACTATTCTGCTCCTCATGGGGCAGGAAGACTTATGAGCAGAAATGTTGCAAAGGAAGCAATTACTATGGATGAGTTTAAGAAAAGTATGGAAGGCATTTATTCTACTTCAATAAATGAACATACATTAGATGAAAGTCCCTTTGCATATAAACCAATGGAGGAAATAGTGAATAATATTGCTGAAACTGTAGAGATAGTAAATATAATAAAACCAATTTACAATTTTAAAGCATAGATGGTACAAATTTTAATTCTAAATTTGCTAATTGGGATGTTAAAAATTAAGTAAAAATCTGTATGGTTAATAGCTTAATTAGCTTATTTGTTTATTATTTTATTGTTATGGAATTACAGTTCAAATATTGTACTGCTCCAAATTTGCCATATAATATATTGCTTCTATAAGTGGCTAGAGAAGAGTTCAATAAATAAAATTAAATGAATAATAGGGTATTTTCATAAATAATTGAAAGATAAGTCAAAAAAGTATGTTTTTAAAACATACTTTTTTTATAATCCATTTTTACAACCAATTGAAAGGTTTTATTTTCCTTAATATAAATTTTTCATCAAATTGGCTTAGAACAGATTTACTTAATTCATTAATATTTCAGTAGAAGTCTTTTTACTAATTATTTTACAAACTAAAATTTTTTAATTTATAATTTTATACTATATTGTAAGGGACTTGGAAACAAAGTATAAGAAGAAACTTACTTAAAATATCTTTAATCGGAGTTAAGTGTATTTTACTGTTGACAAATTCATTATACAAACGTATAATGAATTTACGATATGATAATAAGAGGTGAAATTAATTGAAAAAACTTGGAGATGCAGAATTTGAAATAATGAAGGTAATTTGGGATTCAGATGAATCATTGGAGGCAAATGCTATTTTAGATGAATTAAAGGGAAAAAGAAAATGGGCATTATCGACTCTTATGTCATCCCTTGCAAGACTTGAAAAGAAAGGATTTATTAATATTAATAGAACTATGAGATATAATCTTTATACTGCTATTATCAAAGAAGAAGATTATAAGGCTAAGGAAAGCCAAAGCTTTTTAGAGAAGATTTATGATAATTCACTTCCAAGTTTAGTAATAAATCTATATAATAGCAAAACTATAAATAAAGATGATCTTTCAGAATTAAAGGAATTAATAGAGGATATTGGAAAGGATGAGGATAATGACTAAATACCTTTTAAATATTTTAGCTTTATCCTTTTCAATAGGATTAATTATATTTTTAACCTTGATAGTTTCAAAATTATTGAATAAAAAATATCTTATTAAATGGAGATATTTTTTATGGATAATTTTGAGTATAAGATTATTAATTCCAGTTAAAGTGAACTTACCATTGATAGTTTCTAAGTCTATAGAAGATAATTGGAATATTATGTCCAGCAAAGATAGTAATAAAACTCCTTTGGATTATTTTAATACAAAAGGTTCAAATAATATACAATCATTAGAAGGGCACCCAAAATCTGATGCCAAGGTTAAAGCTAATATTATTACACTAAAGACCTTTAAATCAATAAAAATTACTTACATAATAGGTTTGTTCATGTTTTTAGGGAATCACATTATTGTATATTTAGTATTTAGAAGAAAAGTTTTTGTCTCAGAAGAAGTTGTTAGGGATGAAATTATGATTGGAAATTATCAAAGGATCATTGATGAAATAGGACTAAAAAGAAAAGTAAGAATATTTAGAGATAAAGATATATCAACTCCTATATTAATGGGAATATTGAAGCCAGCAATAATTATCCCATCAAAGGACTATAGTGAAAAAGAAATTTACTATATTTTAAAACATGAATTGATGCATGTTAAAAGAAAAGACTTAGAATATAAATTATTGTTATTAATTGTAAATGGGCTACATTGGTTTAATCCATTAGTATATATTATGAGGAATACTGCAAATATAGATTTGGAAATATGTTGTGATTTAGATGTGTTAAAAAATCAGAAATTAGAAGAAAAGAAAACTTATTGTAACGTATTATTATCATCAATTGAAAGAGAGAAATATGGATATACATTAGCAACTTATTTTATAGGAGGGAGAAATGAGATGAAAGAAAGATTTAAGAGTATTATAAGTTCACATAATAAGAAAAATGGATTCACTGCTCTAGCTTCTATAATAGCTGCTACATTTATATTAAATACATTTATCCTCGAAAGAGTAGAAGGTTCTAATATAATGAAGGATATTGGAATGAATATGGAAAATAAACATAATGATATAAATACTAAGTTAAATGTAGACATAAAAACAGTGGAAAAGAAAAAAGGAGAACATGAAGAGATAAATATAATCAATAACAACCAAAACGTAATTAGGGAAAGACATGAGGAAAAATTAATTGAACAATATGAAGAAGAATATGAAAAATTGAGTCAAAGATCTGAGGAGTTTTCAGAACGTATCGAGAAGGTAAAACTTAGTGAGAATGAAAGAAGAAAGAATATGGAAAATATATCAATAGATAAGGGACGAGGATTCTTTTTAATAACAGGTATATTTGAGATTCCATATATTGATGAACTTGACTATAATAGGTTTAATAGGCTTGAAATATTTCCGGAGAAATATTCGGAAGAAACCCCCTTTTATGAAAATTGGGGTGAAGATAAGATTGAATATGTTTCATATTCCTTAAATAACTGTACATTTAATGCCGAAAGCGATATATTATTTTCTGTACATATATATGCAAAAGAAGGAGACATGATTGCAACTATAAAATCAGAAGAAGAAAATGGAGATCATGGAGTTAGAGTTAATTTTTCAGATGAAGAATATTATATTATCTTAGTAAATGAAGATGATAATTCTACAGAAAATGGTAGATATAGCATTTGGAGATAAGGTATATTTTCTTTAATAGAGTCTGATAGTTAATGGAATTAGACTAATGTATAATTAGAATAATTCATAATTATAGTAAATAAATTTAAATTTAAACATAGTATTAGAGTATTTTTAGGATTCAAATAAAATTTATAAACATCAATTAAATAAACTATTTTAATCCTACATTCTAACATCATTTTAATAATCTAATAGTTTCTTTATCAAGATTTAGTATAGATAATTATTTTTGCGACCATACTCCAACCTACATTAGGTGAGGTGGTTCTGCTAATGTTGATAAGACAGCTTTAATAGAAAATAACATGGAGGTTTGATAACTAATTAATTAGTTATCAAACCTCCATGTTATTTTTATATTTTATCAAATATTGTGTTAGGAGTAAAAAAAGGGGTATTATATAAATAAGTTAGGTGTGCCTAACATTAACCATTATGGGGGAGGATTATGAACGTAAGCAAAGAAGACTATTTAAAAGTTATATATGAACTTGGAGGAGAAAATAATTTAGTTAGCAACAAAGATATAGCTAATAGACTCAATATATCAGCGCCTTCTGTATCTGAAATGATAAAAAAATTATTACAAGATGGATATGTTGAGTACACGTTATATCAAGGTATAAAGCTTACAAAATATGGAACTAAAGAAGCTAAGAAAATTAGAAACAGGCATCTTTTATGGGAAGTTTTTCTTGTAGAAAAGCTTGGATATAATTTGGATGAAATACATGAAGAAGCAGAGAAACTAGAACATGTGACTAGTGATATATTGGAAGAAAAGTTAGATAGATATTTGAATTACCCAAAGGAATGTCCCCATGGGTCAAAGATAATAAGGGAGGAATAGATAATGAAAAAAATATTAAGTTTGATTATGGTTTTATCTATAATAATGGTTGTTCTAACAGGTTGCGGAAGTCAAGGAAAATCAATTGAAGATAACAAGTATAAAGTTGTCGCTACTACTACTTTAGTTGCAGACTTAGTGAAATCCATAGGTGGAGAATATGTAAATGTTCAAGGATTAATGGGACCAGGGGTAGACCCTCATTTATATAAAGCCAGTGCAGGAGATGTTACTGTAATGCAAAATGCAGATATGGTGGTTTATAATGGTATTCACCTAGAGGGAAAAATGGGAGAAATATTTGAAAATATAGAGGATAGTAAAAAGATGATTTTAGCAGTATCACAAGATATGGATGAGTCAAATTTTATTGATTTTGTTACTAATCCCGGAAGTTTCGACCCTCATATTTGGTTTGATGTAAGACTTTGGAAAGAAGCAGCAAAGACTGTAACAGAAGGACTTAAGGAACTAGATAAGGAACATGCAAGTGAATTTGATAGTAATTTAGAAAATTATTTGATAGAACTTGATGAACTTGATGGATATATTAGACAAAGGGTATCAGAATTAGCTGAGGAAAATAGAATTCTCATAACAGCCCATGATGCATTTCACTATTTCGGCAATGCCTATGGTTTTGAGGTAAAGGGGCTGCAAGGTATAAGTACTGCCTCTGAAGCTGGAACATCTGATGTTAGTCAGCTAGCAAAATTCATTGTAGAACACAAGATTAAGGCAGTATTTGTTGAGTCCTCAGTTCCAAGAAAAAGTATTGAGGCATTACAAGAAGCCGTAAGGGCACAAGGATTTCAAGTGGAAATCGGCGGAGAACTTTATTCAGATTCTACAGGTGATATAGGAACTGATGCTGAGACTTATATAGGCACATTTAAAGCAAATATAGATATAATTGTTGATGCGTTGAAATAATCAGAAGGAGGAAATAAATATGAATCTTGATTATATAATAGAAGTCGAAGATATGACAGTGGCATATCAAACAAAACCAGTTTTATGGGATATAGATCTAGATATTCCAAAATCTGTTCTAATGGCCATAGTAGGACCAAATGGTGCGGGGAAATCAACTTTAATAAAGGCAATGTTAGATTTAATAAAACCTGTGTCAGGAAATGTACTATTCAATGGTCAAAGTTATAGATCCCAAAGGAAACATATAGGCTATGTACCTCAATCAGAAAGTGTAGACTGGGATTTTCCAGCTAATGTTTTAGATGTAGTTCTTATGGGAAGATATGGAGAACTGGGATGGCTAAAACATCCAAAGGAAGAAGATAGAAGAAAAGCTATAGAGGCATTAGAAAAAGTAGGTATGATAGAGTTCAAAGACAGGCAGATATCTCAATTGTCTGGTGGACAGCAGCAAAGAATATTTCTTGCTAGAGCATTAGTCCAAGATGCAGATATATATTTTATGGATGAACCCTTTAAGGGGGTAGATGCTAAGACGGAGAAGGCAATAATATCTATTTTAAAGGAATTAAAGGAAAGAGGAAAAACCATAATAGTTGTTCATCATGACCTTCAGACTGTGGAAGAATACTTTGATTGGGTAGTATTATTAAATACTCAGATAATTGCCAGTGGACCTGTTGATGAAGTGTTCACAGATGAAAACTTAAAGAAAGCCTATAGAAGTACAGGTCAGATTTTAAAAAGGTAGGTGAGAATATTGTCAGTACTAAATCTTATTTTAACAGATTATACCTTGAGAATTGTATCCTTAGGTTCTATCCTTCTAGGTATAATATCAGGAGTATTAGGTAGCTTTGCTGTCATAAGGAAAGAAAGTTTATTAGGAGATGCAGTTTCCCATTCAACATTGCCAGGAATTGCATTAGCATTTTTAATGACTCAGACTAAGAGAACGGAAGTATTGTTACTTGGAGCCTTAATATCAGGATTATTATCTACATTTATTATTCTTGCCATAGTTAAATATTCAAGAATTAAATTTGATAGTGCTTTGGCATTAATATTATCAGTCTTTTTTGGAGGCGGAATTGTTTTATTAACCTATATCCAGAAAATACCTAATGCAAATCAAGCAGGATTAGAAAAGTTTATTTTCGGTCAGGCATCTACACTCTTAAAAAGAGATGTTGAAATCATGGCAGTTTTGGGAGCTGCTTTAATAGCATTGACTATTATATTTTGGAAAGAATTCAAGATAGTATCATTTGATGCAGACTATGCAGAAAGCCTTGGATTCTCTACTAAGAGAATAACTACACTACTTTTCTTCATGATAGTAACTGCCATTATTATAGGGCTGCAAACTGTGGGAGTTATTTTAATGAGTGCAATGCTTACAGCACCGGCAGTGGCTGCTAGACAATGGACAGATAAATTATCTACCATGGTAATTTTATCAGCTATATTCGGAGCAGTATCAGGAGTTGTGGGTACTATATTAAGTTCAATAGTTTCAAAATTACCCACAGGTCCAATGATAGTAATAGTTATAAGTATGATAGTAATCATTAGTATAGGATTTGCACCTAATAGGGGATTAATATGGAAATATTTTAGAAACAGAAAGAAACAAAGAGAAATAAATGAAGATCAAGTATTGGTAAATCTTTATAATTTAGCTATGAACCATGAGGATATAAATCATAGTCATGATATTTTCATAATTAAGCCAAATAAATCTATGAATGAAAAGGCGGCTAAGGAGCTTGTAAATAAGTTAGGGTCTTTGGAGAAGAAGGGGCTTGTTAGAAAAGATTATTTTAATAAATGGGCTATTACCGAAAAAGGTATAAAATTTGCAGAGAATTATTTTAAAGAGGAGGAGATATAATGTCACCACAATTGGAAATTCAAATTATAGCTGTTATAGTTGCAGTAGCATGTTCTCTTCCAGGAGTATTTTTAGTACTTCGAAAAATGTCTATGATGTCAGATGCCATAACCCATACGATTTTATTGGGGATAGTAATTGGGTTTTTCATGGTAAATAGTTTGACATCACCACTTTTAATAGTGGGGGCAGCCCTTATGGGAGTATTTACTGTATTTTTAACTGAGATGTTAAATAGCACTAAATTAGTATCGGAAGATTCAGCCATAGGTGTTGTATTTCCATTACTTTTTAGTATAGCTATAATAATTATATCAAGATATGCTGGATCAGTTCATCTGGATACAGATTCTGTATTGTTGGGTGAGCTTGCATTTGCACCATTTCAGCGTATGAGAATATTTGGAGTAGATATAGGAGCAAAGGCTATTTATTCCATGGGTATTATTCTAATAATAAATCTTTTATTTGTAATAATATTATTTAAGGAACTAAAAATAGTAACCTTTGACCCAGCTCTAGCAACTGTTTTAGGATTTTCACCTGCTTTAATACATTATAGTTTAATGACCATAGTATCAATAACTGCTGTTGGAGCATTTGAATCTGTAGGTTCTATTCTGGTAATTGCCTTTATGATAGGTTCTCCAGTAACTGCATATCTAATTACAGACGATTTAAAAAATATGCTTATTTTAAGTGGAATAATAGGTGGGTTAAATGGAATTTTAGGTTATCAATTTGCATCTATACTAGATGTTTCAATAGCTGGCTCTATGGCATTGATGACAGGAATAACATTTATGTTAGTATTTATATTTTCACCTAGAAGAGGACTTCTGACTACAGTAAGTAGGAGAAAACGCCAAAGAATAGAGTTTGCAGAAAAATCTCTAATGTTTCATTTATATAATCATGAAGGCAAAGAAGATGAAGCTTTTGAAAGTGGAGTTCATACTATTGAAAAACATTTACAGTGGAATGAACAGTTTCTGAAATCTATTATAAAGGGATTAAAAAGAAAGGAGAAAATATATATAAAAGATGATATAATTAAACTAACTGAATCAGGAAGAGAATATGCTATAAAAAGTTACGAAGAGATAGTATCAGGGTTTGATATTAGTACAGAATAAAACCATATAATAAAAATTAATGGGAGGAAATATGATTTTAATCTTTGCAGTAGATAATAATTGGAATATTGGTTATGATGGCGGTTTATTATATAAAATATCAGAGGATCTAAAAAGATTTAGGAGGCTAACGGAAGGCAATATAATTATAATGGGTAGAAAAACCTTTGAATCTTTACCCGATAAAAAACCATTGCCAAATAGGATAAATATTGTAATTACTAGAGATAAAGAATATAAAGTAGAAGGTGCTATTGTTATTAATTCTATAGAAGAGTTATATCCATTATTAGAAAAACTAAATCCTAATAATGAAATGGAGAACTTTATAATAGGAGGAGGTGAAATTGCAAGGGAAACCATATCTTATTGCAATAAGGCCTATATAACTAAAATCTTTAAATCCTTTGAAAAGGCAGATACCTTTATCACTAATTTAGATATGCTTAATGATTGGAATATAGTAAAAGAATCAGAAGTATATAAACAGGAGGATTTAGAGTATAAATATGTAGATTATATTAAAGATAAATAAATATTCCCTGCAACTTTTTAGTTGTAGGGAATATTTATGGATTTAGATTAATTTTAAGAGTCCTAGCACCATTAATATAATTCCGGATAACCAAGATAAATTAATTTTGGTTTTTTCAACAATCTTTTTACCGATGAATAATCCACTATAAATGGAAATCATTCCAACGACTAAAGATAACCCTATTACTTGTAAGTAATTAATATTACCTAAACTACTTCCAAAACCAACAGCTAATGAGTCCAAAGAAAGAGCTGTTGCAAGATATATGGCTTCTTTTGAATCCAGATTTTTTGATAGATTAAAATCTGCTTTAGTTTCATCAACATAGACATCTATAACAAACCATATGTCAAATAATTTTATTTTAACCTTCTCATTTCCTTTCAGTTTTCTTTCCAAATAAGATTTAAAAATACTTTCAAATAAATAATATACACCAAGTAATATGAGTATAATAGATCCTGAGATTAATGCAACATGTTCAGGTAGTATCTTTCTTATTTGGAGACCAAAAAAAATGGACAATGCTAAAAAGGTTGCACAGATAATATCAATAATTAATATTGACTTGAAAGGCATTTTTATTTTATTTGTCCCATATGCTATACTAGCCACGAAGGCATCTAAGGATAAGGCTAATACTAATAATATATTTTCCACATTTAGCACCCCTGTTATTTTGAACTATTATCATTTTATTCAGATTAGAAATAATTGTTACCTTAATATAGGTGAAGGAAAATATATGGTAATAATAAAAAGCTTATCCAAATATAAATATACAATAATATATAGATAAACAAGTTTAAATATAATTTAAGAAAAGTTACTAGGTTTATATAATAGATCTTAAAATATTTAATTAGATTATGAAACTATTTATCTATATTAAAGAATAAATCAACTTTAGGGGGATAATATGAATATAATTTTTACGTTATTATTATTTATTATAGGCTTAATAATGATAGTTAAAGGCGGTGACTGGTTTTTAGATTCTACAGTTTGGATTGCAGAAAAGACAGGAGTTTCCTTTGGAATAATAGGAGCCACTATAGTCAGTGTAGCTACTACATTGCCAGAACTGTTAGTTTCAACCCTATCAAGTAAGGGCGGATTTACAGATATGGCAGTGGGCAATGCCTTAGGCTCATATATATGTAATATAGCATTTATTGTTGGGCTATGTGTTTTGATAAAGCCCATTAAGATTAAGGATGACTTTTTTGGAGTCAAAGGTGCAATGATGTTTGGATATCTGGCTATTTTTTATTATTTTGCCTCTGATGGAGTGATCAATCATATAGAAGGTAAAATGCTATTATTATTAGTGATACCATTTATTTTAATCAATATTTTTGAACATAAAAATGAAAATGGAAATGGTAAAAAAAGACTTAAAAAAGATATTAAAAAGAAAGAATTATGTTTAAATGCTGGTAAATTTGCAATAGGGGCATTTTTTATTGTCTATGGTGCTCATATATTGGTAAAGACCGGGGTAGAAATAGCAAATTTCTTGAGGATTCCAAAACAGGTAGTTAGTTTAACTTTACTTGCAGTAGGAACATCTCTACCTGAACTTGTTACAGCTGTATCAGCTACTATAAAAGATAAACAAAATATATCTGTAGGAAATATAATAGGAGCCAATATATTAAATATGACCATAGTTATGGGAGCATCATCTTTAGTTAGCAGCGGAGGTTTAATTATATCAAATCAAACTTTAACTTTAGATGTTCCTATGGGAACCATAGTAGCATTAATATTTATATTAGTGGGAACATTTTATGAAAAAATAGGAAGGATTACAGGAATATTATTATTAGCCTTATACATAGGATATTTATTTATACTATTTTAATTTAATGGAAAAGGATGAATTGGAGCTGCTAGTTACTAGTAGCTCTATGAAATTAAACTAAAGATTTTATATAGCTGTTAAATAAAAATATAATTAGAACCATAATTTAAAGAAAATTATGATATCATATGATTTACATAGTATATGAAAGGTAAGTGATACCATGAAAACTTTAATAAAAAATATAAATTTAATTAGCCCTTATGAAATATTTTTTAGTTATTGTGTAGTTGTAAATGGAAAAAAGATAGTTGAAATAGGTACTGAGGACAATATAAATATGGAAGATATAGATTTAGTTATTGATGGAAAAGGAAATTTTTTAGTACCTGGGTTTATTGATATCCATAATCATGGAAATATGGGATTTGATATTATGGATAGCACTGAAGAAGCCATAGATAATATGGGAAAGTTTCATTTACAAAATGGTGTTACATCATATTTAGGGACCGTAATAACATCTTCCTATGAAAATATGTCTAATGCCATAAAAAATCTAGCAGATTATAAAAACAAGGAGGAATTATCTCAATTAATAGGTATACATCTAGAAGGTCCATTTTTTTCCTTAAAGAAAAAAGGAGCTCAGCCAAGTAAATATGTTAAAAATCCAGATATAGAAGAAATAGAGGAAATTGTTAATATATCTAAGGGGCGTTTAAAGATGGTTTCCATAGCTCCTGAAATTTCTGGGGCATTGGACATTATATCTTATTTAAAATCAAATGATATTACTGTAGCATTAGCCCATAGTAATGCAAGTTTTGAAAAGACGGAGTCAGGTATAAACTATGGTGCCACTGTAGCTACCCATTTGTATAACGGAATGAGGGAATTTAACCATAGAGAGCCTGGTATAATAGGTGCTGCATTGTTAGATGAAAGAGTATATTGTGAGATTATATATGATAGGATTCATTTACATGATGGGGCAGTAAAAATTGCCCTTAAAATGAAAGGGACTGATAAGATAGTTTTAATATCGGATGCTATGATGGCAGCAGGATTATCAGATGGTGATTATGATTTAGGAGGACAGAAAGTAATAGTAAAGGATAGTATAGCTAGATTAGAAACAGGAAATTTAGCAGGCTCTACTTTGAACCTAAGGGATGCAGTATATAATATAATACATTATCTAGATGTACCTATGAAAGATGCAATAAAAATGGCAAGTTTATCTCCTGCTAAAGCCATAGGAATCCATAAGTATAAAGGAAGTATTGAAATTGGTAAGGATGCAGATATGCTTTTAATAGATAAGAATATAAATATACTAGGCACTATGGTTATGGGAAAATGGGAGTCATATAGCAGGTAATAAAGCTAAACTAAAGGGGGTAGCAGATTGAAGGTCATTGATAGGGTATATAATAAACTTTTAGATTTAGAGAAGGAAAATAAAACTGGTATATCTGCTATGGATATATCAAAAGAGCTAAATTTAGACAGGTCAACAATTAGTAGATATCTTAATACTTTATATAAAGATAAAAAGATAAAAAAATTAAATGGAAGACCAGTATTATATCAGTCAATATCCAATAATAAAGATAAATCCTTTGATAATAAGTTTAGCAATGGATTAAATAGCTTAGACAAACTAGTGGGAGCTAAGCAGAGTTTAGGCATTCCTATAGAGAAAGCAAAAGCTGCTATTATATATCCGCCAAAAGGGCTTCATACTTTGCTTTTAGGAGAAACTGGAGTTGGTAAGTCTTTATTTGCTGAGCAGATGTATGAATATGCTAAAGAAGTCAATGTGTTAGGGAATAATGCCCCATTTATAAGATTTAATTGTGCAGATTATGTCAACAACCCTAATCTTTTAACGGCACAGATTTTTGGAGTAAAAAAAGGCGCATTTACAGGAGCTGATATAGATAGGGATGGGCTTTTAAGAAAGGCTGATAAAGGAGTACTTTTTTTAGATGAAATACATAGATTAACTCCTGAGGGGCAAGAAATGTTATTTACATACATAGATAAGGGATACTTCAGACCCCTTGGAGAGAGTGAGAAGACAATATATGTAAATGTTAGGATAATAGCTGCAACTACAGAGGATCCAGAGTCATATTTACTGCAAACTTTCTCTAGAAGAATACCTATGGTAATTAAGTTACCAAATCTCCATGAGAGGTCCTTAGGAGAGAGATATTTTTTAATAGAATCCTTTATTAAAGAGGAATCACGTAGACTTGGACAAAGCATTTATATTAATAAAAATTCAATTATCTCTTATTTACTATATGATTGTCTGAATAATATTGGTCAACTAAAAAGTGATATACAGCTTTCCTGCGCCAAGGCCTTTTTAAATTATAAGGCAAATTCAAGTAAATTTCTTATGATAAATCAAGGAAATTTACCTAATCATGTGAGAAAAGGATTACTACATTTAAATGAATATAGGAATGAGATTAATGAGTTATTAAGTGGAGTTAATGATATATTGAAATATAGCGGAATAGAAGATATACCTTTAAAATTGAGTCATGAAGAGGAAAATATAGGTGAAGATTTCTATAATATAATTGAGGGGAAAATTAATTCTTTTAAGATGTCTGGAATGGATGAGTCAGATATAAATGAAGTCTTAAGTATAGATATAGAATCTCATTTTCAAAGATATATTGGAGAAATAAGCAGACGTTATAAAAAAGATGAAATTCATAATATAGTTGATAAAGAAATAATAGATATAGTTGAGGAAATATTGTTACTGGCTGAGAAAGTCTTAAATAGAGAATATGATGAAAGAATATATTTTGGATTATCTTTTCACCTTGAAAGAAGTGTTGAGAGAATTAGAGAAGGAGAAAGAATATATAATCCTAAGTTGAATTTTATTAGAATAAACTATGAAGATGAATTTATATTTGCTATGAAAATAGCGAAGTTAATAGATAACAAATTTAATATTGAAATACCAGTAGATGAAATAGGATATTTGGCTATGTTTTTTGCATCTGATTATTTTAAAGACAAAAATGAAATAGAATCAAATGTGAAGATTATCCTTGTAATGCATGGTCGAAGTACTGCAAGCTCAATGGTGGAAGTAGTAAATAGTTTAATCGGTTCTGATTTTGTCATAGGTCTTGATATGCCTCTATCTATGGAACCTCATAAAATGTATGAAATAACTAAGGACAAGGTTTTGGAAGTTCATAGAGATAAAGGTGTTATTTTAATGGTAGATATGGGTTCTTTAACAAATTTTGGCCATATGATTACTGAAGAAACTGGTATTGAAGTCGAAACAATTGATATGGCAAGTACATTATCGGTTTTAGATATTGCAAGAAAAGCAATAATTGGATATACATTGGAGGATATTCTAGATTCAATTGGTCCTAAGGGCATAAAGAATACTCGACATAGGCATAGGAAAAAGGAAAATATAATTGTTGCTGCTTGCTTTACAGGTGATGGGGTGGCAAGGAAGATATCAGATATTTTAAATAATATAATAGGACATAAAAATATTAAAACAATCGCTATTAATATTATTGATGATAGAAGATTAGAAGATAGAATATCAGAATTAGATAAGGATTATAATATATTGTCTATTATCAGTGCAGTTAATATAAATATAAAGTCAATACCATTTATTTCAGCTATTGACCTTTTTTCAAGAGAAACTGTGGAAAGGTTAGAAGAAATAGTTGAAGAAGCTGAAATGTACGATAAAATATGGGATTCCCTTAGGGAGCATTTAATACATTTAGAAAGTGATTTACTTATTAAAGATATTAAATATCTAATAAATGGACTGGGAGAAAGCTTAAATATTAAAGTAACTAATGATGTTAAAATGGGTATGGCTCTTCATATCTGTTTTATGATAGAGAGTCTTTTGGCTGGTGAGAAGACTAGAGTATTTGATGATTTAGATAGATTTAAGGAATTATATCTAAAGGAAATGATAGTTGCAAGGGAACAGTTTAAAACTATTAAGGAGGATTATAAAGTAGATATAGGAGATAATGAGATAGCCTATATTGTTAAATCCTTTATGGAAAATAATAATAGTGTGTAATAGTGTGCAATGTATTACACACTATTTTTTATTATAGAAATGTTGAATTATTAGGTGTTAAGGAAGATAATATGTTGGCATCTATATTGCAATATATATTAATACACTAATCATTAGATATGGTGGGAAAAGGAGGGATTTATTTGTATAATATTTTATTAGTATGCTCAGCAGGAATGTCTACCAGTTTATTAGTGACTAAAATGGAAAAAGCAGCAAAGGAGCAAGGAATAGAAGTAAGTATAAAGGCTGTTGCAGAGGCTGATTTAAAGAACAATTTAGAAAATCTTGATGCATTGCTTTTAGGACCGCAAGTCAGATATATGCTTTCTAAAGTCAAAGATCTAATGGATCCTAGGGGGATTAAGGTGGATGTAATAAACAGTATGGATTATGGAACTATGAATGGTGCTAAGGTATTGGACCAAGCTATTTCAATGATTGAAGGGAAATAATTATTTATTATTATTTAAAGGGGGATAAGTATGAATGGATTTATGAGATGGATAGAAAATAAATTTGTTCCTGTTGCAGGGAAAATTGGCTCTCAAAGACATCTTGCAGCAATTAGAGACGGCTTTGTTGGTATTATGCCTATTGTTTTAGCAGGTTCCTTTGCAGTATTATTGAATAATACTTTAGGTGAATTAGTTCCTGCAATAGGGAAAGTACTAGGTCCTATTAATGGTAATGTTTGGTGGGGAACTCTGGCAATGCTAGGTTTACTTGCAACCTTCTCCATAGGTTATAATCTTGCAAAATCCTATGGTGAAGATGGTTTATCGGCAGGTTTAATTTCAGTAGCATCATTTATCACAACATTACCTCAAGCCCATGGAGATGCAGGATGGGGATATTTACACTGGGGTTATTTAGATGCTAATGGATTATTTACTGGTATTATTGTAGCATTAATTGCAACGGAAATATTTGTAAAGTTAACTAAACGAGGTTTGACAATAAAGATGCCAGATACTGTACCATCAGCTGTAGGCAGAGCTTTTGCTTCTGTATTGCCTGGATTTATTGCAATATTTTTATTTGGTATATTAACATATATAATCAATGCGGCAGAATTAGGCAGCTTATACGATATAATATTTAACCTTATACAAAAACCTCTTATGGGTTTAACTCAAGGTATGATAGCAGTAATATTGATACCTATTATAATGAATTTCTTGTGGTTCCTTGGAGTGCATGGTGCCAATATATTTGAGCCGATTATGCAGTCCGTATATTTACCAGCTCTTACAGATAACTATAATGCAATTATGGCAGGAGAAAAAGCACCACATTTAATTACTAAGGCTTTCTTTGATTCATTTGTTCATTTAGGTGGTTCTGGTGCAACATTAGCATTAATAGTTGCAATCTTTATAGTCGTTAGGAAGAGAAAAGAATATAAGGAAGTAGCTAAATTATCATTACCATTGGGGATATTCCAGATTAATGAGTCTGTAATATATGGACTTCCAATTGTATTGAATCCCATTTTGTTTATTCCATTTTTAATAGTACCTGGTGTATTGACTTTAGTGGCTTATATAGCTACAGCTACTGGAATAGTGCCCCCAACTTATGTACAGATACCTTGGATTACACCAGTAGGTATTGGGGCATTTTTAGCAACAGGTGCTAAGGGCATAGGAAGTTTTATGGCTGCATTATTAGCTATATTAAATTTTGTTATAGCCATTATAATCTATCTGCCATTTGTGAAGGCAGCAGAGAAACAAGCAATAGAAAGAGAAAAAGTAAAAAGTTAATAGGGAGGGGTATATGCCCTTCCCTTAATTCAAAGGAGTTGACTATATGAATAAATCTCTCAAGATAGGAACAATAGGAGGAGGTTCTTCCTATACTCCAGAGTTTTTAGAAGGTCTGATAAATAGATATGATGAATTGCCTGTAGATGAATTATGGCTTGTGGATATAGAAGAGAGATTAGATAAACTTGAAATCATTGGAGAACTAGGAAGAAGAATGATAGATAAGGCAAATATTCCAATGAAAATATTTACAACAACAGATAGAAAGAAAGCTATTAAGGATGCAGACTTTGTAACTACCCAAATTAGGGTAGGACTATTAAAATCACGAGTTAAGGATGAAAGGATTCCATTATCCTATGGGTTTATAGGGCAAGAAACCAATGGAGCAGGTGGATTAATTAATGGACTTAGAACCATACCTGTAATATTGGAAATAGCTGATGAAATGAAGGATTTATGTCCCGATGCATGGTTAATTAACTTTACAAACCCTGTTGGAATGGTTACGGAAGCTTTAGCAAGATATTCAAAGCATAGAAAATTTGTTGGTCTTTGCAATACGCCTGTAGGTATAGAAAGGGGTATAGCTAAGATTTTAGATATAGATCATAGTAGAATAAGAATTGATTTTGCTGGATTAAATCATATGATATACGGATTTAATACATTTATAGATAATGAAGATAAGACAGCAGAAGTCTTTGAAGAATTTATTAAAAACTCTATTTTAGTTAATATGAAAAACATAGAAGAAATGGAGTGGGATGAAAAGTTTTCAAGAGCATTAAACTTAATTCCTTGCCCATACCATAAATACTATTATAAACAGCGAGATATGTTAGAGAGTCAATTAAATCAATATAAAAATGGAAGTACAAGGGCAGAGGAAGTCATTAAAACGGAGTCAGAGCTATTTAATCTATATAAAAATCCAAAGTTAAATACAAAACCTATTGAGTTAGAAAAAAGAGGGGGCGCATATTATTCCGATGCAGCATGTAATTTGATTTCCTCAATTTATAATGATAAAGGTGATTTACAAGTAGTAAATACAATTAATAGAGATACAATTAAGGATTTTCCATCAGATTATGCCATAGAAATCACTAGCTATATTACTAAGGACGGTCCCATACCTCATAAGTTTATAGACGAGTTTCCAGTTAGCATAAAGGGTTTGATTAATCAAATAAAAACATTTGAAGTTCTTGGAGCAGAATCGGCTGTGGAAGGGAACTATGAAAAGGCATTGCTTGCCATGACATTAAATCCATTAGTGGCTAATGATATGCTAGGACACAGGCTATTAGATGAAATGCTTGAGGTTAATAGGAAATACCTGCCAAGGTTCTATAATAAAGAATTCCATAGGGGAAATCAATAAAGGAGAGATTAAAATGGATTTAGAACTTACAATAATAAATATAATAAATTTCAGCGGGGAAGCTAGAAGTTTCTGTATGGAAGCCATTGGATATGCTAAAAGTGGAGAGCCTAAAAAGGCAA
This sequence comes from Tissierella praeacuta, assembly GCF_040396155.1. GTDB lineage: Bacteria > Bacillota > Clostridia > Tissierellales > Tissierellaceae > Tissierella > Tissierella praeacuta_A. The sequence continues at coordinate 18,510 of NZ_JBEBOY010000013.1, forward strand.
GAGATGCCATGGAAGAGGCGAATAATAAATTATCAGAAGCACATAAAAGTCAAACTCTACTAATACAAGAAGAAGCAAGAGGGGAAGAAAAAAGAATATCTCTTCTATTAGTCCATGCTCAGGATCATTTAATGAATGCTATTACAGTAAGAGATATGGCAAATGAATTTATAGAATTATATCAAGTAGTAGACGAATTAAAAGGGGAAAAGAATAATGGTTAAATTAGGAGTGTCTGTTTATCCAGATAAGTCAAATTTGGAAGACAATAGAAGATATTTAGAACTAGCATCAAAATATGGTTTTAGTAGGGTGTTTTTAAACTTTCTGACCGTTGAAAATGAAGAAATATTAGGGAAATTTAAGGATATAGTTAAATTTGCCAGACAATTGAAGATGGAGATTATAGCAGATGTTGCTCCTAAGGTTTTTAAAGATTTAAATATAGACCATAGGGATTTAAAAGTGTTTAGCGATATAGGACTTACAGGAATTAGATTAGATATGGGTTTCAGTGGCAATGAAGAAAGCATAATGTCATTTAATCCTTATGGATTAAAGATAGAATTAAATATTAGCAGTGGTACAAAGTATTTAGATAATATTATGAGTTATTTACCTAATAAAGACAATATAATTGGCTGTCACAATTTCTATCCCCATAGATATACAGGAATAGCAAGGAAACATTTCATGAGAACTACAGAAGAATTTAAAAAACATGGAATTAGAACTGCTGCTTTTGTTTCATCTAATGAAGCAAATTTTGGTCCTTGGGATGTAAATGAAGGACTGCCTACTATGGAAGAACATAGAGAATTACCTATTGAGGTTCAAGTTAAAGATTTAATAAATACTGGGTTAATGGATGATATTATTATTTCTAACTGTTTTCCATCGGAGGAGGAATTAAAGGCTTTAGCTTCTATTAATAAAGATATTTTAGAATTAAATATAGAGATAGATAATAATCTTCCAGAGGTAGAGAGAAATATTTTATTAAATGAACTTCATTTTAATAGAGGTGACATCTCAGAATATATGATTAGGTCTACTCAGTCTAGAGTAAAGTATAAGGATTATGAATTTCGACTGATTAATCCAAAGGATATGGAAAAGGGAGATATTGTAATTGAATCTAGTCTATATGCACATTATGCGGGAGAAGTTCATTTAGTTTTAAAACCTATGAAAAACAGTAATAGATCTTCAATTGTAGGCAAGGTTGTTGATGAAGAAATATTTTTGCTTGATTATATAAAGCCATGGCAAAAATTTAAGTTTAAGTTAAAGTAATGAAAATAGATATAGGCAGGGGATGAGATTATGGCTCAGAGAGAAATAGTATTGTTAAATAATACAGGTTTACATGCTAGACCAGCATCTATGATTGTAAAAGAGGCATCAAAATATACTAGTGAAATTAAAATCATTAAAAATGAAAAGGAATATAATGCTAAAAGTATAATGAGTATATTAAGTATAGGTGCGGTAAAGGGAGATTGTCTTGTAATAAAGGCAATAGGAGAAGATGAAGAAAAGGCAGTGGAGGAACTAGGGGAATTTATTGAAAATAAGATAATGGACTAGGAGGAGATCTTTATGAAGGGTTTAGGAACTTCAGTAGGTATTGGCATAGGTAAGGTTCTAGTATATAAAGAGCCTGAGATAAAGATTTCTAAAAATAGTATCTTAAATGGTAAGTTTGAAATAGAAAGATTAAATGATTCTATAAATAAAGCCATAAGGGAGATAGATACTATATATAATATGACATTGGAGAATATAGGGGAAAAGGAGGCAGAGATATTTACTGCCCATAAGATGATACTAGAAGATCCAGAATATATTAATGCTATAAAAGAGAATATATTAGCTGAGAATGTAAATAGTGAATGGGCAGTTAGTAAAATAACTAATTCCTATATTTCTATTTTTCATGAAATGGAGGATGAGTATCTAAAGGCAAGGGTTGCTGATATAGAAGATGTATCAAATAGGGTATTGAGGATATTATTAAATATAAAAACTAAGGATTTATCTTTGATAAATAGTGAAACCATAATTGTAGCTAAGGACTTGACCCCATCAGATACGGCACAAATAAATAAAGATATGGTGGTTGGGATCGTGACGGAAATAGGGGGACGTACATCTCATACATCTATAATGGCTAGAACTATGAATATCCCTGCTATATGTGGAGTGAAAAATATTACGGAAGTGGTAAAAGATGATGAACTGATGATTATTAACGGAACAACAGGAGAAATAGTTATAAATCCTACTATAGATGAAATTAGAGCATATAATCAGGAGAAGGGAAAATTAGAGATATTTAAAAAGAAACTAGAAAAAATGAGAGGACAAGAATCCATATCTAGAGATGGATATAAGGTGGAATTAGCAGGGAATATTGGGACTTTACAAGATATAGATAAAGTAATAGAAAATGATGGGGAAGGTGTAGGGCTTTATAGAACAGAGTTTCTTTATATGTACAGTGATAGACTTCCTACAGAGGAGGAGCAGTTTGAGGCTTATAAAATAGTAGCAGAGAAATTAGAGGGAAAACCTCTAGTTATAAGAACTTTAGATGTAGGCGGAGATAAGGATATACCATATTTAAAGATTCCAAAAGAAATGAATCCATTTTTAGGATATAGGGCCATAAGATTTTGCTTAGATAATAAGGAAATATTTACTACTCAAATAAGAGCTATTTTAAGGGCAAGTGCATATGGAAATGTAAAGATAATGTTTCCTATGATTTCGAGTATAGAAGAATTAAGACAAAGTAAATTAATTTTAGAAGAAGTTAAAGATGAACTAAGGGAAGAAAATATTAAATTTGATGAAAATATAGAATTAGGAATTATGGTTGAAATTCCTGCTGTTGCAATACATTCAAGGCAATTTGCTAAAGAAGTTGATTTTTTTAGTATAGGAACCAATGATTTAATCCAATATACATTGGCAGTAGATAGGGGAAATCAAAAGATATCTAATTTATATAATCAATTTCATCCAGCTTTACTATCTTTAATAAAGATGACTATAGATAATGGACATAAGGAGGGTATTTGGGTAGGCATGTGCGGTGAGGTTGCAGGTGATGAAAAGCTTATACCAATACTTTTAGCAATGGGATTAGATGAATTTAGTATGAGTGCGTCATCTATTTTAAAAGCTAGATATTTAGTTAGAAATACTTCGAAGAAAGATATGGAAGAAAAATTAGAATATATACTAAATCTACCTACAGCATATGAAGTAGAAAAATATATTGATGAGAATATAATAAATGATGATCTGAATATTTAATATGCAGGTTATAAAATAGAGCTACTGGAAAACCAGTAGCTCTATAAAATTAATCTATTTTTCTCTAATTAGTTTTTCAACCTCATTATCATTTGGAAAACGATTTAATTTTTTCTGGAAAAAATAAACTAATCATCAAATCTAACTTCAAAAACACTGAATTATATTGACTATAGATTAATAATATAATACATAGAGTATATTAAATATTTCATTATACAGAATACTATAATTAGTATAGGATCAATATATTTATATAGGATAATTGGGTAAACAAAAAAGCTTATACAAATAAAGTAAAAAGTGATATAATATTTGCACACTAAATTAGGAGGCTATATTATGTGCGGAATAGTTGGATATATTGGAAATAAAAATGCACAGGAAGTAATATTACAAGGATTAGAAAAACTAGAATATAGAGGATATGATTCATCAGGTATTGCAGTAAATGGAAATGGACATATTGAATTTAAAAAATTAAAAGGCAGACTTTCAGTATTAGAAGATTATTTAAATGAACATCCATTAATGGGAAATGTAGGTATAGGTCATACAAGATGGGCAACTCATGGAGCACCATCAGATGTAAATTCTCATCCTCATTTAAATGAAAAAGAAACAATAGCAGTAGTACACAATGGAATAATAGAAAATTACAATATAATTAAAGAAGAATTACTTGAAAAGGGGTATAAATTTAAATCTCAGACAGATACAGAAGTCATAGTACATCTACTAGATAGTCTCTATGATGGAGATTTACTTAGTACAGTATTTAAAGCTATTAAGAAGCTTAGAGGAGCTTATGCATTAGGTATTATTTCATCAAATAATCCTAATGAACTAGTTGCAGTCAGAAAAGAAAGTCCATTGGTAGTAGGACTGGGAGATGAGGAAAATTTCATAGCATCAGATATTCCAGCATTACTTAAATATACTAAAAATGTATATTTTTTAGAGAATGGAGAAATAGTTCACTTGACAAAGGATAATGTCAAAGTCTATGATGAGAATAGAAATGAAGTAAAAAGAGAAAAGTTTACAGTAGATTGGGATATGGAAGCTGCGTCTAAAGGTGGTTATAGTCATTTTATGCTTAAAGAAATCCATGAGCAGCCATTGGCAATTAAAGAAACTCTATTAAGAAGACTTGATGATGATGGAAGAATAAAATTAGATGATATCAAGTTAACGAAAGAGGAATTAGATAAGATTTCTAAGATTTATATTGTTGCATGTGGTACAGCTTATCATGCTGGATTAGTAGGACGATATGCAATAGAGAAATTTACTAATATTCCTGTAGAGCCTGATGTTGCATCAGAATTTAGATATAGGGAGCCATTTATTGATGAGAATACATTGCTTATAGCAGTTAGCCAATCTGGAGAAACAGCAGATACCCTTGCAGCCATTAGAGAAGCTAAGAAGAAGGGAGCAAGAATTCTTTCAATTACTAATGTTCTAGGTTCATCTGTAGCTAGAGAATCCAATGATGTATTCTATACATGGGCTGGACCAGAGATTGCAGTTGCTTCAACAAAGGCATATACTACACAATTAGTGGCTTTATATATGGTTGCACTTTATATGGCAAATATTAAGGGAAGTATTACAGAAGATTATTATTTTGAAATAATTGAAAAGATGAAGGGGTTACCAGATAAGGTAGAAGAGATTCTTAAAAAATCTGATAAAATCGAGAAAATAGCAGAAAGCATTAAAGATAAGAAAAGTATATTTTATATAGGCAGAGGACTGGATTATCAGACATCTATGGAAGGAGCATTAAAACTAAAGGAAATCTCTTATATCCATACAGAAGCCTTTGCTGCAGGAGAATTAAAGCATGGGACAATAGCTTTGATTGAATCAGGAACTCCTGTAATTGGAATAGCTAGTCAAGATTATCTATATGAAAAAATGGTTTCAAATATACAAGAAGTAAAGGCTAGAGGAGCTTATACTATTTCTATAATAAAAGAAAGATTAGATGAGAGCTTAAATCATGCTGATGATACCATCTATATTCCAGAAGTAGATAATATATTAGCGCCGGTTTTAACAGTTATACCTACTCAACTTCTTGCTTATTATACATCTGTTATAAAGGGAAATGATGTAGATAAGCCAAGAAACTTGGCTAAGTCAGTTACTGTGGAATAAATTAAATATATGGGGGATGGATATGGAATATAACTGCGAGAAAACTAAAGGGGAAATAATAAGAAGAAATTTAAAGTTGAAGGCATAACAAATGAATCATATGCTTTTACTGAAAAAGAAATAATAGCTGGAGATATAGAGAATCTAGTTGGAATCATAGGTGAATCCTATATAAAATTGAAAAGTGAAAAACTACCTATTTTATCTATGATATCTGTAATTATCAGTATTCTATGGGTACCAATGATTCTTACTCCTTTGGGAACAAAGATATCTTTATATCTTCATTTCATATTCTTTATAATTTCGTTGGTTCTTGCAATCATTGGATTGACTAAGAAAACCATAATAAAAAGATTTATTTATGTGACTTTGTTTTTAGGTTTACTTTTATTAATATTTTATATCCATATTATTATGGAGATATTATAAGGATTTTATATATTGAGATGAAAAATACATAAGTTAGGGGAAATTATGGATAACAAATTATTTACAGTGAAGACTCGTATGACAAAAGAAGATTATCATAAATTTTTATATGTTGCAACATTTCGAAGGAACAAAGTAATAATCCCATTTATAATTATATTAGCTGCTTTAATGGCTGGATTACTTGCTTTTGATAATAGGCAATTTAATATAATAGGGTTTTTTATATTTTGGATCCTACTTGCATTAGTTTCCTTTGGCACAGTGATTTTTAAAGTTGAAAGAAAAAATAAGCAAAGAATAAAAACAGATAATACAGGAGCATTTGACTCTCAAGATATATTAGATTTTTATGATGATTTTTTAATTGTAAAGAATACAGCAATTGAAGGTCAAATTAAGATTAGATATGATCAATTTTATCAGATACTTGAGTCAAAGGATTATTTTATAAACTATTCTAATATGAATCAGGCATCTTTAATAAGGAAAAAGGATATGGATGAAGAAACCCTTGAAAAGTTGAGAAATCTATATGAAAAACAAATAGGAAATAAATATAAGAAGATTTAAAAACAAAGATGATATAAAATGAGTCATGGTATATTTCGATTCATTTTTATTATTTTATAGCAAGAATATATAAGGTGTTATTAAGTCTTAAAATTAAAGACAAAGTATATGGTCAAAAATAAAAGAGATATAGAAAATATTAGGGATATTTGAATTAAAGTTATATTTATAAGTTCAATTCAAATAAGATAGTAAAAGAATATGAATAGGGGAAATGAGATATAATAAATCTTCATAGTATTGACAGCATAGACATTGTTCTATATACTTGTTAATGAGATAAGGGAGTAGTTAGCACAATAAGAATTGTGTAATAAAGTCAACATACTGATAAAATTTATCTGGCTTTATTTTAAATAATGAGACTTGTCTGCAGCAATACTGCAGATAGGTCTTTTTTATTATAAATCAAGAGATAAAGGAGAAGGAATATGAATTTACTTGAACTGTTTATTATTGCAATTGGTTTGTCAATGGATGCATTTGCCGTATCTATTTGTAAAGGACTATCTATGCAGAAAATCAATATTAAAAAGGCTGGAATAGTGGGACTTTATTTTGGAACATTTCAAGCAGGGATGCCTTTAATTGGATACTTTCTCGGAATAAGGTTCCATGATAAGATTGCATCAATGGATCATTGGATAGCATTTATATTGCTTGGAATTATTGGATTAAATATGATACGAGAATCAAAAGATTGTGAATGTGAAATTGAAAATGATTTTGGGATAGAGAACTCTCTTAATTTTAGAAATATGTCTATTTTAGCAATTGCAACAAGTATTGATGCTTTAATAGTAGGAGTTACTCTTGCTTTTCTTGATGTAAATATTACATCGGCTGTCTTACTTATTGGAACTGTTACTTTTACATTATCAGTAGTTGGCGTTAAGATAGGAAATGTATTTGGCAACAAATGTAAGTCAAAATCAGAAATTATAGGTGGAATAATTTTAATACTTATGGGATTTAAAATTTTACTTAGCCATTTAGGAATAATAAATTTTTAATAGATAGATTATATTTATAAGAAAGGCAGTGGAAAATAAATTTCCTCTGCCTTTTGATTATTTTATATAATTATCAAAATATCCTTGGATATAAATTATAGGTGTTCCCTTATCTCCGCTGCCAGAAGTTAAATCTGATAAGGAGCCTATTAAGTCAGTAAGCCTTCTTGGAGTAGTTCCTTGAGATGCCATATTACCAACAAGTTCCGATTCTTTATTTTCAATATATTTAGATATGGCTTCCTTTAACTCTTCTCCTCGTAAATCACCAAATTCATTATCAGCTAGATATTTTAATTTTATTTCTGAAGGTGTTCCCTCAAGTCCAGAAGTATAAGCAGGAGAAACTACAGGGTCAGCTAGTTCCCAGATTTTACCTACAGGGTCTTTAAATGCCCCATCTCCATATATCATAACTTCAACAGTTTTACTTGTTTTTTCTTTAAGTGATTTTTGGATTTTATCTACAATTGGCTGGCAATCTCTAGGGAATAATTTTATTGTATCTTCTGTTGATTTATTTGAACCAAGTAAACCATATTTTTCATTATATCCACTGCCATCTATGGAAGATGTAAGTATATCATCAAGTCCATAAATGCTTTTACCACCGTTCTCTTTTAAAAGTCTTTTAGTTCTAAATCTTGTGTGAATATCACATGCAATTACATTTTTAGTATAATCTAATATTGTTTTTGGATTATTTGAAAATATTATTTCACAATCAATACCATATTCAGCTACTATTGATTTATAATATTCAACATAATCTACACCAGTAAAAGGATGTTTATTATATCCGAAGTATTCTCTAAATTCTTTTTCACTTAATACGTCTGTCCAAGGGTTTACTCCCTTTACATCAAGTACATCCATGTCTACTAAATGATTACCTACTTCGTCAGCAGGGTAGCTTAACATCAAAACGATTTTCCTTGCTCCTTTAGCAATACCCCTTAATATAATAGCAAAACGATTTCTACTTAAAATTGGAAATACTACGCCGATGGTTTCATCTCCAAATTTTCTTTTTACATCCTTTGCAATAGCATCAATACTAGAATAATTTCCTTGACCGCGTGCAACTACTGATTCAGTTATAGTAACAACATCTTTGTCCTGAATCTTGAAGCCTTCTATTTCGGAAGCTTTCATTACGCAATCAACTACCATATCTGCGATATTATCCCCTTCTTTAATAATAGGGGCTCTTAGACCTCTAACAACAGTTCCTACTACTCTTTCCATTTATATCGCTCCTTTTCAATATCCTATTTGATATCTTACACATTTAATATATAATATATTATGGTATAAGTAAAATAAATATCTGATATAATAGATATAAGGAGTGGTTATATGTCTATTAGATTAGAGCTTTATAGAATATTTGATAAAGTGGCTAAATGTAAAAGCTTTTCTAAGGCTGCTAATGAGCTGTACATGACACAACCTGCCATAAGCCAAGCCATAATGCAATTAGAAGATGAACTTAGAATCAGGCTTTTTACAAGGACTCCAAGGGGAGTAATACTTACAAATGAGGGTAAGATGCTATTTGAATATACTAATTCCGCAATTAGCCTATTAGATACAGGTGAAAAGAAAATAAAGGAATCTAGGGATTTAAAAGAAGGGGAATTAAAAATTGGAGTCAGTGATACAATTTCTAGGTACTATTTGTTGCCTTATTTAGAGAAATTTCATAAATCTTATCCAAATATTAAATTGAGAATAATTAATCGAACTACAGATGAACTTTGCAAATTAATAAAATCAGGGGAAATTGATATTGGAATATGTAATTTGCCCATAAAAGATAGTTCATTAAATATAAAAAAGTGTAAGGATATACAAGATATATTTGTAGTTGGTGAAAGATATAAAGAATTAATTCTTGAATCTATTACCTATGAAGAATTATTAAGATATCCTATGATATTCTTAGATAATAGGTCTAGATCAAGACAATATGTAGAAGGATATTTATTATCAAAGGGTATAAAAGTAAATCCGGAAATAGAACTTGGTTCTCATGATTTGCTTCTAGAATTTGCAAAAATAGGATTAGGTTTAGCTTGCGTAGTTAGAGAATTCTCAGAGGATTACTTATCTAAAGGAATTCTTTATGAAATAAAACTTGTGGAGGATATTCCCAAAAGAAGTATAGGAATTTGTTCATTAAAATGTGTGACTTTATCTCCATCATCTGAAAAGTTTATTGAATATCTTAATAAAAAGTAAAGCTAGGTAATATGCCTAACTTTATTCTTTATTAAGCTGCTTATATCTAAGTTTAATTATATTCTACTCATGTAATTTTCTAGTTTTATATTTAAAATTATGTTCTTTATATGCATTAATAAAAGTAGTTACAGTTCCAATAAGAGTGAAAAAATAACCGAATACTAAATCTCCTATAAAGGAGTTACCAAAATCTTCATATTCACTAACCAAAAATCCTACTGAACGTATTGCTTCTAATAAATTAATATTTTCAACTTCTTTAAATGCAATATATACCTCATACCCATAAGATATGTAGTTTGCAACATATACCATAAATATTGTTACAAGAATTGTTATAATTATTCCCGCTTTATCTAATTTACCGCCAAATTTTTTATATCCTTTTATAGCACAAATTGCCAATACTATACCGCAGATTGAGGCAATATAACCTATAGCATAAATAACAACCCATAGAGCTACCCCTATTAATGAGCCTAGAAAGGCACCTACTGTTCCGCTTACAATATTATTTTTTTGATTTTTAAAATTAATTTGCGCATCATCTAAATCTCCTATAATTTCACCATAACATTTTTCACAGGTACAAAATGGAATATTGTTAATCAGATTAATGGATGTAGGCATATCTTCCCCACATATTTCACAGGATGTAGTATAATGATTGTTTTTAGCAAAATCTTCGACTTTATTTAAGATATCGGTGATACTCTTTAATTCTTGTTTTGCTGTAAATTTTACTGTTAAGAGTATTTTAAGACAATATTCTTCATAACTTGCTTTTGCTACGGATTTTTTATCTTCTAAAAGTTCATTTATAAATGCATCCATATTTTCCTCTCGGGTTAATTCGGATTCCTTAAGAGGAATATTAAAACAATATCCATTTAATTTTTTATTATATTGAATTGTTACCTTATATCCTTTGTATGATCCAAATATGATTGAGCCTTTAGAATCATATTTTAGATTCAACTCTGTAGCAACGTTTTTAAAACTGTTTTTTAAACCCATGAATTCACTCCTTTTAATTAAATTTCTACGATTATATTTTGATTTAAGCAATATATTTAAAGTAAACAATTGATATAAGCCAAAACTTATATCGACAGGTTTTTCCCTTTCTTTAAAGATATTTTAAATAAAAAGACATTATAGTATATTAAATTTATTTTATGAAATAGGTAATTTAAAGGAGCTTCACTTATAAAGTATTTTCATTTCCAATTTAGTAGAAATGAACAGGAAACTATTCAATAAATGGGGAAAAATAGGAAATGGGATTGATAATTATATTGATGATAGATATAAATAGAAATTAAAAAAGATGATCTCTGCTAGTACAGAAATCATCTTCTTAATGTCTTTTAAAATTGATTTTTACAAAAGATAAAATTTAATTTAAATAGAATACTTCATTATTTAACTAAAATATTTGGCAGAGTATAATAATCAGTTACTCCTGATATTATATTGTTCTTTCCTATTCTAGTATATATTCCTGCAAATTTTTCATTATATATAAACAATCCAACTATGGATTTAAACTCTTCTATTTTAAGTTTATCATCTTTAAATACTATATGTTCCCTTGTAAATGGATCAAAGAACTCTTGATAGAGATAGTCTTTATCCCAAGATTCATCTAATCTTTTTTTCCATTCATCTTGAGTTAAATCCCTACCAGCATATACTCCCCTCGAAGCATTTAAGTCTAAAGGTTTCATAATATATCTATCCTTATTATTTAAAACCCTATCATATATCTTTCTATTTCCTTTAAATAGACCAGTTATAGGGATATGATTTTTTATAAACTTTCTTTCATCTTCAGATAAAAAGCCTAATGTATCCTCATCATGTAGTATTTTAAATATTATCTTATTATGAACAATTTGTGATCTAATGGAACCTATTGAGCAGAAGGCATTATTTTTATAGGCTTCAATAAATTCTGGTATCTCATTAGCTTTTTCTATTAATTCAAATGTAACTATTCTTCTATATACTAAATCTATTTTGTAATCTTCAAAATATAAATGTCCATCTCTATATTTTAAATCTCTAGGGTCAGCTATTATAGCATTATATCCTTTTTTTATAAATGTATTTTTAAATACCTCGAACTCTTTAGATGTACCAGATTCAGTAAAATCAACTATTGCTACATTTGGTTTTTCTATTTTACTGTTCCATTTTTTAAATATGCTGATGCAATCTTCTACCCATTTATCTATTAATTCAAATAAAAATAATTTGTATTTTTTGCCAAAGTCCTGTAGCCCTTCTGTTTCTAATAATATATTCCCTATGGTATTATCTTCATTCATAGCTGAAGAACCATCTGTATTTAATTCGCAGAATTTAAAATTATTATAATCTTTATAAAATAGGTCAAACCTACCTATAGGAACATTAATATCATAACCATTATCTATGAGTATAAGTTCTTCTAAAAGTGGACTATATTCAAATTTTTTTCTGAATTCTTTTGAATCTAAATATTTTTGTGTTACTTTATTGGTTATGGATATTAGGATATCACCAATTTTATTGAAATTTTCTACATCCTCTTCCGTATAAAACATTGGATGGTAGAGAAAAGGTACTGGTTTACCTTTATATATTGCAGTAGAGTTTGCGACCTTTTCTATGGCTATTTTATAATCTGCAAGATATTTTTCTGGGTTAGATTTAATTAAGCTTATATATTCATCGTTTATATCTTTCCAATTCATTTTCTCACCTCAATTAAATTATTCAATAAACACCAATCTAAGGATTCTTTTTTACCATCTTTAAATTTTTCTTTAATAATTTCATAAGGGTTTTTATTATCATTTATCATTTTCTCAAGAGGTAAAATATACTTAACTTCATCTGAGCTTAATCCTTCTTTTCCTAATTCTACTAACCATTTTCCTATTTCAAGAACAGTTCTATTTTTTAATTTGCCTTTCAAACCATTTTCTATAACATCTTCCTTAGATTTCTTTATATCTTCTATGGTTATATCTTTAATATATTCATATGCCTTATCTAAATTTTTTTCATTGTAGAAAATACCTTTTAGTAAAGCTACTGCTGAAAAATTTAAAGGATATGGAATAGAATCCATCATTCGTATTTCGATATATTTTTTTGTCCTTACATCTGGGAAAAACATAGTTAGTAAATGTTCTAATTCATCTCGCTTATAGTCATCAGGGTTGAATAATTCTTTGACCTTTTTTTCCCCTGTTGGAATAACTTCTTCATTTTTAAATATAAATATCGGTGGTCTATCTAAAATATATTCAGCATATTTTTCATAGCTAAAATTATCTGTCAATGCATTATCTACTATACCTGATCTATCATCATCACAATTATTCCATATATAAGTTCTTAATCCATGTTTATTCCATATTTCTCCTTCGAAGTAAAAGGAATTATCAAATAATGCATATAATACTGGAGCTAGTCCATTGGCTGTTCTAAACTTTTTCTTATAGTCTTCTTCATCTTTAAAGTCTATGGATATTTGTAGTGCTGCTGTTCCTTTCATCATGTTATGAGCATGGCTGCCTTTGGTTTTAAAATAGTTAAACATAAAATCATATCTTTTTTTAGGTAATAGCTTTATATCATTTATTTTAGTTTGTGGATGATAACCTGTGGTCATTAATCCTTGATTTTTATTATTAAGTATTGGAATTATTTCTTCCATGAATTCTATATATTCTTTTTCAATATCCGATATATTTTTTTGTGCATTTATACTAAGTTCCAGTTGACTCCCTGGTTCTAATGTTATAATCTTATTTCCTTTATTTAACCCTAGTATATATTCCCCTTCATACATACCTTTCCAACCATTCTTTTCTAGTTCTTTTAGTGTTTCAGCTACACCATTTTTACCATAATAGGAGATGGTTTTTAAAGTATTCTTATCTATTACATAATGTTCAAATTCAATTCCGATTTTAAAATCTTCCACTTTTTTTTCGCTATTTTTAAAGTACTTTACTACTTCTTTTACTTGCTTATTATAATCCATATATATATTTCTCTCCCTTTAGGTATTGTGTATTTAGTGACTCTAGATATTAATACCCATAAATTATAATCTTAATAATATTATAGTAACTTAGTTATAATATATATACTAAAGTGATATAATTTTGTATTATAATTTATTATGGAGGTGTAATATGAAGAATAAAATAAGAATTGGAATAGTAGGATATGGAAATCTTGGTCATGGAGTTGAATTAGCCATTAATCAGAACACAGACATGGAACTCATAGGAATATTTACTAGAAGAGATCCTAATATATTAGATACAAAGTCCAAGGTAATACATATATCCAATATATTAGATTTTAAGGATAGAATTGATGTAATGATTCTTTGTGGTGGATCTGCGAAGGATTTAGATGAACAATGTCCTATGGTGGCAGAACATTTTAATACAGTAGATAGTTTTGATAATCATGGGCGGATTCCTGAATACTTTGAAAAGGTAAATAATATAGCATTAAACTCCAATAAATTAAGCCTTATATCTACTGGTTGGGATCCGGGACTTTTCTCTCTTAATAGATTATTAGGTCAAGCAATTTTACCTAGTGGAAAGGATTATACTTTTTGGGGTGAAGGAATAAGCCAAGGACACTCTGATGCAATTAGAAGAATAGAAGGTGTAAAAAATGGAGTTCAATATACTGTACCTGTTAAAGAAGTTTTAGATAAGGTTAGAAATTGTGAAGATATAAATATCCCATCTTGTGAAAGGCATAAGAGGGTCTGCTATGTAGCATGTGAAGAGAATGGGAATCGTGATAGAATTGAGAAAGAAATAAAAACTATGCCAAATTATTTTGCAGAATATAACACTACTGTACATTTTATTTCGGAAGAAGAATTAAAGGAAAAACATAATAAGATGCCTCATGGTGGGTTTGTCATTAGAACGGGAAATACTGGATTAGGTACTAAACAAAAGATGGAGTTTAATTTAAATCTTGAAAGCAATCCAGAATTTACTTCATCAGTTTTAACTGCTTATGCTAGGGCTGTTCATAGAATGGCTTCTGAAGGGAAAGTAGGGGCAATAACCATATTTGATATTCCACTAGCATATTTATCTTCTAAAACAGGAGAGGAATTGAGAAAGGAATTATTATAGAAAACCTTATATATGTATTTCGCATAAAGATATTTGAGGGCATTATCCTTTTTATGGGATAATGCCCTTAATTTTCATTATGTCTTTAATTTAACTATAAGTTTAGCCTTGTAGTCCATTTTCTTGACGTTCCATATTTTCTACAACTACATCAAATATATCTCCTAGGGAGGCACAATATTCAAGTACTTTCCATGGAGTAGCAGTATGAAAATGAATCTTTATTAAATCTTTATCACCAACAGCAAGGAGACAGTCACCTTCAATATTCTTTGTAATATATTGGTTTATTGCATCTTCTGAAAGGTCGTGACCTGCGATTAATAACTGGGTATCAAATTTGTATTCAAGCATAATTTATTCTCCTTTTCTTTTTATTTTATAGATTTCTATTTAAAAATATTTCTATTAACTCTTACTTTAAATGACAAGGTATTTTACTATTTCATGCTTTTATATCTTTCTATATTATCGTCACTTAAAAATTCATAAGCATTGTTTATTTCTTGGAATATTTTTGTTGCATCTAGTGATTTGTTTAAATCTGGGTGATATTCCTTTGCTTTTTTTCTATATGCCAATTTAATTTCATATTTATCTGCATTATATGCAACTCCTAATAAATTACAACTTTTTTCATATTTACTTTTAAATTCTATAGTAGGATTTGCATAAGAATTTCCATAATTACTGTTTTGATAGTTTCCTCCATAGGTATTATATCCACCATATCCACTATTTCCTCTCTGGGAATTCTGATATTCATTCCATTGTCTAAACCTTTCTTCCCATTGTCTTCTTTCTTCTTCTTGTCTTTTTTGTTGTTCTTTTCTTCTTTTTTCTTCTTCCATTCTCTTATACTTATTTCCATATTCATTAAAGGAATTGAATTGAGCTTTTCTTCCATTTATAAAATTATCTGCATGATCAAATAGAAACTCTGTTATCATGTATTTTGTATATTTTAAATAGGATATAAACTTAGTTCCCAATATTGGAAAAATAACAAGGAATAGGATCATAAAAAATGTTATGGGATTAAGTAATAGTGCTGGTCCTAATATCATAATTAATAGACAGCCGCCCATGGATATAAGAGCTAGAAACCCTCTTCCAACATTTATTATAATTCCTACTATAAATCCTACAATACTAATGAAAACATCAAATATTACAGAAATAATACTAGCAATGCCATATAGAATTTTACCCCAGAGTTTTTTTAGTATATTCATCTACCTTTAAACCTCTCTCTATTAAATTAATCATTTTATGTTCTTTTTTCAAACTTTTCCTTACATTTTGGACAGGTAACCATAATTCTTCCTTTTCCCTTTGGCAGTCTTAATTTTGCATTACAGTTTGGACATTTAAGATATTTATGAGTCTTATGGTCTTTCACTCTATTTTCAGTTCTTTTAAACCATGAATAAACTGGACTCATAAAAATTGCAAATTTATAGTTTTCCATTCTGCGTTTATTTATATCTTTAGAAAATATTCTAAAAATACTTATTATCAACGGAATATAACCTAAATATAATAGTAATGAAATATTAGCTAACCTGCCAGATAGAGTTAAAAGTAAGGAAAATATTATCAATACAGTTGAGAGTTGATCTCCGCCATACCTTCCATTCATAAATTTATTTAACCAATTCATTTTCATTCTCCTAGTTTATATTTTGTTAATATCTTACTATTAATAAAAAGATATTTCAAGTATAACCATATGCAGTCTTAAGATAATTTATCCTTATTATATGGGATATGAATATTTTCACTATTAATATTTGGCAACTAGTGTTATATTTAAATATATAAATTAAATAGGAGATGGTTTTTAACAAGATGGAAACGAAGTTGAAAAAGGCTGTAAGCATTGAAGGATTCATATGCCTAGCTATAGTTATTAGTTTTTTTACAGTGCTAGGTATGAAAATGGGTTTAATTAACTCCATAAATACATTGCTCAATACAGCTTATGATTTATTAATGCACACAGTATTTTATATAATGGCAATAGCAGTTGTTGCAGGGGCAGTAGCAAACATACTTACAGAATTTGGTGTAATTGCTTTAGCAAATAAGCTATTATCACCCTTAATGGCCCCGATTTATGGACTTCCAGGTGCAAGTGCCATGTCTGTATTTACCACTTATCTATCTGACAATGCAGCGGTATTAACCTTAGCTGATGATAAAAGGTTTTGCAGGTATTTTAAAGAATATCAGCTTCCGGCATTGACTAATATTGGAACTTCTTTTGGTATGGGAATGATAGTAACAGTATATATGATGGGATTACCCAACCCTAATAATGAAAATTTTATTTTAGCTGCAATAATAGGTAATATAGGAGCCATAATAGGTAGTATTGTGTCTGTTCGATTAATGCTCATTAAGACTAAGAAAATATATGGAACTTCCAGTGAAGCGGAAGAGGATAGTGAAATTAGTTATGATATATTAGAATATAGAGAGGTCAGAGAGGGTAAAATAGGAGAAAGATTGATGAATTCTATGCTTGAAGGCGGTGCATCAGGGGTTAAGGTAGGATTTGATATAATTCCTGGGGTACTTATTATTTGTTCCATAGTAATGATACTTACTAATACGATTCCAGAAACAGGAATTTATACTGGTGCTGCCTATGAAGGAGTAGGTTTTCTTCCTTGGATAGGGGAAAAAATTGGTTTTATTATTAAACCATTATTTGGATTTACTTCTTCCACAGCTATTTCTGTTCCCATAACAGCTCTTGGAGCAGCAGGAGCTGCAATAGGATTAGTACCAGCTATGGTCACTAATGGACTTGCAAGAGCCAATGATATTGCTGTATTTACTGCTATGTGTATGTGCTGGAGTGGATATTTAAGTACTCATGTTGCCATGATGGATGGCTTAAAGTTTAGAAATCTTACAGGTACAGCCATACTTTGTCATACTATTGGTGGAATTTGCGCAGGTATTGCTGCAAATTTAATATTTAGATTAGTGGAGATAATTTGTTAGATATAACTAGGAATTAGCAAGGGAAAAAAGGGGCTATTTTAAGAGTGAGTTTTGATTGCTTTTTAGATAGCTTCTGTTGTTAAAGAATTTTTTGACTTTGCTTTACATTTATAGGATAATAATATTCTCCTCTATTATTCTATAGAGGTATTTGGTATATTAAATATGAGGTGAAGAACATGAAAGTAATCGTAGTAGGAGCTGGTAAACTGGGATATAAACTAGCTGAATCAATGGTATTTGAAGATATAGATGTAACAGTAATAGACAATAATCCAAAAGTAATAAATTATGTAAATGAACATTTAGATGTTCTAACGGTTTTAGCAAATGGAATAGATACAAATGTTCTTAAAGAATTAGGTATAAATCAATATAATTTATTAGTAGCTTCAACAGATAGTGATGAAACTAATACACTTATCTGCTCCTTAGCTAATAAATTGGGATGTAAAAAAACAATTGCACGCATTAGAAATCCTGAGTATATGCAGCAACTAGATTTTATAAAGACTGAACTAGGAATTGATCATATAGTAAATCCAGACTTAGCAACTGCTCAAGCAATAGAGAAATATTTATTGAAGAATTATAGTTTTTATTCAGGAGAGTTTGCCAGTGGGAAAGTCAGAATGATTGATTTCAATATTGAGCATATGGAAGAATTTGTAGGTAAGAAATTAGCAGAGTTGGAAGATTTCGATAGACTGTTGATTACAGCTGTATCTAGAGATGGAGATATAATAATTCCAGATGGCTCTACACAGTTACTAGCAAATGATACAATTCATGTTATAGGAAAAAGTGACGATATTAATAATCTGAATAATAGATTTGTACAGGATATAACTAAAAAGGATATAGAAAGGGTAATGATACTGGGAGGCAGTAATATTGGTTTTTATCTATCTCAGAAATTATCAAAGGCCAATATATCAGTTACATTAATAGAGAAGGATAAGGAAAAATGCCAAGAGCTATCTGAACTTCTCAGTGATGTACTTATAATACACGGAGATGGTACAGATATTAATCTCCTAGATGAAGAAAGAATCTCTACCATGGATGCATTTGTAGGAGTAACAGGATATGATGAAGAAAATTTACTTATGGCTCTTATGGCAAAGCAATCTGGAGTCTCAAAGGCAGTTTCAAAAATTAGTAGGCAAAATTATTCAAAGATAATTGATAGATTGGGAATAGATGCTGCACTAAATCCAATTTATATTACAGTAAGTAATATATTGAAGTATATCCGTGGTGGTAAAATAGTATCGGTTTCCCTACTAATAGGTGGAGATGGAGAAGTAACAGAAATAATTATTGGAAAAGATTTGCCTATAGTTGGAAAAACATTAGAGGAATTGAAATTACCTAAGGGTATAATAATTGGAGCCATAGTTCATAATGGCAAAGTTATAATACCTAATGGTAAATCTGTTATAAATGCCAACGATAGAATAGTAGTATTCTGTTTAACAGAAGATTTACCCACTCTAAAAATATTCTTCAAATCGTATAAGGGAGGGGTATTAAGTGAATTATGGCATCGTACTAAGCATACTAGGTAATATACTAATGTTAGAAGCAGTGTTAATGCTTCCTTCTTTGTTTATATCTTTATATACAAATCAGAATGATACACTTGCATTTTTGATAACTATATTGATAACAGGCATACTAGGACTAATTTTAACTAGAAGTAAAAACCCTGATAGACATATAAATGCAAAGGAAGGTTTAGCAATTGTTTCCTTAGGATGGGTAATTATATCTTTACTTGGAGCTCTACCTTTATATATTTCAAGAAGTACACCTACCTATATAGATGCATTTTTTGAAATAGTATCAGGATTTACAACTACTGGTGCAACAGTAATAGCAAATGTAGAAATATTGCCAATGGGGATTTTATTTTGGCGTTCTTTTACCCATTGGATAGGTGGTATGGGGATATTGGTTTTTACTTTATCATTATTGCCAGCCCTTGGAATAGGAGGATTTCAAATATTTAAGGCAGAAAGTCCAGGTCCTATTGCAGGAAAAATAGCACCTAGAATAAGAGATACAGCTAAAATACTATATACAACATATTTTACTATTACTATATTTCAGGTTATATTATTAAAAATTGGAGGAATGTCTTTATTTGATTCTTTAGTATATACTTTTGGAACAGTTGGTACAGGAGGATTTGCCACTAAAAATGCCAGTGTAGGTGCTTATAATAGTACCTATATTCATCTTGTAATAGGAAGTTTTATGGTACTTTCAGGAGTTAACTTTTCTTTATATTATTCTTTATTTAAAGGAAAAATAAGATATGTATTTAAGGATGAAGAGCTAAGGCTTTATTTTGCAATTGTTTTTCTAGCAGTAACTGCAATTGCTCTTAACTTATTTAAGACTAGTTATAGTAATATAGGTCTAGCCTTTAGAGATTCTTTTTTTCAAGTTGGATCTATTATGACAACCACTGGATATTCTACAGCTAATTTTGATATATGGCCAACATTTAGTAAGGGGATTTTACTACTTCTCATGTTTATAGGTGGAAGTGCAGGTTCTACAGCAGGAGGAATGAAAGTCATTAGAATACTAATTATATTAAAATTAATCAAGAGAGAAATACTAAAGATGTTTCATCCTAGAGCAATTATTCCAGTTAAGCTTAATGATAAAGTATTACCTAATGAAACTATAGCAAGTATAAATAGTTTTGCTGGATTATATGTGTTTATATTTGTATTATCTACTATTTTAATTTCCTTAGAAGGAGTAGATTTAGAATCGGCAATTAGTTCAGTAGCTGCAACATTGGGGAATATTGGTCCGGGATTGGGATTTGTGGGACCTACTAGTACATTTAATGGATATAGTCAAATTTCAAAGGCGTTTTTCTCCTTACTAATGCTTTTAGGCAGACTTGAACTATTTACAATAATAGCATTATTTGCACCAAAGAACTGGAGAAAGGAAATATAGTAATTGGAGATAGAGGGGAATATCAATGGAGAATATTGAAATAAAAAAATTAGGCTGCGATAATGAAATTCCTTATGATCTTCTTCTTTTAGCAGACCCGTCTATTGAAATAATTAATGATTATCTACATAGAGGAAACTGCTATCTTGCTTATATCGAGGAGAAAATTGTTGGAGTTTATGTAATAATAAGGACAAGACCTATGACTTTTGAACTTGTAAATATTGCGGTTGACGAAGCATATCAAGGTAAAGGAATCGGAAAGGCATTATTATTTAACGCTATAGATAATGCAAGAGAACTTAAAGGAAAGATTTTAGAAGTTGGAACAGGAAATTCAAGTATATCTCAATTGACACTTTATCAAAAATGTGGATTTCGTATAACTGGTGTAGATAGGAATTTTTTTAGAAAGCATTATAAAGATAAGATTATAGAAAATGGTATTGAATGTATTGATATGATTAGATTAAGTATGAACTTATAAAATACATAGTTTTCTTATATAACGATTTATAAAATGTATAAGGGATTTGTAGTAGAAGACGACTAAAAAATTTTGAATCTTATTAAAGATAAATTAGAGGGATATAACTATACTGTAGTTACAGTAAAGGATTATTCCAATATAAAAGGAGAATTCATAGAAGAGAATCCATAAATCTTACAAGACTTAGAAGGAAATTAGAAGAGATAGGTATAAATAACAGTATCCAAACAAAAAGGGGACAAGGATATTCTATGATAAAGACATGGAATTATATAGGTTTAAATTGAATCTAACAGTATTGTAAGATATATTCTTGACTTGAAAGGAAAATCAATATGACAACCCTTACTTGTTTTTATATAATATAGATAAGGATTAAATAAAATTAAATGCAGTATTCTTAATTTAAATTTCGTTATATCTAATGACATATTATTTGGGGTTAAGGCATTAAAGGAGGAAAATATATGAAAAAGCAGTGATATTTACTGCATCTATAGGTAGGATCATTAATAGCAAGATATATACATAACATTAATCAAATTTTTAGATAAAAAGGGGGATATGTCGGTGAAGAAAAAGAAATTTATTATTGTAGCAGGAATAGTTATTATACTAGGAGCAGTTGTAGGAATAAAAACGCTAACTAAAGGTCAAAAAGTTGTTCAGGCAATGGCACAGACTACAGCAGTTAAAAAGGAGGATATCGAATCTCATATTCAGTCTACTGGAAAAATATTTTCTATGGACAAAAGAGATGTTGTATCTGACGTAGAAGAGAAGATTGAAAAGATGTATGTGCAAAAAGGTGACAAAGTTGAAAAAGGCCAAATATTAATGAAATTAGAGGAAACAAATATTCAATATAAAATTAAGGATGCAAAGCTAAGACTCTCTATGGAACAGGAGAATCTAAGACAATTAGAAAGAGAAGGAAATACTGAACTTGAAATTAATTTGTCTAATGCAAAAATAAAATATGACGATGCTAAAAATACATATGAGAGAAATAAGGAATTATATGAAGGAAGTGTAATTTCAAAAGTAGATTTAGACAAATCAAAGGATGAGATGGATCAAGCTTATAATGATTATACTTTAGCTGAGGAGAGACTAAAAAATTCTAATCATGAAAATGAGATATCTGTTCAGAAACAAAAGATAGAATTAGCTAAGTTAGAAGTAGAAAAACTAGAAAAAGATTTAGGAAAATACACAATAAAGAGCCCTATTACTGGAACTATTGTAGATACTAATATTTCAGAAAGTGGTATTATAGAGTCCCATATAACTTTAATGTCTATTCAAGACATAGATCATTTAGAAATCATAGTAGATATGAATGAATATGATGCAAGTAAAATAGAAGTGGGAGATAGTGTAAAGATTACAGGAGATTCTTTTGAGGGTAAGGTATATCAAGGGAAAGTTAAATACGTAGGTTCCATTGCAAAGCAAGTAGATGGAAGTCAGGGAAAAGAAAGTATAGTGGAAATAAAAATTGATATTGAAAATACTGATGAATTTTTAAAACCAGGTTTTTCAGCAAAGGTAGATATTTTAACAGAGAAAAAAGAAGGCGCACTGACAGTTCCTTATGAAGCAATATTTACTAAAAAGGGTGGAGTAAAGGTAATCTTTACTGTAGAAGATGGAAAAATAAAGGAAAATGAAATACAAACAGGAGTAGAGAGTGATTTCTCTTTAGAAATCATAGGAAATGTGAAAGAGAATGATGAGGTGATCTTAAATCCAACGGAGGCAACAGTGGATGGAGATGAGGTCATGACAAATAAGGTGATGTAATATGATTAAAATAGAGAATCTAAAAAAAACATATAAAAATGGAAGTATATCTGTGGAGGCTCTAAAAAACATTAATTTAATAGTTGAAGAAGGAGAATTTGTATCTATTATGGGACCTTCTGGTTCAGGAAAGTCCACATTGATGAATATATTAGGATGCTTAGATAAACCAACGGAAGGCATTTATGAATTAGATGGTGAAAGTGTACAACAGATGAATGATAATCAACTTGCTATGATTCGTAATAAAAAAATAGGGTTTATTTTCCAATCCTTTAACCTAATTCCTCGTATAAATGCTTTAAAAAATGTAGAACTTCCTATGATTTATGCTGGGATTTCTGCTAAGGAGAGAAAAGAAAGGGCAATGAAAGCTTTAGAAAGAGTCGGCTTAGAGGAAAGAATGGGACATAATCCCAACGAATTATCAGGTGGACAAAGACAAAGAGTTGCTATTGCCAGGTCTTTAGTAAATGACCCAGCCGTAATTTTTGCAGATGAGCCTACAGGAAATTTAGATACCAAGTCTGGAAATGAAGTGATGGGAATATTCCAGCAGCTTAATGCTGAGGGAGTAACCATTATAATGGTTACCCACGAACCAGATATAGCACAGCATACAAAGAGAATGATTGTATGTAGAGATGGAGAGATTATAGAAGATACACCTGTCAAAGACCAAATTATTCTTGACAGACAGGAGGAGAGGATATGAATATATTCGAAAGTATACAGGTATCATTAAGTGCCATTCTTGCAAACAAAATGCGTTCCCTCCTTACTATGCTAGGGATTATTATAGGTATATCATCGGTTATTACAGTAGTTGCATTAGGAGAAGGAAGCCAGAAGATGATAGACAAAGAATTTGAGCAATTTGGTGCAGGACGAGCATATCTTTTCATGAACTGGAGAGAAAATTATTCCATGAAGGATTTACTAACTCATGGTGATATAGATGTAATTAAGAAAAATTTTGCAGATGACATAGAAGCCATTCTTCCTAGTGTGCAGGATAGGGGAAAGCTTAGATCTAAAAATAAAAAGATTGATGCAATATTAACAGGAGCAAATGAAAATTATATTAAAATAGAAAATGTAGATGTGATTAACGGCAGGTATCTAACAGATGAGGATGTGAAAGGGAAAAGATCTGTAGCTGTAGTAGATAAAGAAATGGCATTGGAAGCATTTGGGAGGACCGATGTATTAGGAGAAAATATAGATATAGAATTTGGAGAAAGTCAATTTTCATTGGTTATAATTGGAGTTTATGAAAAACCTAAGAGTAGACTTCAGGGAATGGGAGAGAAATCCTTTGGAAGTGTATTTGTACCCTATACAACCTTAGAACAAATGATGTGGAGGGGGGATTATATCTGGGATGCTCAGATGAGTATCAGGAAAGGTGCAGATACAAAAGCTATTTCAGATAAGATAATTAAGTTGGTTGAAAGAAGACATGGTAATGAAGGTGAAAATAAATATATGATTCAAACTGCAGAAGGAGAATTAGAATCTATGAATAAAATTACGGGAATTATAACAATGGTTATAGGTGCCATTGCGGCTATTTCCCTTCTAGTAGGTGGAATCGGTGTTATGAATATTATGTTTGTTTCTGTTACAGAACGAACAAGAGAAATAGGTATAAGAAAGGCTATAGGTGCAAGGAGAAGGGATATACTATTACAGTTCTTAGTAGAATCTGTAATTGTATCAGGAATTGGAGGCATAATCGGAACGATTATTGGTATGGGATTAGCTTATATTATCTCAGGATTTATTAATATACCTCCTAGTGTATCCATAGGTACTATTGCTATTGCATGGCTTTTCTCAGCTGGGGTAGGTATTTTCTTTGGAATTTATCCTGCAAACAAAGCATCAAAATTAAATCCTATTGATGCCTTAAGATATGAATAATATTTTTAATTTAGCAATATCACCATTAAATATTTAATGGTGATATTGTTTTTTAATTGTTTTGATAATTAAATAACTATACTAGACAACTATATAGAGATGTAGTATTATATAATTAATGGTAGGACCAGTAAACCAATAGACCAATAAATCAAAATTGAGGATATGGAGGGGACTGATAAAATGGAAAAGAAAAGAAGTACTAAGATATCAATTGTAGGTGCAGGTTCAGTGGGGGCTACAGCAGCTTATGCATTGGTTATGGAAGGCTTAGCTTCGGAATTAGTTATAGTTGATGTTAATAAATCAAAAACAGAAGGGGAAGTTTTAGATTTAAGCCATGGAGCTGGATTTATAAAACCAGTAAATATTAAATCAGGAGAGTACAAGGATACTAAGGATTCAGATATAGTTATTATAACAGCAGGGGCAGCGCAAAAGCTTGGGGAAACTAGAATTGACCTTGTAAATAAAAATATAAAGATACTTGAGTCAATAGTTCCGGAAGTTGTTAAATATAGTCCAAATTCAATACTTTTAATAGTTTCAAATCCAGTTGATATACTAAGTTATGCAGCTTATAAATTATCAGGATTTCCAAAGGAAAGGGTTATAGGATCCGGTACTGTTTTAGACACATCAAGGTTAAAGTATGAGATAAGTAAGAAATTAAATATAGATGCAAGGGATGTTCAAACTTATATTATGGGAGAACATGGTGATACAGAATTCCCAGTTTGGAGTATGACAAATATACAAGGTATTAAAATTGATGAATATGCTAAAAATGTAAATTGTAAATATGACGAAGAATTTAGACATGAAATACACGAAAATGTAAAAAATGCAGCCTACGAAGTTATAAATAGAAAAGGTGCTACATTCTATGCAATAGGTTTATCTATAAAACGTATAGTAGAGGGCATACTTGGTGATGAAAAATGTATACTGCCAATATCAACATTAGTTGAAGATTATTATGGTATAGATGATATTTATCTTGGAATACCAGCTGTTGTTGGTAGAAATGGTATAGAAAAGGTATTGAAAGTAAATTTAAATGATGATGAAGTTAAAAGATTAAAAAAATCTGCAAATGCATTGGAAACAGTACTAAATGCATCATTTTCAGAAAATAAAATAGCAATGTAGTAAAAAATGTCATCTTTATCAATGATAAGGATGACATTTTTTCTTTATATAATGAGTTTTAGTTATTCCTTGAAATAGAATAATTTATTATGTACAATATAATGAGGAATTAATATTGAGAAAGGAAGAAATATTATGTTTACTCCAATTAAAAATACAACTGTGTCTGAAAAAGTTGTGGAACAAATCAAGGAGATGCTTTCAAAAGGAAGTCTAAATAAAGGAGATAGATTGCCATCTGAAAGACAAATGGCTGAAACATTGGAAGTAAGTAGATCATCTGTAAGGGAAGCATTAAGGGAATTGGAGATGATGGGATTAATCGAATCTAGACAAGGGGAAGGAAATTTCATTAAAAGTAATTTTGAAGACATACTATTCGAGCCATTCTCTACAATCTTTTTAATAAAAGAAAGTAATGCGACAGAAATATTAGAACTTAGAAATGTAATAGAAAAAGGAACTGTATTATTGGCAGCTGAACGGATCACAGAAGATGAGTTAAAGGATATAAAAAAGATTTTAGATACTGCCGAAAACTCAGATTCAGAAGATGAACTAGCAAAACTTGATATAATCTTTCATTATAAAATAGCACAAGCAAGTAAGAATTTTCTTTTGCAAAGTATATTAAATGCAGTCTCTTCTCTTATTGAAGCATCAATAAAGGATATAAGAAAAAATATAATGATAAAGGCGGAACATAAGGAAATAATAAAGAAACAGCATTTAGATATATATAATTCCTTAGAGACTCATAATCCGAAAACTGCTGAAAAAGCTATGTCAAATCATCTTGATTTTGTCAATAATGAAATGAAAAAATCTATAGTATAAATGGTATCTTTATTAATTAATAAGGGTACCATTTTATTTATATTTAAGGAAACTACTAGGATTGCCGATATTAATTATAACAACTAAAGATTGGGGGATTCCTATGGAGATAAAATTTGAGTATGAGGGGATTGATGGTTTAAATATAGATACAATAGCCGTCATCGGAGAATTCAATAATTATAATCCAGAAAAAGGACAGATGGTCAAGGATAATAATACTTGGGTTTTTAATCAAGACCTTCCACCAGGAGAACATAAATATAAATTTCTCATAAATGAGGAATTAAAGCTTAATGATCCAACAGCTAATATATATTTTCCAGATGACAATGAAGAGCTTTGGTCAGTGATTATTATAAATGATAAAGATCAAAGGCTTTACAATAATAATCAATATACAGTACATGTGAATAAGTACAATATAAGTTCAATCCTAAATGAAGAGGTCACTGCCAATAAGAAGAACTTTAATACTCTGTTGGATAAGAATGTAGTTACAAGATTTGAGTTTACCGATGTAACAGGGTTACATACAGTAACCACTGCATGGTATACACCAAAGATGGAATTATTTCAGATTGTAGAAAATAATTTGTTGACAGTACCAAAAGAGAATAAGCCAATAAATATGTGGTTTTGGATGGACTTAGAAGATAAGACTCGTCAATATCCTTATGGGGTGTGGACAATGAAGTTATTTATAGATGGGCAATTTATTTTAGATGATAAATTTACATTATCAGGAACAAGCTCATATTCAGCACAGGGAAAAATAAAATATTAATTATAAAAGGAGTTGAAAGCTATGATAAAATCTACTGATAATATTAATAGTTTAGGTTCCATAAATAATAGCATATATCAATTAAAATTAAAAAAAGCAAATAGTAATTCTAAAACCAATGTAGAAAGAGATATTAAAGAAGTTGAAAATGATTATAGAGAACTAATTGTAAAAAATGCCAGTATCAATAATGAGGCATCAGACAAAGTGAAGAATACAACTAAAAGCTCTATAAGTTCTTTCTTTAATTCAGTATCTAGTTCATTTTCTATGGCATTAAGTACCGTAAGAAATGTAGGAAAAACTATTGTTTCAATAGGTAAAAGCATAAAAGGAACAGTAGTTTCAGTTTCCAATACTGTCAAAGATGCATTTAGTTCAGTAAGTAAGAACATAGAGGATGTTTCCAAGTCAGTTATGGAGAAGAAAAATCAAACTACTTCTCAAATATCAAATACTTATAAAGATGTGTCTACTACTTTATCAGAGTTAGAGCAAGCCGCAAAGGAAATTATGGATTCTGCTACATCAATGGCTGGGGAAACAGTAAAAACTGCGGTTTCCATAGGTAGTGATGTTATGGAAATAGTAGGTACAGTTGGAGTTACAGCAGCTAATATTTCAGTTGTAGTAAACAATCCAGCTAGTGGAATTATAAAAAAAGGAATAGAAACCATAGGATTTATAAAATCAGGTGTGGATTCTATAAAAGAACCAATAAAAAGGATACCGCAGACATTTTCAACTGCTGTGAAAAATATTAAAGAAGACTACAATAATATTGTAAACATAGTAAAGGATTCAGAGGAGAAGGTTAGGACAGTTAAAAATGCAATAATATCAGTTGGAAAAGATGTAATAAATTCAGTGAAAACTGTAGCTTCTGAAATAAAAGTAGCTAGTATAGAAATAATGGATACCATAAAGACTTCTGCTGCTGATGTAAAAACTGCAATCAATAAGGGCTATGATGAAGTGGCACAAATATATAATGACACTAAAAATAATGGCAATGATACAAATATTGAACCTGTATTAGCCTAGTGGAAATAAGGTATAAGAGAATAAAAGGTAGAGTAGGAGTATTATCTTCTACTCTATCTTTATTTACCTTGAAGATTAATCAATATATGGTGTATAATATCCATATGTCTATAAATATAATATATAGGATGTGATAACAGAAATAATTTAAAAGTTTTAAAATATAGGGGGATCGATTTGTGGAAACAATAATGTTAATAATAAAGTCAATAATATTGGGTATTGTGGAAGGGCTAACTGAATTTTTGCCAGTTTCTTCAACTGGACATCTAGTTATATTTCAAAATTTAATAGGTTTTAATGGAACAAACTCAAGTTATGTTGAGATGTATACATATGTTATACAACTAGGGGCAATATTAGCAGTAGTTATTCTCTACTGGAATAAGATAAAAGAAACTCTTATAAACTTTTTCCCACAGAAAGTAGGATATGAGAAATCTGGTTTCAGATTCTGGTTCATGATATTTATTGCTTGTATTCCTGGTGGAGTTTTTGGAATATTATTAGATGATTTAGCAGATAAATATTTATTTAAGCCTGTAACCATAGCTCTAACTTTATTCTTTGGCGGTATTTGGATGATATATGCTGAGAAGAAGTTTAGAAATAGCAGAAGTAAAGGCAGAAAATTAAATGTCACAGCAAAACAAGCAATTACAATTGGATTGTTCCAATGTTTAGCCATAATTCCAGGGATGTCTCGTTCAGCTTCAACAATTATAGGTGGATGGGTATCAGGACTTTCAACTGTTCAAGCTACGGAATTTTCATTTTTCTTAGCAATTCCTGTTATGGTAGGAATGAGCTTTTTAAAGATATTGAAAATTGGAGGTATAGCTATTCTTACAGCCCCTGAATTGATTTCCTTAATTGTAGGGTTTGTAGTATCTTTCATAGTAGCTTTATTTGTAATCAATAAATTTATCTCATATTTAAAGAAAAAGCCTATGAGAATATTCGCAGTATATAGAATGGTATTTGCAGTAATTGTATTGATAGCAGGATTCGCAGGAATATTTAAATAAAATAGATTTGACTAATATAGGGATAAGGCAGTTAATTGCACTATCCCTATAAATTTATAATAAAATTATACAAAGACTTTTGTCATGGGAAGCCTCATAAGATACTACGAGAAGACCACTTAAACTTCAAATGACTCAGATGTTTTTATTAAGTTTTCTAATAGAAAAGGGAGTGATTAAAGTTGAAACTTTGTAGGATTAATAAAAAGGTAGTTCTTGTTATATTAATAATAGGATTAATATTTTTGGGAAAGCACATTTATGATGAGAACATTCCACCAAGACCATTTTTCAAATATAATGATAGCTTATATGTAATGCTTAACCCTTTAGAGATAAATATTCAGGATGTAGAACAGCTAGAAAACATTATGACAATTAAAGAAGAAGTGAAAGTTTATCCTAAAAACAACGGGCAAGCATATAAGATTCCTAAAGAGACAAATATTTATAAATCAAATAAAGAGATAAATTCACTTGGCATTAATACCTTGTATTGCAAGCTTGATGAGCAATGGTTCTATTGCCTGCTGTCTATTAAAGAATAATTGGTTTTAAATAGCAAAAGTCCATTATGGTATACCATAATGGACTTTTGCTATTTGCTTTAATTCATGCAAGTATTATTAGAATATGATAAAATAATAATAAATTCAAACCAAGAAAAATCGAGTAGGTGATAAAATGACTGAGCATTATATTGCAGACTTTCAAAATATTGCTGATATCATGAATGAAGAAATTACTTTTATTGAAGAATCGGCATCTATTGAATCTACTTTAATAGAAATGCTTATAAATTCAAAACATGAAGTTGTAATAGTAAAAAATTGCAATGATAAATATAATTATAATAATGTATTAGGAATTATTACGATTTCAGATATTGGCAGATTAGTTAGAGAAAAAGTAAATATAAAAGATAAGATTGGAAGATGGACAAGTGGTAATATAGTAACTATCAGTATAGAAGAAAATATAAGAACATCAAAAATTATTATGAAAGAAAGTGGCATGGAAAGATTATTAGTTCTAAGGGGAGAAAAAATAGTTGGTATGCTCACTCCCTTAGAGTTATTTAGGCATCAAGATCTTAAAAAAGATGAGATAGAGCTTCAATTAAGGCTTATACTAGGTAATCTTCATGAAGCTGTATGTGTAATAAACACTTCTGGTACAGTTACATTTTGGAATGGCAGTGCTGAAAAGTTATATGGCATAAAGACAGAGGAAATAGTAGGAGCCCATATTGAGAGATTCTTTCCCAATGCCTTGCTTCTTAGGGCTTTAAAAGAAAGAAGAAACTTTGAGAATCTAAAGCATACACCTAAAGATGAGTCTGATGTTATAATATCTGCTATACCCCTTATATATAAAGAAGAAGTAATAGGAGCAGTATCTACTGATAGAGATCTTAATGAAATCACCAATTTATATATGGAATTAGATAGGGAGAAGACAAAGGTAGAACTTCTGAAGCAGCAAATGAAGGAAATAACCCAGGATAAATATTTCTTTGGTAAGATTATTGGCAAATCTAAGGCATCAATTGATGCTATGACCATAGCAAAACAAGTGGCTAAAACAGATGCCAGTGTACTTATTACTGGGGAAAGTGGAACTGGTAAGGAAGTATTTTCAAGGGCAATACATCAAGAAAGTGATAGAAAAGGAGATTTCATTCCAGTAAATTGTAGTGCTATACCTTCAAACCTTTTGGAATCCGAATTGTTTGGATATGTAGAAGGAGCTTTCACAGGTGCATATAAAAAGGGAAGGGCAGGAAAGTTTGAATTAGCCAATGGAGGAACTTTGTTTCTAGATGAAATTGGTGATATGCCATTACTTATGCAAGCAAAACTTCTTAGAGTATTACAAGACGGCATTGTCTATAGAGTAGGAAGTGGGAAACCTATAAAAGTAGATGCAAGGATAATCGCTGCAACAAATAAGGACTTACAGCAACTTATGGAGGAAGGTAAGTTTAGAGAAGACCTTTATTATAGACTAAATGTAGTATCTATACGAATTCCACCGCTTCGTGAGAGAAAGGAAGATATACCAGAACTTATAAATGATTTTATTGCAGAGTTTTCTGAGAAGAATAACAAGGATGATATACATATATCTCCTGAGGCAATGAAGATATTATCAGATTATCATTGGAAGGGTAATATTAGGGAACTGAAAAACACCATTGAAAGATTAGTAATTTTATCTAAGGATAATATAATAGAGAGTAATGATATACCAGTAGAAATTATAAATAGTATGAATATGAATTCCTTTATAAATTTAGATATAGATAATTCCTTTGACTTAAAGAAAGCAATGGAAAACTTTGAAAAGAATATAATTATAGATGCCTTAGCTGCAGTGAAAGGTAATAAGGCTCAAGCAGCAGAGTTATTAAATATAAAAAGATCTACCTTATACTATAAATTAGAGTTATATGATTTGATGTAGAATATTAAAGGATTTTGTTTTTATTATAATGAAAATTTAAACTTTATACATATCAGAGAAGATAGATTATTATAGTGTCAATTATTTGACATAGTATTACAAAAAACTGACACTTAAATTTACAGCTATTTTAAGGTATCAAAAATGGTAATATTAGTATTAATATGTATAAAATTTGTCAATGACTGGATTTATATAAAAAATATCTATAACATATAAGAATTTTATAGACCAAGATTATGTCAGGAATCTGACACAATCTTGGTCTATTTTATTTTTAAATTAAAAGATAGTTCATAAGTAAAAAATTCAATTATTATTATTTCAACCTATAATGCTGAATAAATGAGGATTATGACATTTATATAATATAGAGCATAGTAAATATATTGATATTACAAACTTATGGCATAATATTTGCATTATAAATAATGAAAGATAATTATCAACATTTACTGTTGGGAGGGAAAGAAATGGCATTATATCGAATTCTCCTAAAGCAGCATGTAGGCGCTCCTTGTACAGCTACTGTAGGAATAAATGATGAAGTATTAAGAGGACAATGTATTGCTGAACCAAATGGCCTCGGAGCTAAGATACATTCTAGCGTGTCAGGCAAGGTTATAAGTATAACGGAAGAAGCCATTGAAATAGAAGGAGAAGTTATAGATAAAGAAGATTATGTGAAAATAAAAAAATGTAATTCCATAGCTGACACTGCCTATGAAGCTGGAATAGTAGGTGCTGGCGGAGCAGGATTTCCATCTTATATAAAACTTAAATCAGAAATACCAGATGGTTATGTCATTGCAAATTGTGTAGAATGTGAACCTATTTTAAATCATAATATAAGGCTTTTGGAAGAAAATCCAGAGATAGTTGTAAAAGGCATAAGGTATGCTATGGAATCTACAAAGGCTCCAAAGGGATATATAGCAATAAAGGCTAAAAATAAGAAGGCTATTGATTCATTAAAGAATGTAATTGGTGAGGCAAAGGATATTGAAATAGAAGAGCTTAGGGATATGTATCCTATGGGTGAAGAGAGGGCAATAATTCATGAAATCTTTGGTACATGGCTTACCCCAGAACAGCTGCCTATTGAATCCAAATCTGTAGTTATGAATGGAGAAACTTTAGCAAATCTTACACGAGCCGTTGAAGATTTAAAACCTGTAATTGATAAGGATATTACAGTGGGAGGTAAATTAAAAAGTGGTAAGGAATCTAATATATTTTTTCAAATGCCTATTGGAACTCCTATAGTTAATCTTATTAATGAATGTGGAGGTATTGACGGAGATTTTGGTGAAGTAGTAATTGGAGGACCTTATACAGGAAAGTCTGGAGATATTCATAGTTCTGTAGTCACTAAAATATCTGGAAGTGCCATAGTCACTATTCCTTTACCAGAATTTAATGGACCAATTGGACTCCTTGTATGTGCATGTGGGGCAGATGAAACTAGACTTAGGGATATAGCTAAGAAGATGAAATCAGAAGTTGTAGCCGTAACAAAATGTAAAAATCTCATAGAAGTAAGAGGCATAAACAAATGCTTAACACCAGGAGATTGCCCTGGACAGGTTCAAGGAGTGATGTATCTTAAAAAGAATGGTGCTAAGAGAATTTTAATATCAAACTGTAGTGATTGTACAAATACTGTAATGTGTTGTGCTCCTAATATGGGTATACCAGTATATCATCATACTGATCATATATTTAGAACAGTTGATCATGAACTAACGAGAAGACTTCCCATGGAATAAGGGAAATAGATTTTATTGAGGAGGTATGAATATGTCAATAAGCGCTGAACAAGCACAAGAACTTAAAAATGAAGTTGCCGTAGTATGCTGTAGAACAGAAGAAGGAACCATAATATCAGCAGATAATCTAGAAGACCCAAATATATTTCCTGACCTTGTAGATTCGGGACTACTTTCAATACCAGAAAATGTTGTAAAAATAGGACAGGTTATTGGTGCTAAACTTCTAAAGACTATTGATTCCTTAACACCTATAACACCAGAGATTGTAGAGGGGATAAAGGATGAAGAATTAACTGATATAAGTCCAGAGGACATTTTAGATTCAGATGAAAAGGCAGTTTTTAAATTTAATATGAAATCTGGAGATATAATTAAGGCAACTGATTTAGAATCTCCAATGAATTTTGAGAAACTGGAAGATTCACTCCTTATTAAACTTAATGATGGAGTATTAACAAGAGGAGAAGTTATTGGAGCAAAGCTTAATCAAGATGTGCCAGCCCTTACACCTGTTACTCCAAATATGCTAGAAGGGTTTATTATAGAATCTAAACATCAAGAAACACCTGTTATAGGAAGTACTGTACAAGGTGGAGTATTAAAAATAAAAATTGCTGAAGGAAAAGGAATAGATATCGAGGTCCCATTGGGAGGCTATTCAATATCACCAACTTCAGTAATGCCAGTACAGAATGTAGCAGCAGAAGTTACTTCACAGTCAGAAATAGTAGAGACAAAGAATATGGAAGCTCCTCCTAAAGAAATTAGGAGACTTGTTAAAAAACATTTCCAAATAGACGAAGTTAAATTCGGAGCAGAAACTAAAATTGATGGAACTACATTATATATTAGAGAAAACATTGGAGAAGATGCAATAAAAGTAGATGAATTAGTTAAAAAAATAAAGGTAGAAATAATTACGCCTGATAAATATAATATGTATTCAGAAACCATAATGGATGTCCAGCCTATAGCTGCAAAGGAAGAGGGAAGTAAATTAGGTACAGGAGTAACTAGAGTGCTTGATGGTGTAATTATGATGGTAACTGGTACTGATGAAAATGGAGTTCAAATTGGGGAATTTGGTTCATCAGAAGGTATTCTTGAAGAGAATATTATGTGGGGAAGACCTGGGGCTCCTGATAAAGGTGAAATATTTATAAAAACTGAAGTTGTAATTAAAGAACATACTAATATGGAAAGACCAGGACCTCTTGCAGCACATAAAGCTACAGATTTTATTACACAAGAGATTAGAGATGCATTAAAGAAAATAGATGAGTCCTTAGTAGTAAAAGAAGAAGTATTTGTTCAGACAAGAAGACCTGGAAAGAAAAAGGTTGTAATAGTTAAAGAAATCATGGGGCAAGGTGCAATGCATGATAATTTAATTCTTCCTATGGAACCAGTTGGAGTGCTAGGGGCTAAACCAAATGTTGACCTTGGTAATGTTCCTATAGTTTGTTCACCATTAGAAATATTAGATGGAGCTATACATGCACTTACTTGTATAGGACCTGCATCTAAGGAATGTTCAAGACATTATTGGAGAGAGCCTCTTGTAATGGAAGCACTTAAAGATGAAGAACTGGATCTATGTGCAGTTATACTAGTTGGAAGTCCTCAAATCAACTCTGAGAAATTCTATGTATCTGAAAGAGTTGGTATGACAGTTGAAGCTATGGATGTTGATGGTGCCTTTGTTACTACAGAGGGATTTGGAAATAACCATATTGATTTCGCCAGTCATATTGAACAAATAGGTATGAGAGGAATACCAGTAGTTGGCTCATCATTCTGTGCAGTTCAAGGTGCATTAGTAGTTGGTAATAAATATATGACACATATGATAGACCATAATAAATCAGAGGCAGGAATTGAAAATGAAGTATTATCCTGTAATACATTGACTAAAGAAGATGCTATTAGGGCTGTTGCTATGCTAAAAGCTGCTATTGCCAATGAACAAGTAGCTCAGCCTGAGAGGAAATGGAATCCAAATGTTAAGGAAAATAATCTAGAGTTAATAGAGAAAGCTGTAGGAACTAAAATTGAGAGACCAGATAATGAGACTTCAATTCCTATGAGTGATAAAAGAAGAGAAAAATATAGTTAATAGAATTAGGGTGTTGAAATGAAATATATTGATAATGTAAGGTATATGGAAGGTATTATTGTTGAAGTAAGTGATGGTGCTGTAAGTATAGATTTTAAAGGAAGATTAGGATTTTTAAAAATTCCAATGAGAATGTTAATTACTGACTATCCTCTAGAATTAGGTCAGGAAGTTTGCCTTAATATGAGTTATGTAGAGGTTTTGAATCCAATACCAAATGAGAAATATATAAGTAATTTAGACAAGAAAAGGAATAAGGAGGTATAAAGATGAGTCTAACAGTAGTGAAGGGATTACAATCTGAAATATTCGTACCAATTACACCGAATCCAGTATGGACTCCTGTGACTAAAGAGTTAAAAGATATGAGCGTTGCTTTAGTTACAGCAGCTGGGGTTCATGATAAAAAAGATAAAAGATTTAATCTTGCAGGAGACTTTTCTTTTAGAGAAGTTAGAGATACAACTCCATCTAGTGAATTAATGGTATCTCATGGGGGATATGATAACGGAGATGTAAATAAGGATATTAACTGTATGTTTCCAATAGATAGATTGCATGAACTTGTTAAGGACGGCGTAATTAAAGCTGTTGCTCCAGTTCATATTGGTTTTATGGGCGGTGGAGGTAATCAAGAGAAATTCAAAAATGAAACCGGACCTAAAATTGCAAGTATACTTAAAGAAGAAGGAGTAGATGCAGTACTGATGACTGCAGGATGAGGAACTTGCCACCGCTCTGCCGTGATTGTGCAGAGAGCGATTGAGGAAGCAGGTATACCTACTATTATAATAGCTGCCCTTCCTCCAGTAGTAAGACAGAATGGTACTCCTAGAGCCGTTGCTCCATTAGTACCTATGGGAGCAAATGCAGGAGCTCCCAATGATGTAGAAATGCAATATAATATTTGTAGAGAAACATTACAAAAACTAATAGAAATTGATACTCCAGGGAAAATAGTTTCACTTCCATATGAATATATAGCGAAGGTTTAAGATAAATAATAAATTTATCAGAAATGGATTGCAGATATATGAAATATAGCTGTAATCTTATCTGATAAATAGTTATAATGAAAGAGGAATGATGATAAAA
The DNA here is from genome assembly GCF_040396155.1 of Tissierella praeacuta. Lineage (GTDB taxonomy): Bacteria > Bacillota > Clostridia > Tissierellales > Tissierellaceae > Tissierella > Tissierella praeacuta_A. The sequence goes on from NZ_JBEBOY010000013.1 coordinate 55,961, forward strand.
TGTTTGAAAAGGATGAAATTGAAAAAAGGAGACTTGTGATAAAAAGTTTCCATATAGATAAAGTAGAGATTTCATCTAAAACATCTATTGAAGATGGGACCTTAACAATAAATAAAATATTAATTGATGAAATATTAAAATCAGAGCCTTTAATTGAAAGGATAGAACTAAATATAATAGAGCCAGGAGATCATAATAGATGGACTAATAGCATAATGGATATAATACCTATATCTACTAAGGTTTTAGGAGGCTTAGGTGAGGGCATTACTCATACCATTACAGGGGTTTACTTTATGCTTACGGGAGTTGATGCCGAAGGAGTTCAAGTTGCAGAATTTGGTTCATCGGAAGGAATATTAAAGGACCAGTTATTTTTAAATAGGGCTGGTACTCCAGCAGAGACGGATATTATTATTTCCTTTGGTGTGGTGCTTAAAGCTGGAGAAGGGCATCATAGACCTGGGCCAACAGCTGCTCATAGAGCCTGTGATAAAATGGTACAGGATATTAGAGAAGTTCTAAAAAGGTTAAAAGGCAATAGTTATACTGAAAGACATGAATACTATGATGTAGTAAGATCTGGAAAGAAAAAGGTAGTTATAATAAAACAAGTTGCTGGACAAGGTGCCATGTATGATACTCAATTATTCTCAAAGGAGCCATCTGGATTTGCAGGAGGACGGTCTATAATAGATATGGGAAATATGCCTGTTATACTTAGCCCCAACGAGTATAGAGATGGTGCAATAAGAGCTATGCACTGATTAAAGGATGGTGTATATATATGGGAATTGGACCTTCAACAAAAGAGACTACTCTACACCATTTTAGAGATCCAATATTAAAGATAGTCTCTAACGATAAGGATATTGAGTTATTAGGAATTGTTATTGTAGGAACACCTCAAGATAATGAGGAAAAATATTTTGTTGGTAAGAGGGCTGCTGCTTGGGTAGAGGCCATGAGAGCTGACGGAGTAATAATATCTGCAGATGGTTGGGGAAACAGCCATGTAGATTATGCAAATACCATAGAAGAAATAGGAAAGAGAAACATCCCAGTAGTAGGAATTAGTTTTGTTGGTACTCAAGCTCAATTTGTTGTAAAGAATAGATATATGGATACTATAGTAGATATTAATAAATCTAAGGATGGAATAGAAACGGAAGTAGTTGGAGAAAACACATTATCAGAATTGGATGCTAAAAAAGCCTTAGCATTGTTGAAATTAAAGATGAGAAATAAAGAATAGAAATTAGTGTATTATCCATATAAAAGATTGTTAAATGTCAAACTATAATTAAAGGAGAAGGGGACATGAAATTTAGTAAAAGTTTACACGCAATTGATTCACATACAATGGGAGAGGCAACTAGAGTAATAACCTGTGGTTTACCAGTTATATCAGGTAAAACTATGGCAGAGAAAAAAGAGTACTTAGAAAAAAATTTAGATTATATAAGAACAGCTGTAATGCATGAACCAAGAGGTCATAGTGATATGTTCGGTTCTATAATTACTGCCCCGACTTTGCCAGAGGCAGATTTAGGCATAATATTTATGGATGGTGGCGGATATTTAAACATGTGTGGTCATGGAACTATTGGTGCATCTACTATTGCAGTAGAAACTGGAATGGTAGAAGTTACTGAGCCAATTACAAATATAGTATTAGAAGCACCTGCTGGGTTAGTTAAAGCCCAAGTAAAGGTTGAAAATGGAAAGGCTAAGGAAGTTTCTGTAATTAATGTACCTTCCTTCTTATATAAAAAAGATGTACAAGTAGATGTACCTGATATAGGAAGGGTAACATTTGATATTTCTTTTGGAGGCAGTTTCTTCGCCATAGTAAAAGATACAGAATTAAAAGTAGATATTGATTCAAAGAATACTAATATTATAATTGAAAGAGCAATGAAGCTAAGAGAGATTATTAACAAAGAAATCCAAGTACAACATCCAACACAATTACATATAAAGACAGTTGATTTGGTTGAAGTATATGGAAATCCCAAGAGTGAAGATGCAGATTATCAGAATGTAGTAGTTTTTGGAGCAGGTCAAGCAGACAGATCACCTTGTGGAACTGGTACAAGTGCTAAGATGGCAACATTGTATGCTAAAGGAGAATTAGGTATTAATGAATCTTTTGTATATGAGAGTATTATAAATACTAAATTCAAGGGGAGAGTCCTAGAAGAAACTACAGTTGGTGAATTCAAAGCTATAATACCTGAAATAACAGGAGCGGCTTTTATAACAGGATTTAATCATTTTGTAATTGATGATGATGATCCAGTAAAGTATGGATTCCTTTTAAAGTAAAATCAAAAATCATCCTTGATTAATCAAGGATGATTTTTGATTTTGTTTATTTTAACATAGAATTTAAAAACCATATATTTTTGCTGTAATATGCAACATAGTCTTCAAATATAGCAACAGTTTCAAAATCTCCTTCTTCATCGGATATATTTCTGATATTAGTTGCTAGCTCTTTCATTAACTTCATATCCTTTTTGATAATTTCTAAAGATTCTTTTACTGAAAATTCTTTTGCTTTAATTTCTTCAATATCAGCTTTTTCTAGATATTCAGATATAGTTGATATTGGCATTTCATTTTTCATTTTCAATAATTCTGCTACTTCATCTAGATTTTCAAACAATTTGTCATAAACTTCTTCTGTAAAATTATGAACTTGCATAAATTGACTTCCTACTACATTCCAGTGAATATTATGCATTTTTACATTCAATACAGCCAAGTTTGATAAATATTTTTGTAATAAATCAATATGTTTCATAATATATACCTCCTTAAAATTTTTAATTTATATAAACATTAATTAATATCTTTTATTAACTATATTATATGATAAAATATAAGTAACAAAAAGGCACAAATATGTTCGTAGGGGTGAAATTGTGAAGAATAAAATATATAATGGATTTGAAATTGTACAGGATTTAATTAAGCTTAGATGGGTACCTGAAATACTCAAGTCTATTCAGCTTGGGAATCAAAGATATAGTGATATTTTAAATAGTATCCCATATATGAGTCATACTGAATTAAATAGGAAATTATCCATACTTGTAGAGAAGAAAGTTATAGATAAAAGAATTGAGGATAATAATACCTGCTATTCCTTACTTAACTTTGGTAAGGATTTAGTGCATATATTTTATCACTTGGAGGATTTAGAAGACAAGTATTTTCAACATTCTTAGAGAAGTTTAATATAAAAATAATTTAATCCTATTAAAATTACTAATTTTAATAGGATTATTTATATTTTATTCTATTCTATTCTATAATTTTATACTATTTATCTGCAAAGCCTTTTTTACGCCAATTGCCTTTTTTATAGAAGATTGCAGTTATAATTGCTCCCATTGTCCAAGAAATTAGAAGAGAAACAAATGTAGACTCAGGTCTGCCTGTTGGATATGCTTCACTTCTTGTGAAATAAGCAATACTATAAGCTATTGGGACACGAAGAACAACTGTAGAAATAAGAGAAATCCACATAGGGGTTACGGTATCTCCAGCACCACGCATAACTCCAGATAAACATTGTGTTACAGCCATTGCAATATAACCTACGGCAAGGATTCGCATCATATGCATACTTAAATCAACTAATTCGATTGTGTCAGTAAAAACTCTCATAAGATATCTGCCGAAGATTAAAATCAAAATAGTTATTACAGTGGAAACTCCAACGGCTATCATAGTACCATCTTTAGTTCCTTTTTCAACTCTATCAATTTTCTTAGCTCCTATATTTTGTCCAGTATATGTTGTCATTGCACTTCCAAAAGAAAAGTTTGGCATCATGGCAAAGCCATCTACACGCATAACAATTACATTACAAGCTATAACCATTTCTCCGAAACTATTGGTTAAGGATTGAACAACAATCATTGCAAGAGAAAATATTGCCTGTGTAAGACCAGATGGTAATCCAAGTTTTATAAGTCTATAGGAAAACTCTTTGTCTAATTTCAGAGTTGACCAGTTTAAGTCAAAGCTATTTTTCATTTTAATTAGTTTAATTATACAGAGTATCGCTGATATTCCTTGTGCAATAACAGTTGCTAGAGCAACACCTGGAACTCCCATATTTAGTCCAGCAACGAACCAAATATCAAGTACTACGTTTAAAACTGTAGAAACAAGTAAAAATATAAGTGCCGATAAAGAATCACCAAGTCCACGAAGAACGCCAGCTAAAATATTATAATAAGCAAATCCTGCAATGCCTAAGAAATAAATAATAAGATAATTTGCACACCAGTCAATGATAGTATCTGGTGTATTAAGAAAAGAAAGCAATGGGCGGGTAATAATAGGGCCGATAATCATAATAATTATAGATGCAATAAGAGTTAAGGTTATACATATGCCAATAGTATGAGAAAGCTTTTTTCGGTCCTTAGCTCCAAAGTACTGTGATACCATTATACCTGCACCTACGGCAATTCCAACAAAGAGTACAAGTAAAAGATTTAATATGGGAGATGCACTACCTACAGCAGCAAGTGCGTTATCACCTACATATTTACCAACAATAATGGAATCTGCAGTATTGTAAAACTGTTGAGCTATATTGCCAATCAACATTGGTACTGCAAATTCGGTAATCCGCTTCCAAGGAGTACCTTCTGTTAAATCCTTGGGAGAAAATAGATCTTTAAATTTTGCCATATATCTACCTCCTGAATTAAGTTAATAAGATATAAAATATTCTATTGTATAGCAAGTAAAATTTAGTTTATAATAATTATTACAACTTGTCAATGTGAAATATAAAGATTAGTTTGATAATTATTAAAATAAGATTATTTTGAAGAAGATATAAATTTACATAAGTATAGGGGATGGTTAAGAATCTTTAACCATCCCCTAATACTTAAACTGAGTATTTGGAATTTATTAATATTTAATAAATTTTGAACCGTCAGCATTACAGATACTGCATTTTCCTGGTACGGATTTTTCAATATTTCCGCAAATTGGACATAGGTAGTAGAATACTTCTTCTGTTTCAGCAATGTTTTCTAAAGCTTCTTTGTATAATTTTGCATGAACTTTTTCAGCTTCCATTGCATAAGTAAAAGTTTGAACTGCTGCTTTATTTCCTTCTGCTTCTGCTGCTGCTATGAATGGTGGATACATAGTTTCAAATTCATAAGTTTCTCCATTAACTCCATCTTCAAGATTTTCAGCAGTTGAACCAACTTTACCTGCTACTTGGAAGTGTCTAAGAGCATGAATAGTTTCAGCTTCTGCAGCTGCTTTAAATAATTTTGCAGCATTTAATTTTCCTTCACTTTCTGCTTTCTTTGAATATGATAAGTACTTTCTATTTGCTTGTGATTCTCCAGCAAATGCATCCATAAGATTATTAATTGTTTTGTTATTTTCCATTTATATCTCCTCCATTTTATTTAATTAATATTTTTAAAAGACTGTTTTGTCTTTATATATCACTATTTTTTTGAATACATGTTGGACATATACCTTTAAAATAGACATCTCTATGGTTAATTTTGAAATTGTCTAAACCCTTTATAGTTAATGAATCAAAGTCTACTTCAAAATCAAATATTTTCCTACAAGACTCACATTTAAAATGTCCATGATTGTTAGTTGCAATATCGTATCGAGTTTCATTATCTTCTATTGTTATGACCTTTACTAGGTCGGCATCTATTAATGTATTTAAAGTATTATAAATAGTTGTTTTTGATAATGTAGGGACTTCCTTTTGTAAATCAGTATATATTTGATCTACAGTAGGATGGGTTCTATGATTAATTAAATACTCTAAAACCTTTAGCCTTTGGTGAGAAAGACGAATTTTTTTATTTTTCAATTCATTAGTTAATTCTTCAAAAGCTATATTCACATATCTCACATCCTTGATATATTAGGACTATAATCATTACGTGGAATGATTACTAACTTGTAATGATTACAATATAATTATAGTTGTAAATTCATTAGATGTCAAGTAAAAATTTAAATATATTTTGTTTTATAGGATTTTCTTTAGAAATCCATATATTATGGTTTGGTTTTAAAATAGTATTTGTACTTATAATAAGTACTCTAAAAGTAGAGGAGATAGATGGAAATCAGCGATATTAGAAGTGTTGGCTATTAGAAAAAATTATATACAATGATACATAGATAAAGGAGATTGAATTTAAACATGTTCTAAAGATGGTTTCAAGATTGAGATAAGATAAGTAAAAATATTTAACTAAATGATAGAATTAAATATCTATAATATAAGTTAAATACTCCTAAGATTTATAGAAGAGATGAAATAAAGTTTGAATATATGGTATCATTTAGAATATACACTGTTAAAATTCAAGTAAAAGTATTAAATAATAAAATCTTATAAAATGGGGGGAGTTCGCTGAGTGATGTATTAAGAACAATATAATATAGGGGAAGGGGTTGGGGATAAAGTGGAAAATATAAAAATAAAGAATCCAAAAGTAAAAAAGAATGTTATAATAATTGCTTTCATTTTATTAACCTTATTAACTGTTAGATTATATAAGGACAATAGAAGATTAAAAAATAGAATAGCTTCATTTGATAAACATACAATGGATATGACAACTATATTTTTACCAAAGGATTGGATTTTGCCAATATTATCTGAGAAACCGATTGAACTTAAGTCATTATATCAATTAGATGGAATATTAATGATGTCTAATTCACTTTTTGTAAACGATTTTGGATTAACTGAATTTACGAAAATCGATTATTTTGAGAATACAAGAATAGGCGTTCAAAGATTAATTAAATTAATAGAATCCAATGCTGATGATAAAGAGATTGACAAGTTAGTAAATGAACTTATTGAAATGCAGAATGATATTCTTGAAAATCCTTTAGATATAACTAAATAAATTTTAATTTTAATCGAATTTTTAATTGGAAGAATAAAATAATATAAATAGGCAAAAACTCAAACATATGTTTGAGTTTTTGCTATTACTATGGTATAATTTACCTAAAATAATCGGTGATGAGGTGTTAGCGGTGGATGTCTTAGAGAAGTTAAAGATATTGTCTGATGCAGCTAAATATGATGTTTCTTGTTCATCTAGTGGAAGTAATCGAAAAAATAAAAAGGGTGGATTAGGAGATGCTAGTCTAGCTGGTATATGTCATAGCTGGTCTGATGATGGAAGATGTATTTCCTTATTAAAGATTCTTATGACTAATTATTGCATTTATGATTGTGCTTATTGTATTAATAGATATTCCAATGATTTACCTAGGGCAATTTTTACACCAGAGGAGATAGTTGATTTAACTATAAATTTTTATAAAAGAAATTATATAGAAGGTTTATTTTTAAGCTCTGCTGTATTTAAATCTCCTAACTATACAATGGAAATGCTCCTTCAAGTAGTTAAGAAGCTTAGAGAAGAAGAAAATTTCAATGGATATATTCATACAAAGGCAATACCTAGAGCAGATGAGGATATTGTTAATAAAATAGGCAGATATGTGGATAGAATGAGTGTAAACATAGAGTTACCCACAGAGGAAGGACTGAAACTTTTAGCACCCCAAAAGAATAAAACAAATATTTTAAAACCTATGGGCTTAATTAAAACTGGAATTACTCAATTTGTAGAAGAAAAGAAGAAATTTAGATTTAGTCCTAAATTTGTTCCAGCAGGTCAGACTACACAATTAATAGTAGGCGCAACAAAGGATAATGATTTAAAAATCCTTAGATTGTCTGAAGGATTATATAATTCCTATGGTCTTAAAAGAGTATATTATTCAGCTTTTATACCTGTATCAAATAATCCTAAGCTTCCAGTTATTAAATCCCCGCCTCTTCTAAGAGAAAATAGGCTTTACCAAGCAGATTGGCTTCTTAGATTTTATGGATTCGAAGCTAAGGAATTATTAGATGAAAATAAGCCAGACTTTGATTTAGCATTAGACCCTAAATGTGATTGGGCGCTTCGCAATATTCATCTGTTTCCAGTGGAGATAAATAAGGCAGATTATACTATGTTGCTACGGGTTCCCGGCATTGGAGTGAAATCTGCGATTAAAATAGTTCAAGCCAGAAGATTTTCAGCTATAGACTTTTATGATTTAAAGAAATTAGGAATTGTACTTAAAAGAGCCCAGTATTTTATTACTTGTAAGGGAAAATACTACGGTTTAAAATCTATGGATAGTCAAATAATCCGCAATCAATTAGTAGAGGGTCCACCAAGAGAAAAAAATTATCAACAACTATCTTTATTCGACCAAGTATCCCTTGAAGATAAGTATATTCAAATAGGAGGACAACTCTAATGTTACATTATATTTATGATGGTAGTTTCGATGGACTCTTGACTTCAATTTATGAAGCTTATTATAGAAAAGAAAATATTGATGATATAATACCAGAGGATAGTATGGAAGAAAATTTCCTAATGCAAAAAGTATTTATTTCAACAGACGGAGAAAAGGCTAGAAAGGTATATGAATCCATAGAAAATAAGATTTCAAAGGAAGCTTTGAAGAGAGTATTCTATTCATATTTATCTGAGTTACCAAAGCATGGAATAACAATACTTAAATATCTTCAATTAGGATTTAAAATTGGGGCACAGGTGAACTCTAATTTATCAAATGATATTATATTAAAAATAGATAATATTAATTACAAGGTAGCTATGGAGAAACATAGAATGCTGGGACTTATTAGATTTAAACAACTTGAAAACGGAATACTATATTCTTCCATAGAACCGGATTACAATATCATAGGATTACTTGCACCACATTTTGCTTCTAGAATGATGAATGAGAACTGGGTAATACATGATATAAAGAGAGGAATAGGGGTATTCTATAATAAAAAGGAGTGGGTTATTAAGGATATAGAAGTTACAGATTCTTTAATAATAAAAGAAGAAGAGGAGGAGTATCAGGAGCTTTGGAAAGTGTATTTTAAATCCATAGCCATTCAAAATAGAGTTAATCCTAAGTTGCAAAAAAGAAATATGCCAATGAGATATTGGAAGCATTTAGTAGAGAAATAATATAAGATATTCCTATAATAATGGACAGTGATGATTTTCTTCCTTTAGGGAAAAGAGTTTTTAAATTTTTTTCTGAAAATAAAAATGGAAAAGGGATACCTTAAGATTTAATTTTAAGGTATCCCTTACTATATCATTAGTTGTTTTTAAAATAGTCTAATGGTTCAACGGCTTCACCATCTTTTCTTACTTCAAAATGTAAGTGAGGACCAGTGCTGGCTCCAGTCGAACCTACTTTTGCAATAGCTGTACCAAAGGTTATTTCATCATTTTCTTCAACAAGAAGTTCAGAACAATGGGCATATACTGTGGCTAAATTGTTACCATGGTCAATAATTATTGTTTTACCATATCCTCCTTCATATTGTGAAAATACTACCTTACCATCTGCTGCTGCTATAATAATTTCCCCTTCTTCTCCAGGAATGTCAATACCAGTATGGACCTTTTCCATTTTTGTAACAGGATGAACTCTCTTACCAAATGGTGCAGAAATCTTTGTGTAATTAGGTACAGGCCAAATCATTTCTAGGAGCTGAATATCTTCCATATTTGTTACTATGGAATTATTTAAACTATTATCAGCCACTGCTTTAATATTTCCATTACTTAAAAATATACTAGTCATTAACATAAACACCAAAATAGTAACAAAAGATAATTTATATGAACCTTCTTTAAATTTCTTTATCATTATAATCCTCCTTTTTAGATCCTTTTTCTTATTTATAAATTCTGTAGTAACAATCTTATATGATTTTGTTTTACTTCTCTCCAAGAGATTGATTATACATAGACCATAGTCCTCTTTTTCATCTTCTTTGAAAGATGAAAGAGCCAATGCATCGCAAGCAATTTCACAGTCATTTTTCATTCTGTAAAGACCATACCAAATAATAGGATTAAACCAATAAACTATCTGTAAAATATATATAAAGGTATAAAGAAATATATCCTTTCTTTTATAATGTGCCAATTCATGTGAGATAACGTATCTTAAATTATCAATATCAATCTTTTTTTCTATATCATAAGGTAATAATATACAGGGATTAAAAAGACCATATAAGCAAGGTGAATAGACAAAAGGTGATTTATAAGCCTTTAAGGATATTCTTATATTAAGTTTTCTTTGGCTTTCAATTAATATTTGTTCAATATATTCTTCTACAGATGTTTGACTAAGTTTAATTAAATATCCATATTTTATATTGGATACTATGAAATTTAGTGTCAATATTAAAATGCCTAAAATCCATATACTTGGGAATAAATACTTAATTGAGAAATTAGAGGAGATCCTAAGTAGGCTTTGCTGACTAAGACCATTATTTAACCATTTAATAATTTCTGATTTTGTTATGGTATAATCAGGTTTTAATATAGCATTATAAGGATTGATTTTAGAAAATATATTAAATAATCTTAGATTCATATTAGATAAAGTCAGCCTTATAATAAGTAAAAACCAAAGTAAACATTGACCTTTAGCTCCAATTTTTTCTCTAAATATCTTTTTCACTAATAAAATAATTCCAATTAAAAGACTAGATTTGATTGAAGACTCTAAAATTGTATAAAAAAGCTTTGTAAGTATCATAAATGATTCTCCTTAATTCTTCTTTTTATCTAAGATTTCTTTTAATTCGTTTATCTCCTCATTAGAGAACTCATATTCTTCAATAAAACTAGCAATCATAGCCTTTAACTCGCCCTTATAAAATTTATTGACAAATCTATTAGCTCTTGCATTGATGCAATCCTCTTTATTCATAAGAGGATAATAGTAATAAGATTTTCCTCTTTTTTCATAGTCTATTACATTTTTGTCTACAAGTCTTGATATAAGAGTTTTAATTGTAGTTGGCTTCCAATCTCTCTTTTGCTCGATTTTTTCAATTATTTCCTTTGAGCTAAGAGGATTATTATCCCAAAGGATTTCCATGATGTCCCATTCTGAGTTTGATATTTTAATCGATTTTTCCATATTATCACCTCCTATAAAGTTATGACTACAGGTGTAGTTTATATTTACAGTCTACAGTTGTAGTCACGAAAAGTCAAGGATAATATTTTAAATAATAAAAGAATTATAAATTACATATATTATTAGAATTAATTCAAGTATTTTAATAATTAACTTCTAAACTAACTTTATAAAGATTGGTTTATTGAATGAACTTATAAATTATAGTTTTATAAATTATGGAATTATAATTTGATAATCATTTTTTATGGATACTTTTAATGATCTAAATGTAATTTAGGTATTTATGATAATGGGAAATTTACTTAAAATAACATGATAATTTAATATAAAATCTTTGTAATATAAAATACATACTATTCTTTTTAGATTAGTAAGAAAGCCTATTTTCCATTTAGGATTTACTTAGATAAGATTTATGGGAATTGGGTAATAAATATAAAGATTAATGGTATAATCAATAATGAATATCTTTAAGGAGTGGATTAGATGAATGTATTAGATACTATATTTACTAGAAGAAGTATTAGAAAGTTTACAGGTGAACAAATAAAAGAAGAGGATTTAAAACTTATTCTTAAGGCAGGATTTCAAGCTCCTTCTGCACATAATATGGAACCAAGAGATTATATAGTAGTGAGGGATAGGGAGGTTTTAAATAAAATTTCTGAATTTCATAAATATGCAAAGATGTTACCAAATGCGGGGTGTGGAATAATCGTTTGTGGAGATACAGAAAGACAAGAAGAAATGGGATTTTTAATAGAGGACTGTTCTGCATCAATTCAAAATATATTGTTGGCAGCTCATGGTCTTGGTTTAGGTGCAGTATGGTGTGGACTTTACTCTAGAGAAGATTTAGTTGATAATATGTCTAAAACTTTAGGATTGCCTGCCCATATTATTCCAATTGGCATGGTGGTAATAGGTGTAAAAGATGAAGAAAAGAAGTCAATAGATAGATATAATGAGGAAAAAATCCATTATAACAAATGGTAAAGACTATAAAAACAAACCACCTGAAAAATTTTTGAAGGTGGTTTATTTTACTATTCAGTTTCAAAAGATATGCCCAAGGTATTTGGACCACAATGGGAAGTTATTGTACAACTTGCAGTTGTTACGTGAATTTCCTTGAAGTTCATATGTGATAATATTGTATCTTTAGCAAGATTAATGAATTTATCATCTATTCCAGAATGGACAATGAAAATACGTTGGTTATTGATATTATCATAGCTAGATAATTTATCCTTGATATATTTTACTATAACTTTTTCAAGTTGTCCTCTGTATTTATTTCCTAGACTCATTGCACCTGATTTATTATTTACATTAATAACAGGCTTTATTTTCAATAAATTTGAACCAAGAGATGAGATTTTAGAACAACGTCCTCCAGCATATAAAAAGTCCAGGGTATCTAAAATAAAACTCATATGTATCTTTTCTTTATATTCATCTAACATATTGCTAATTTCTATTGCTGTAAATCCTTGATTTAGCATCTCAGCTGCTTTTAGCACTAAAAGACCGGAGCCAGTAGAAAGGTTTTGTGAGTCTACTGGATATATACCACCTAATTCCTTTGCCACTGTGCAACAATTATTGTAACTACTTGTAAGGGCACTTCCAAGAGTGATATGTATTATTTCATATCCATCATCTATCAAAGGTTTAAAATGATTATAATATTCTGCAACATTTATAGCAGATGTTTTAGGAAGTAACTTCTTTTTATAATATGTTTCAAAAATTTCAGGTGGTGTGATATCTATATTGTCCTTATATGTATTATTATCTAAAAGAATAGTATAAGGATAATGCTTGATGTCATAACGTTGTATTAATTCATCATTTAAGTCGCAGGTACTATCAGCACTTAATATTATTTTTCTCATTTAAATTACCCTTTCTAAATATATTATTAAAAGAATTTCTGTGTTAAATCAGCTCTTTTAATTTAGGTATATATACAAAAATAATATCTAATATAAACTCTTTTGTCAATTGGTCTTTAAGTGTTATAAATATGCTAAAATCTTAAGAATAAAATGAATATTCCTTGACAATAATATTGGTGGAAATATATAATATAAGATATATTGGTGAAGGAGTTGATGTAAGATGATAACAATAATAACGGTGATTACTCAATAAAATCAAATATGGGCCAAGGAATTAATAGTAAATCTTATGTTTTTTTGTCATGCAATAGACCTTGTGCCGTAGAATCAACCTTTCACATCTACTTAAATCGAATAATAATTAAATAATATTACCGTAGATATCCATGGATGGTTTTGTCTACGGTATTTTTATGCTCATTTTTAAGAAATTAAAAGGAGTGATGTCTTATGAAAAGGAATAAAAGTTATAAGTTTATAAATATAGAAAATAATAGAAAGTTGATTAAATTGGAGGTATTAAATGAATAATTGTATTGAAAACTATGGTTTTACGGATTTCTTTAAGAATCAAATAAAATTAATTAATATAGATAAAGATGACCTTGTACCAGCAAGAGTAACTGAGGTTCACAAGGAAATGTATACGATAATCTATGATAATATGGAGAAAAGAGCAAGGCTTAAAGGTTCAGTATTTTACAATGATAAATATAGTATAATATATCCTGCTGTAGGAGATTTCGTCTTAGTTAAGCAGAATCCTTATGGGGAGGATATAATCTATTATGTATTAGATAGGAAGAGTAAGTTCTCAAGATATGATTCCCATTATGAAAAGGAGCAGATGATAGCATCTAATTTTGACCATGTATTTATAATTTCATCTTTAAATCATGACTTTAATATAAAACGAATTGAGAGATATCTTTCAATTGCATGGGAAAGTGAGGCAAATCCGGCAATTATTTTAACTAAATCAGATTTAGTTGATGATGTTAAAGAATATAGTTTACAAGTAGAAAATGTAGCTATGGGAGTACCAGTTTTCTATATCAGTTCAGTAACAAGAGAAGGAATAGATGAATTAAAGAAATATCTTAATCCAAAGGAAACTATAGTGTTTCTAGGTTCTTCAGGAGTAGGTAAATCTTCTTTAGTCAATGCCTTATCTGGGGAGAATATTATGAAGGTTAATGATATTAGAGAAGACGATAGCAAGGGAAGACATACTACAACTCATAGACAATTGATTATGTTAAGTAATGGGACTATGATAATAGATACTCCTGGTATGAGAGAACTTGCACTTTGGAATATTGATGAAGGATTAGATGCTACATTTTCAGATATAGAAGAAATAAGTAAATTATGTAGATTTAAAGATTGTAGTCATAATAGGGAACCGGGCTGTGCTATTAAAAATGTATTGCTAAGTGGAGAACTTTCCTATGATAGATGGAATAATTATATAAAGCTTCAAAAGGAAGCCAGATTTACTGCTAAGAAAGAGCAATTGAATCTTAGAAAGAAAGCAAAGTTATTAAAGAAAAAATAAAGAAATCTGTATAAAATAAAACCAGCTATTTAGCTGGTTCTATTGATAGATAATATCATAGGATAATTGTTTTTTATATAAACTTAGGTTATTTAAATCAAGATACATATAATCTGGATTGGTTTTCATTTCTGCAAATCCTAAGGATGAGTAGAAACTCTTTAAATGCCTTACAGTCTCATTTCTTTCCTCTTTACTCATAGATTCCATAGAATCATATTCTAAGTCCTCTGTAATAGGATCAGGAAAGAGACCTATATATCTAACATTGTTTTCCATAAAGAAATCAATATTTTTTTCAAATGCTTCTAATACATGTTTTCCTACTCCGCTGCCTCTATATTGAGGATATATGAAAAATCGATCTAGATGATATATATTTTCTCCTCTATTTTTAAAACAAGACGTTTCTTTAATTAAACAATTACAAATATCGAAAGTTTCTTCATCATATTGATGAATTAAAGATATAATATTTTTTAATTTTTTATCATTGCAAAGCCTAGATAAATTGAAAAAGTGGCCCTTTAACTCACCTATAGTGACTACCTCACCATTTATCTCCTCACAGATATCTATAAACACTTCTTTAGAATAAGGGCTAGACTCATGAGATAATTTGGAATTTTCCCTTAGATAAATAGTAGGGTCATAATCCTCGTCTGAATCTTCATTATCAGTTTTTATAAATCCCACTCCTTTTAATTATTTTGATATTAGACTAATATATAAGATTCTTCATATCCCGCCTCCCTTAATATTATTATACCCATTATCTATGGAAAGTTTAAAAAATATGTTAAAATATTTCAGAGGTGAAAACATGATTAGAGAAATAATGGCAAAGGAATATGATAAAATTAAAAGTTTTATTGAATATGATATAGCTAGAAATTATTTTATATTATTGGGACTTACAAGTAAGAAAGAAGTATATGATAAGGTTTATGGAGAATTTGAAGGTGAAGTATTAAAGGCTGTCTTATTTAGGCGAAAAACTGGTACGCTACAGTTTTTTAGTAATGGAAATGCAGATATTGATGCCTTTAAAGCATTAATTTCTAGTTTAGAATATACTGTTTTGATTGGACCAAAATCCTATTGTCAGAGTTTATTAGATAAGAAAATATTTTCAACATTTAGAAATGGATCATATATATCTAAATTAAGCAGAAATACTAAGGTCGAAGTTAAATTGAATTCTTTATACATAAGACAGATAAATACATTGGATTTAGATGAAATAGTTAATTTATATAGTAAGGTGTTTTCTAGTTTTAGTTCAAGGGAGGTGATGGAGGATAAATTAAAAAACAATAGAGGTCGCGGAATATGTATTGAAGATAAAGGTAAGGTAGTATCCGTAGCACAGACTGATTTCGAGACTGCAGATTCAGCATTAGTCGTAGGAGTAGCAACAGAACCAGAATATCAGAAAAAAGGCTTAGGTACTATCTGTCTACAAGTATTGATACAGGAACTACTAGAGGAAGGCAAAGATATTTATCTTCAGTATGATAATTTAGATGCAGGTAGAATTTATGAAAGACTGGGATTTAAACAAATAGATCAAATGATTCACTATGAAAAATAACTTTTATATAAAGTAGTAGTGTATAAATATAAAGTAAAAGTATAATTTTTATTTTATATTTACTTTATATTAGTTTGAGGGTATATAGATAAGGCATTTGAAATCTGAATATAACTTTAGAAAGTTCTTATGATTTAAGTAGTAGAATTCAGAAATACTTATCTAATGTATTAAGTTTCTATATTAAATATTAAAATATAATATATTTATTAAAAGGAGTGATGATATGGTATATTCAAGAGAAAGAGAAAGATTAAATGATATACTTATTTCAGGAAAAGATATAAAAGACTATAAAGATGAGATTCTTAAAATCATTCCGGAACTTATTATTTGTGTTGATTGTGAACAAAATATGCCTGCTCATATTTATAATGTATTTGATCACATACTTGAAACAGTAAATGGAGTAGATTTTGATTTAATTTTGAAAGTGACAGCACTTTTACATGATATAGGCAAACCATATAAGAAGGTTACCATTAATAATATTGATAGTTTTAAGGGGCATGAAGAAGCAAGTGAAATAATTGCAAATTTAATTCTAACAAGGCTTGGGTATGATAAAGATTTTATAGAAAATGTATGTAAACTTATTAGATATCATGATTATCATGTTGTACCTACAGTAGAAGGAGTGAAAGAGGCTATTGATTTGGTAGGAGAAGACCTTATATCCTATCTTTTCCATTTCCAAAGATCAGACCTATTGGCTCATTCTGAACAACGATATAAACCCTTATTGCCAAAATTAAGTGAATCTAAAGCAATATATGAATCGCTATATCAAAAAAGTATCTAAATATATTTATATGAATTATTAACAAATGTCTATGGTCAATGGTTGACATATTATTATATTGTAAGAAATTAATTTCATATAATTTTAGTAAATTAAAGAACCAATGTGAGAGTTTTATTTAACTTTAGCATTGGTTCTTTTTCATTTTCTATGCTTGTACAGAAAATATAAACTTTTTATATTATTTTTCATATTATATTATAGTGACAAGTTGTTTAATGAAAGGAGATTTAATATGTCATAGGTATATGTTGCTAATCTTGGTGAAGATACAGTATCAGTAATAGATGGAGTAACAAATATGGCAGTTGATGCAATATCTGTTGGTGGAGGACCAGAAACATTAGGAGTAAATCCAAATACTAATTTAATATATGTTTCGAATACAAGTCACAATACGGTATCAGTAATAAATTGTGATATAAATACGATAATAGTAACAATACCTGTTGGTAATAATCCTGTTTCCGCCGTTGTAGATTCAAGTGAAAATCTAATTTTTGTTACTAATGCTATTGATAGAACTATTTCAGTTATAGATGGTGCTGAGAATATTGTTATTGCCACTATTTCAGTTGGAAATACTCCTTATGGAATAGGATTATTAACGACAACGTCATAGTGGACCATTTTTAATTATGATGCAATTCGTAGAGATATTCTCTAAGATAATAGTCATAGATAGTAGAATCATTTTAATGAAGTTAATATAAAGGCAGTATAAGCTTAATCCGTGTTAAAAGGCAGGATGTATAGTACTAAATTGTAATTAAAAGATGTTGAGTTCTATATTGATACGGGACTCAATACTTTTAGTTTTATCTTAGTATGGAGTTTTTCATAGTGAAAAATTTAATGGATGTTTTATGCTTGTATAAAATTGTAAACCTTTTATGCTGCTTTTCATATGATATTATAGTGATGAATTATCTAATTTACTGTTATGAAATAAAATGCTGGATATATTTTTTATAGAGATTTATACACTTTATATTAATGTATGAACAAAAAACATTGTAGTTATGAATAGAGAAAGGGGATTTAAGATGTCAAATATATATTATAATAATAAGAGTAATGACAATCGTAAAAGACGTACAACAGCAACAACAGGAGTACCAAATTCAAGAGTTTCAGTAGTGCCATCAACTGATGCTGCTGATGATACTTCAGTGGAGATAGACAATACAACAAATAAGACAGCAACAAAGCCTATAAGAAGTGGAGCTGGTGTATTTGGTGTGAAGGAAAATACTAAATAAGTATTTTTATTTTGTCGGAAGATTTTTTATTTAAGTTATATAGTTAAGTTTATAATTGATTTTATTTAAATACTAGATAACTAATAAATTAGATATAAGAATTTGTATATATCTGATTTAATAACGATATATATCTATACTATAAAAGAAACTGAGTCTGTAATAAATAGGACTTAGTTTCTTTTATTTCATTTCTGATTATGAGTTCTTGATTCTAAGTTTTACATATAAGCATATGCTTGTATAAAAATTGTAAACCTTTTATACTATTCTCCATATTATATTATATGGATAAATTATTTAATGAACTGATATTAAAGTAAAGTACTGAATATAAATTTTATTTTACTAAATTGTCCACACTTTATTTTGCATTTTATGTTAAAGTGTGGAGAAAGTCAATGCAGTTGTAAGCATAGAAAGGAGATTTAATATGTCATATATGTATAATAATTGGTATGGATCAAGATGTAACCCTTGTAGGAAGGACCATGATTGCTGTAAATTTGACTGTGAATGCGTTCTAAAGTGTCCAACAGGAGCAACAGGCCCAACAGGAGCAACAGGCTCAACAGGTCCAACAGGCCCAACAGGTTCAACAGGAGCAACAGGAGCAACAGGTTCAACAGGAGCAACAGGAATAGGAATAACAGGTCCAACAGGTCCAACAGGTCCAACAGGTTCAACAGGAGCAACAGGAGCAACAGGAATAGGAATAACAGGTCCAACAGGAGCGACAGGTCCAACAGGTCCAACAGGAGCGACAGGTCCAACAGGTCCAACAGGAGCGACAGGTCCAACAGGTCCAACAGGTCCAACAGGAGCAACAGGAGCAACTGGTGCAGCGGGAGCTGGGGCTATTATCCCATTCGCTTCTGGTGTAATACCTGCGGTGTTGACGACTGTATTAGGTGGATTATTGAATACAGGTAGTATCGTGGGATTTGGTTCGAATATAACAGGTATAACCGGTCTGGGTGGTGCAATCGATATTACACTATTAGGTGATCTAGCCTTTAATGTGCCTCGAAGTGGAACATTGGATTCCTTATCTGCTACCTTTAACGTCACACTTGGTTTGAGTTTAATTGGATCTACTGCTACGGTTTCTGCAACAGTATATTCTGCACCAGCTGGAAGTAACTCTTTTACACCAGTTCCAGGTGCAACAGTTAACCTTTCTCCTGACTTTAGTGGTCTTATATCTGTAGGAGACATCGCCACAGGCTCAATTAGTGGTATTGGATTCCCTGTCACAGCAGGTATGCGTTTGATGCTTGTATTTTCTTCTGAAATTACAGCAGGCCTTGATATAGCATCTGTACTAACTGGTCAGATAAGTGGTGGCATTGGAATTAGTTAAAAGTTTGGTAAGAGGACCTTTATAAATCATGACCGCCGGCTTAGCCGGCGGTTTGTTCTGCATAAAATCGTATACTTTACTTAGCGTTTCGTATATTTTAGCATAAATCACAAAATTGAATTCCTTATCATAATATATATTGGATATAATGGAAAATTGCTTTGAGGTGATTAGATGATAACAATAAGCTTATGTATGATTGTTAAAAATGAAGAAGATGTTATAGCTAGATGCTTAGACTCTGTAAAAGATATTATTGATGAAATAATAATAGTAGATACTGGGTCCAATGATAATACAAAAGAAATAGTCAAAGGATATACAGATAAGGTATTTGATTTTAAGTGGATAGATGATTTTTCAGCAGCAAGAAATTATTCTTTTTCTAAGGCTACGAAAGATTTTATTCTTTGGCTAGATGCTGATGACGTTATTCTTGAAAAGGATAGGGAAAAATTTAAGCAATTTAAAAAAGAATTAGATCATAAGGTTGATGTAGTGATGATGAAATATAATGTAGGGTTCGATGAAGAAGGTAATGTAAACTTTTCATATTTTAGAGAACGTTTAGTAAAGAGAACAAATAACTATCGATGGAATGAGCCTGTTCATGAATATCTAGAATTAGGGGGTAATATAATAAACTCTGATATCTGTATAACTCATAAGAAGGAACGGATAGATGTTCCAGGTAGAAATTTAGCTATTTATGAAAAGACTATTAAGTCTGGAACCAATTTAACACCTAGAGGTCTTTATTATTATGCTAGGGAGCTGTTTTATAATGAAAGATATAATGATGCAATAAAATATTTTAATAAATTTTTAGATACAGAAAAAGGGTGGGTAGAAGATAATATAAGTGCTTGCCATATTCTTTCAATTTGTTACGATAATATAAATGATAGAAAAAATATGCTAGAATCTTTATTAAAGAGTTTCGAATATGATACTCCAAGGGCAGAAATCTGTTGTCACATTGGAGATTATTTTTCTGGTAATGGAGATTATAAGAGAGCAACATTTTGGTATAAATTAGCTCTAGAATTAGAGGAGCCAACTGATGGATGGGGATTTGTACAACATGACTATTGGGGATATATTCCATGTGTGAAACTATGTGTGTGTTATGATAAACTTGGCAATATAGAAGAAGCTATAAAATATAATGATAAAGCAGCAGAATATAAACCTAATGACTTAGCTGTAGAGCATAATAGAAGGTATTTTGAAAATATAAGGGAATAAAATATAGACCTGTATAAGCAGATATTTAATTGGAATTATAGGATATATATTAAGTGTATTTCCAATTGAACTTCCTATATATGAATAAAATATGTATAAATTTTGTTCATATATAGGAAATCTTTATTTATAAATACAGTTAATGTTATCTTTTTATAATAATTTTAACTTTTCTTAGCAAATCATTTCCTATAATTTATTTGGGAAACCATAAAATTGTATATAAGCTCAGGATTTTCTGCTGAGTAACTGCAGTTGCTACATCTGACATCCAATGTGCAGTTATTATCGTAATTTTGATATTAAGAAACTACTATCTTTTTTATTTAAAAAAATATATACTTAATATTAGGTTATATTATGTAGCCTAATATTTTTTAAAGGAGGAAGAAATGGAACTATCTAAACTTAAAATAGGAAATCTAACTGCTAAACTACCTATTGTACAAGGTGGAATGGGGATTGGTATTTCTTTGTCAAATCTAGCAGGTAATGTGGCCTTGAATGGAGGAATAGGTATATTATCTGGTGTAGAAATTGGATTCAATGATCCAGATTATTACCGAAATAAGAAAGAAGCCAATTCAAGGGCTTTAAAGCATCATATTAAAAGGGCTAAAGAGATATCAAAGGGTGGTATTATTGGTATCAATATAATGGCAGTGCTAAATAATTTTGAAGAAATAGTTTTGGAAGCAGTCAGGGAAAAAATAGATATAATCTTTTCAGGTGCAGGACTTCCCTTGAACCTGCCTAGTTTCACTAAAGGAACTGATACAAAGGTTGTACCTATTGTTTCATCTGACAGGGCTGCTACTCTTATATGCAAAACTTGGAGCAAACGATATGATATTATTCCAGATGCTATTGTATTAGAGGGACCAAAGGCAGGAGGACATCTAGGATTTTCAACGAAAGAACTAGAAGACTCTACTAAGGATTTAGAGAATCTATTAGTTGATGTATTAGAGGCAATAAAACCATACGAAGAAAAATATGGAAAGGAAATTCCTATTATAGCTGCAGGAGGAATAATGGATGGGAAAGATATAGCTAGGTTACTAAAACTAGGGGCAGCAGGAGTTCAAATGGGAAGTAGATTCGCAGCAACTAATGAATGTGATGCATCAGAGACTTTTAAAGAAGCTTATATAAATGCAAAGGAAGAAGATATAGTCCTAATTAATAGTCCGGTGGGTCTAATTGGTCGGGCTATAAATAATAAGTTTATAGAAGATGCACGTATGGGACTAAGAAAACCAATAAAATGTATTACAAATTGTTTAAAGCCATGTAAACCTACAGAAGTTCAATATTGTATAGCAAATGCTTTAATCAACGCACAAAAGGGAAATCTTAATTCTGGATTTGTTTTTGCAGGTACTAATGCATATAAAATAGATAAAATTGTGTCGGTAAAAGAGTTAATGGAAAAATTGATGGAAGAAACAAAGCTACATTTTGTAGAATTATAAAGCTAAGCCGAAAAGGCTTAGCTTTATTTACATATCTTTGATAGAATATATTATAATTCAAGATATTGAGCATTTAAATAATGGATGTGTATCTATTAGGAAAGTTAACAAGACCAGTATGGATAGAAATAGATTTAGATAATCTTGTCCATAATTATAAGGAAATCAGAAAAACATTAAAAGAAGAAACAGAACTGATGGCAGCAGCAAGTAAAATTTGTCAAATCTCAGCAGTTGTACAATATATGTTTACTAAGGAATTACCTAGAATATATATAAAGAATAATGAAATAATAAATATAGCAAAAGATTATAGTGTTATAGATTAACATATAAAAAATATGGAACAATTTCCATTGCAATAATAAGTCCAGCTAAGAATTGTCAATAAAAGATTTTAAATTATTTAATAGAATGTA
>NZ_JBEBOY010000014.1:0-77025 GCF_040396155.1 Tissierella praeacuta
TGTTTTAACTGCATGGTCATTACTGACTATGACATTATTATACTAGGAGTGATTTATTTGAAAAAAGAAGAAATTAAAAATTTGTTTGAAAATAAATCTTTTGGAAAAATTTTATTAGATGAACTGATGAAAAATCATACTACATTTAAAATCGGTGGACCAGTAGATATAATGATTATTCCATCTAATGAAGAAGAATTAATAGGAGCAATTAAATTCTCAAGAGAAAATAATATAGATTTTTTAATTATGGGTAATGGCAGCAATTTACTTGTTAGAGATGGTGGTATAAGAGATGCTGTAATTAAAATAAATGAAGGATTTAATAATATAGAAGTAAAAGGCAATAAAATTTATTGTCAAGCTGGAGCTTTACTATCCACTATTAGCAAAGTGGCTTTAAAGAATAGTTTAAAAAATTTTGAGTTTGCATCTGGTATACCAGGAACCATAGGAGGAGCTATTACTATGAATGCAGGAGCCTATGGCGGAGAAATGAAGGATGTAGTGACTAAAGTTAGAGTATTGAATAAGAATAATGAAATAATAGAATATACAAATGAGGAAATGAATTTTAGATATAGAAATAGCAGAGTAGGAGATGAAGGATTAATTGTCCTTGGAGTGGAATTGGACTTAGAAGAAGGAGATCACTCTTCCATTGAAGAACTAATGAAGGAATTAACATATAAAAGAACATCAAAACAACCACTTGAGCTGCCAAGCGGAGGCAGTACATTTAAAAGACCAGAAGGATATTTTGCTGGAAAATTAATTGAGGATTCAGGACTTCGTGGGTTAAGACATGGAGGGGCTCAAGTTTCAGAGAAACATTGCGGATTTGTAGTTAATATTGATAATTCTACTTGTAAAGATGTATTACATTTGATTTCTGTAGTACAAAAAGTAGTAAGGGATAAATTTAATGTAGAACTAGAAACGGAGATAAAACTATTAGGGGAGGATTAGATGATAAAGCTAATAGGTGATTATCATACCCACACTATTTATAGCAGTGGTTTTAGAAAAGAAGGTAAACATGCAATAGGTACTATTAGAGATAATGCAGAAGCTGCCTTAGCCAAGGGACTTAAGGAAGTTGCAATTACGGAACACGGACCTTCTCATTATCTATATGGTGTCAGAGAAAAAAGAATTCCTCTTATGAGGGAGGAAATAAATAGATTAAATGAAGAGTTCATACCTAGGGGACTAAAGATTTTACTTGGAGTTGAGTCTAATTTAATAGGATTAGATGGAACGATTGATGTAGATGAAAAGTTTTTTAAATATATTGATTTCTTAATCATGGGATATCACTATGGAGCTACTCCAAGAACTTTAAGTGATGGTATGGGATTATATGTATTAAATCCTATATCTAAAATTCTTCCTTTAGGTAAGGAAAAGGCCAAAGAGCTAAATACCAAGGCATATATAAAAGCCTTAGGTAAATATCCAATAAATATGATTTCTCATCCAGGGTCTAAGGCAGCTGTGGATATTGTAGAATTAGCAAAGGAATCCATTAAACATAAGACTGCTCTTGAAATATCTGCAAAACATAGTCAGCTATCTGTAGAAAGTATCAAACTTTTATTAGATATGGACGTTATTTATATGGTAAATAGTGATGCCCATAGACCAGAGGATGTTGGAAATGTTGAAAAAGGAATACAGAAGGCAATAGAGGCAAAGTTGCCTCTTAATAGGATAAAAAATATTGAGATTAACTAATGAGGTGCTTTTATGGAATTTTTATTGATTACTGGTATGTCGGGAGCTGGTAAATCCCAAGCTATGAAGGTAATGGAAGATATAGATTATTATTGTATGGATAATTTACCTCCTGCCCTTCTGGCAAAATTTGCAGAATTATGTTATGAATCTAAGAGAGATATAGATAAAGTGGCTGTAGTAGTCGATATTCGTTCTGGTGAATTCTTTGAACATTTATTTAAAGGATTACAAGATCTAAGTGATAGTGGAATAACATATAAAATATTATTCTTAGATGCAGCTAATAATGTATTAATAAAAAGATATAAGGAACTAAGACGGCCTCATCCACTAAATCCAGAGGGAAGTATAATTGAAGGGATTAAAGAGGAAAGAGAACTTCTAGAAGATGTAAAGAAAAGAGCAGATTATATAATAGATACTTCTAATCTGACTTTAGGGATGTTAAAAAAAGAGATGTCAAAGATATTTTTAGAGGGAAAGAAGTCTAGGAATATATCTTTATCAATTATTTCTTTTGGGTTTAAGCATGGTACTTTGTTAGATGGGGATTTAGTATTTGATGTAAGGTTTATTCCAAATCCTTTTTATATCCCAGAATTAAAGGAACTTACAGGAGAAGATAAAAATGTAAGGGACTATGTGTTTAGATGGCCTGAAACCAATATATTCATATCGAAGGTTATAGATATGCTAGAGTTTTTGATTCCCAATTATATAAAAGAAGGAAAAACCCAACTTATTGTAGGAATAGGATGTACAGGAGGGGTTCATAGGTCTGTAGCCATAGCTAATGAGATAGCTAAAACATTAGAAACCAATGGTCATAGAGTAGCAGTAAACCATAGGGACTATAGATTAAAATAAAGGGGAATATTTATGAAAGATTTTAAATTAGAGAAAGAATTATCCACAGCACCTAAATTTGTAGTCATAGGTGGAGGAACAGGACTCTCAATATTACTTAGGGGTCTTAAAAAGTTTACATCAAATATTACAGCCATAGTTACTGTAGCAGATGATGGCGGAGGCTCGGGAAAACTTAGAGAGGACCTTGGAATGCTTCCTCCAGGGGATATTCGTTCTTGTCTATTAGCTCTTGCCAATACAGAGCCTACTATGGAAAAACTTTTACAATATAGATTTACAGAAGGAATACTAAAGGGACAAAATTTTGGCAATTTATTTATAGCAGCTATGAATGAGATATATGGCAGTTTTGAGAAGGCAATAAAAGAAGCGAGTAATGTATTAGCTGTAACTGGTAAGGTACTTCCTATGACTTTGGAAGATGTAAAGCTTTGTGCTGTTTTAGAAAATGGAGATATATTAAAGGGAGAATCACATATACCACTTGATGCAATAAAAGCAGGAAGCAAAATAGATTATATTTATACTGAACCTAAAATATCTTACCCTTTAGAAGAATCTGTAGAGGCTATTAATGAGGCAGATTTAATAGTCCTTGGTCCTGGAAGTTTATATACTAGTGTTATACCTAATCTCTTGGTAAATAATATAGTAGATACTATATATAAAGTAAAGGCACCAAAGGTATATATTGCAAATGTAATGACTCAGCCTGGAGAAACTGATAAATATAATGTATTAGACCATGTAGAGGCAATACTTAAACATAGTAATTTAGATTTTTTAGATTATGTAATAGCAAATACAGAGGAAATTCCTATGGACACCCTTCAAAAATATATACTGGATGGTTCTAAACCAGTATTGATGGAACTAAATGATGAAGAAATATTAAAATCCAAAAATATAAAACTAATAGGTGAAAATTTAATAAATATTAGAAAAGATTATATTAGGCATGACAATATTAAACTTAGTAAATTATTAATTGAAATAGCTAAAAAAGAAAAATAAGCAGAGATGCTTATTTTTTCTTTTATAAAGATAAATTATAACTAATTAAATGATTTTAGCTTATTGAGATATCTTAAAGCATATTTTTAGAATTATATAGTTTCAATATGACCTTAGTCATGTATAAATATGAATTTAGTTTATAGAAATATCCAGAATTTTCATATATACTATAGATAGATATAGAAATAGGTATATAGAGGTTTAATGGTGGATAATGTTAAAAGTACAATTGAGGAGATGATGGAATGGAGGCTGTGGAAGTTGTTAATTTGACAAAGCATTATGGTAAGGTCAAGGCAGTAGATGATATTTCCTTTGGAGTTGAAAAAGGTAGTATTTGCGGAATACTTGGACCAAATGGTTCTGGTAAAACCACAACAATTAAAAGTATTTGCAATTTAATAATTCCTGATAAGGGTAGTATTAAAATATATGGAAAAGACAACAAGAGATCTACCAACCGAGTATCAGCTGTATTTGAAGGCACTAGAAATCTTTATTGGAGGCTAACACCAAGAGAGAATTTACGTTATTTTGCGGGCATAAGAGGCCTTGGAGGAAAGAAACTAGAAAAAGACATAGATATACTATTAGATAGATTTAATCTGAAGGATAAAAAGGATATTATGGTAAACAATTTATCAAGGGGAATGCAGCAGAAAGTTGCTATAGCCATGACATTGATTTGCAATACTGATGTTATTTTACTAGATGAACCTACTCTTGGGTTAGATGTCCAAAGTCATTTGGATATTAAGAATATTTTAATGGATATAACTTCTGATCTAAACAAAACTGTTTTACTTAGTACCCATGATATGAATTTAGTTCAGGATATTTGTAATGATATAGTTATTTTGAATAAGGGAAAAATAGTTGCAAAAGATAATATGGAAAATTTATTGAATATGTTTAGAACTATGACGTATGAAATTGTACTTTCTGAAAGTATCTCAGAAGAAAACAAAAATTTCTTAATGGAATTAGACTATAAATTTTATTTTACAAATAATGAATCCAAAATAGAAATAGATATATTGGAGCTTCAAGATATATATAAAATCATAGAAGAATTAAAAAGTATAAATATTCTTGTAAAAGAGATAAAGCAAAAGGATATTGATTTTGAGAGAGTATATCTAAGCTTTACAGATGGGAAGGTGAATTAATTGACTAAGTATTTCTATCTATTTAAAGTATCTATAGAAAAGACCTTCAAGGAATTGAGCAGATATAAGTTTAATACAATTTCAGACATTATAATCTTTTATGTATTGTTTATGGCAATGTTCTTAGGAATTAAAAGTTTTGGCATAAGCTTTGGAATTTCTCCTGTGGATATGGGAAGTAATTTAGAAGGATTTGTAGTAGGATATTTTCTGTGGACAATTATGCTTATGGCTTATACAGGTGCAGCTTATGGCATAATACATGATGCCAACAGGGGGACATTGGAGCAATTAAACATGTCAGGTATAAAACTTTCCACTATAGTAACTGTAAGGAGTCTTTCTGATTTATTAATAAATTTTATAATCTCCATTGTACTACTATTTATTATTATGATAACAACTAATTATAAACTTGAGATAAAGATATTTTCAATTTTATTGCCTATATTTATAGGGATATTTAGTATATTAGGTATAGGATTGATTTTTGGAGGTTTAGCACTTATTTTTAAAAAGGTTCAATCTTTATTAAATATAGTCCAGTATTTTTTAATAGCTTTAGTTATGGTAAGTCCTGAAAATTCTATTATATACAATCTAATACCTTTTAGACCAGCGGCAGATAAAGTCATGCTATCTATGATGAAGGGGTACTCTTTTATTGATTTTTCAATATATGATTATGGAATTATGATAGGAAATTCTATTTTGTATTTTACTATAGGTTTATTAGTGTTTAATAAATGTGTTAATTTATCTAAAAGGCAAGGTTTATTAGGTCAATATTAGATTAATAAGAATTAATTAAGGACAATATGGCACTGTTTTTTAAATAAAAAATCCCTTTGATATAAATCGTATAGTCAAGGGATTTTTTGCTGTATTAATATTTAATTTTTTAGATTAACATTAAAAATACATTTATTTTTTCTTTTCTTCAATTAATCTTGATATTATACTTCCAGCTGTTCTTTTAGTTAAAGTATCATAGTTTACTTGATAATTTAATTCACCAGCTAATTTTTTAATGGTTTCCATTTGCCTAGGAGTAGGAGGTTCTTCTTGATAAGTTGTATAATTTTCTTCTCCATCAGTTACAACAGAATCTTCAATGGATAATTCTTCTATAGCAGTCATTCCAACATTGGTTAAGTCCCTAAGAACACGAGCTTTTGCACGAGTTGATGCCATTCTAATTAGATGGGGAACTAAGGCAGAATTAACAGATTGAGGAGAAGCATCTCCTATATCTTGAAATTTTTCCTTATCTGTAGTAGCTATAGCCTTACAGATGGCAGTCATATTGTTTTCCTTAGTAGGTATTTGGATTATTTCAACCTCTATAGATAAAAGATTTCTTTGATGAGCTAAATCAAGAAGTCCTTCATAAGTAACAAAAGACTTTCCCTGCAAATTTATAATAAAATTTTCATTTACTGTCATAAAATCACCTCTAAATATATATTTCCCTTATAATAATAAAATAGTCGTTTATTAGCCTTAGATAACACTGGGGAATTATGGTAATATTATATCATATAGATAATTTTATTATATATTGTAATTAGTAAAAGAGTATAAGGGGGAATTAAATGGATTTTTTTAAAAGAGACTATCATTTTATTTTTAATGCATCAAAATGGAGTGAAACTAGAGAAAAAGGGTACCTTAAATTTACTATTTTTCCTGTAATAGTTGTTTTTTTATGTTCATTATGGTATTCTTTTATATTTTTAAAAGACACAACACAGTATTATAAGCATATAATAAGAGGTTTTATTCTATTAAATAGCGGATCTGTATTTTTATTTAGAAGTTTAGCTTGGCTATGGAAAGAATACAAATACAAGAGATATATTGAAAATGAAACTAATTTTACAAAAATTGACTATCTTATATCAATAGTAAATTGTATTAGGATTGTTGGCAATTTTATTGCTGCAGCAGTAATCTTATATATAATGTATCGTCTTAGATTTGATTAAGGAAATGATGCTAGTTGATCTTAAAAAACAAAAAGGATCATATTCTAAATTTTAAAACACTTATTATATAAATAGCATAAAAATATAACATACAGTTCTGGTTGTTTATACTAAAATATATAAATTAAAGATTAAAATTAGAAAAACAACTAAACAAATTACTAAAAGTAGAATCAAGTAATTTAATATATAAAAGGTTGAGATTTGTAAAGCAAAGCCATTAGTATATGAAGGGAGGAAATATGAGGATGTAATTGAGTAATTATATTAGGGCAATAAATTAAGTCTATAAACATTAAGGAGGAAATCAAATATGAATGAGCGTGAATATCAAAGATGGAAAGAAATTAGTAGTAAAGGTATTCTTAGATATGTAGTATATAGAGCTATTATTTTTACAATAGTATATATAATTATATTTTTTATTTTATTTAAAGAAATCAATTTACTCAAAGAGTTTTTACAATGGTTTTTTGTTAATATATTAATATGTTTGACAAATTGGTCTGTGAATCAGAAAAGATATTCTAGTTATAATAAATTTGAAGATGGAAAATAGTCTATATTATGAAATATGAATATTTTTAAATTTAACAATGGTCTTAAAAATAAAAAACCCAGAGCTAATCTGGGCTTTATCATTACTTAGTTAAATAAGCTATTCCAAGCTTTATTGTATTGTCTATTGCTTCAATATGAGTTCTTTCAAAACTATGGGAAGAATCAACTCCAGGTCCAATTAAGCCAACTTTAAAATCATATCCTGCTCTAAGAGCTGCTGAACCGTCGGATCCATAATATGGATAAATATCTATTTTATAATTCAAGTTTTCTTCCTTAGCTAAATTAATAAGTCTCTTTCTTAAATCATAATCATATGGACCAGAGCTATCCTTAGCACAGATTGTAACTGAGAATTCATCAGATGTTTGACCTTCTCCAGGAGCTGCCATATCTATTGCTATAAATTCAAAAGTATTTTCTGGTATAGAGGCAGATGCACCATGTCCAACTTCTTCATATGTAGATATAAAGAAATTAGTTGTATAATTAGGTTTTATATTATTATCTACTAAATATTTAGCTATACCAAGTATGGATATGACACCAGCCTTATCATCTAAATGTCTTGATTTAATAAATCCTGATTCAGTAACAACTACTCTTGGGTCAAAATGTACGAAATCCCCTACGTTTATTCCAAGTTTTATAGTATCTTCCTTTGATGAAACTTTTTCATCTATTCTTATTTCCATATTGTTAGCATTTCTTTCTATTGTCTTAGTTCCTTCACCATGAACATGAGATGAAGCTTTTGTAGTCATTATAGTACCAGTATATTTTTTACCTTCTAAGGTTTCAATGGTTGCATGTTCTCCTTCTATGGTATTCCATACATATCCACCTAATTGGGTAATCTTAAGTCTTCCATTTCCTTTTATTTCCTTTACCATACCACCTAAAGTATCTACATGACCAGATAATGTTACTTCTTTATCTTTATTTTTACCTTCTATTGTAGCTATTAAGGCACCTTTTATGGTTCGTCTTGTTGATATACCTAGTTCTTTAAATTTTTCTTCTACAAATAATATAGCCTTTTCTGTGTTACCAGTAGGACTGGGTGTTTTTAATAATTTTTCTAAATTTTCAACGATGTAATTCATATATAATACCTCCCTTTAGGTTATCTATGTATATATTATATTGCATTATAATTATAAGTCAAAATCATTTAGCAAATCTGTGCATAATATAGTATAATTAAGTCAATATGATTTTTGAAAATAATTTATTAATATATTGGGAGTTGGTTTCAATGATAGAAGAAGTAAGTTCTGGAGGTGTTGTAGTATTTGGCAATACAATATTACTTTTAAAAAAATTTAATGGTGATTGGGTATTACCTAAGGGCAGAGTAGAGAAAGATGAAAGTGTACAAGAAGCTGCACTAAGGGAAGTATTGGAGGAATCTGGTGTAAAGGGTGAAATAATTAAGTATATAGGTTTAGTTCATTACAAATATAAAAACTTAAAAGAAGATGAAATGGTTTATAAAACCGTTCATTGGTATCTAATGAAGACAAATAGCATGGATTGCACTCCTCAGAAAAAGGAAGGATTTGTTGATGCCTTATTTGTTCACATAGATAAGGTTAAGGATTTAGTAAGATACCAGGATGAGAGAAATATAATTATTAAAGGATTAAATATGTTACAATCTTAAACAATGGGGTGATTTCATGTCATTTTCAGCAACAACTAAAAATGAACTGTCAAGGATACTTTTAGCTGATAATTGTTGTGCTATAGCAGAACTTGCAGCTCTTGTCAGAATGAATGGCACTATACAAATATCTGGAATGAAGAAGATAAACTTAAAGTTTACTACTGAAAATGCAGCTATTGCCAGAAGAATATTTTCGCTATTAAAAATTATTTATGATACAGATGTAGAAGTTATGGTAAGGAGAAATAAACAGCTGAAAAAAAATAATAACTATTTAATAGTGATAAATAATAAAGAGATATCTAAAAAAATATTGGAAGATGTGGGATTTATTAAGGGAGAAGCTAGTTTTTTTAATCCTAATTTTACGATTCCAAAAGAAATAATAAAAAATAGATGTTGTAAACGTGCTTATATTAGAGGTGCATTTCTAGGAGGTGGCTCTACTAGCAATCCAGAAAAAACCTATCATTTAGAATTTGTGACTAGTAATGAAGAACATGCGGAAGATTTATCTAATGTAATCAATACTTTCGGATTAAATTCAAAGATAGTTACTAGGAAGGATAATTATGTAGTATATCTTAAGGAGGGTGAGCAGATAGTAGATTTATTAAATATTATTGGAGCTCATCAAGCACTTTTAAAACTTGAAGACATTCGTGTCTTGAAAAATGTAAGAAATAATATAAATAGAATAGTAAATTGTGAAACCGCAAATTTAAGTAAAACCATAGATGCTTCAATGAGACAGGTGGAAAGTATTAAATATATTGAAGATACAATTGGTTTAGAAAAACTACCCAATAATTTAAAAGAAATTGCTAAACTTAGATTAGAATATAGTGAAGCAAGTTTAAAAGAACTAGGTATGATGCTCAATCCACCAGTAGGAAAATCAGGAGTAAATCATAGATTTAGAAAAATAGAAGAACTAGCAGATAAATTGAGAGGAGATAGAGGAAATGTCTAGCATAATAATTACAAATAATTCATATGTATATGAGAAATATAAAGATAGTATGGAAATAATTTATAAAGGTGATTTAAACTATATACAAATTTTAGAATTTTTAAGGGATAAAATCCATGAGGGACATAAATTACTTACTCACCCATTGTCAGGAAGTATAAAACCAAATGAAACTCCTTATAAAACCATTATGATCTCTAGAGAAAAAGGAGACTTGGACCAACAAGGTGTTCTAATAGTTGAAGAAAGCATAGCTACAGCAAAGAAATTTCAATCAAATAAGCCTACTCCAGATTGGACTGAAAGGGTATTAGATGATTTTAGAGTAATAGATTTATCCCTAATGGAAAATGTAATTGATAAATTAGGACATAGATAATTCATAGGCTATTTTATGTAGTTTCAGAATTCAAATCTATTTACTTAACAGGTTGTATAGATTTGATCCTAAGGGACACTCCTAATGAGGAATTCTACATTAAGGTTGGTGCTCGCTGCGTTTGACCTACATCAACTCACTATCGTTCATTGTGTTAGGTCATAAAAAGATTTCCTTATATATGGGAAATTTTTTATTTTGTGATAGAATATATTTATGAGAGAAACAAAGGAAAGGGATTTTTTATGATTTATAAAGATAAGTTTAATCATTTACATGTGCATACGGAGTATAGTTTGTTAGATGGGTCCATTAGAATAAAGGATTTAGTTTCTAGAACTAGGGAGCTAGGTATGGATTCAGTTGCTATAACTGATCATGGATCTATGTTTGGTGTTATTCAGTTTTATAAAGAGGCTAAAAAACAAGGTATAAAACCAATTTTAGGCTCTGAAGTCTATGTCGCAATGAATAAACATACTGATAAAGAACCAAAGGATAAAAATCAGTATCATTTAGTGCTTCTTGCGGAGACCAATGAAGGATATCAAAATTTGATGAAAATGGTTTCGGAAGGATATGTAAATGGATTTTACTATAAACCAAGGATAGATCATGACATACTTAGAAAGTATAGTAAAGGGATTATAGCACTATCAGCATGCTTAGGGGGAGAAATACCGCAGCATATATTAAATAATAATGTAGATAGAGCAAAGGAAATTGCTTTAATATATAAGGATATATTTGGAGAAAACAACTTTTTTCTTGAACTTCAGGATTATGGACTCGAAGAACAAAGAATGGTCAATAGAGAGCTAATAAAAATATCTCAAGAAACTAATATACCATTAGTAGCTACTAATGATGTTCATTATTTAAAGAAGGAAGATGCAGTAGTTCATGATGTACTATTGTGTATTCAAACGGCTAAAACAGTAGATGAAGAAAACAGGATGAAATTCCCTACAAATGAGTTTTATCTTAAATCACCAGAAGAAATGCAGAATATATTTAGTAACAATCTAAAAGCATTAGAAAATACTGCATGGATTGCCGATAGGTGTAATGTAGAATTAGATTTTGGCACCTTACATTTACCAGAATACGCAGTACCAGAAGGATTTACCAATGAAGAATACTTAAGACATCTTGTTGTCAAAGGATTAGAGGAAAGATATAAGGATATTACCGAGGAAATAAAAAATAGATTTAATTATGAATTTAATACTATTATTCAAATGGGGTATGTTGACTATTTCCTTATAGTATGGGATTTTATAAGGTTTGCTAAGGACAATGGAATAATGGTAGGTCCTGGAAGGGGTTCTGCTGCTGGAAGTATAGTGTCTTATGCCTTAGGTATTATAGATATAGACCCTTTGGAATATGGATTAATATTTGAAAGGTTTTTAAATCCTGAAAGAATATCTATGCCAGATATAGATATAGATTTCTGTTATGAAAGACGTGAAGAAGTTATTCAATATGTAGTTGAAAAATATGGTATAGACCGTGTTGCACAAATAGTTACCTTTGGTACTATGGCAGCACGTGGTTCCATAAGAGATGTAGGTAGAGCCTTAAATATGCCTTACGGACAGGTGGATTTTATAGCAAAACAAATTCCTATGGAATTAGGAATGACTATATCTAAAGCTCTAGATGTAAATAAGGCTTTAAGAGATAGTTATAATGAAGACGAAGAAGTAAAAAATCTTATAGATTTAGCAAAGGCTGTAGAAGGATTGCCTAGGCATACTTCAACACATGCAGCAGGTGTAGTTATATCAAAAGAGCCTGTGACAAATTATGTACCCTTAGTAAGAAATGGAGATGCAATAGCTACACAGTTTAATATGATAGAGCTAGAAGAGTTAGGCCTTTTAAAGATGGATTTTTTAGGGCTTAGAACTCTAACTGTAATAAGGGATGCAGTAAATTTAATAGAAGAAAATCATAAAGTCAAGATTGATTTTAATAATATAAATTATGAGGACTCATTGGTACTTGAAATGTTTGCAAAGGCTGAAACATTAGGTATATTTCAGTTTGAGTCTCCAGGCATGAGAGCCTTTTTAAAGGAATTAGAGCCAAATGTATTTGAGAACCTTATAGCTGCAAATTCTCTTTTTAGACCTGGACCTATGAACCAGATACCTACTTTTGTTCAATGTAAACATGATTCATCAAAGATAAAATATCTTCATCCAAAATTAGAGCATATTTTAAATGTTACTTATGGATGTATAGTCTATCAAGAACAGGTAATGCAAATAGTTAGGGATATTGGCGGATACTCCATGGGCAGGGCGGATTTAGTAAGACGTGCCATGGGAAAAAAGAAAATGGAAATCATGGAGGAAGAAAGAAGAAACTTTATCTATGGTCAGACTGATGAAAATGGAGAAGTTGTATTATCTGGAGCCATAAGAAATGGAGTAGATGAAAAAACTGCGTCTAAAATTTATGATTTAATGATAGATTTTGCTAACTATGCCTTTAACAAAAGCCATTCAGCTGCATATGCAGTAGTAGCCTATAGAACTGCTTGGCTTAAATATTATTATCCTGTAGAATTTATGGCAGCACTTATATCTTCAGTTATGGGGAATACCAACCAAGTATCTCTTTATATACAAGAATGTAAAAGACTAGGAATAGAAATATTATCTCCTGATGTAAATGAATCATATAGTAAGTTTACTGTTTCAGAAGGCAGAATTAGATTTGGACTTTCAGCTGTTAAAAATGTTGGTGAAAACTTTATAAAGACAGTAGTTAAAGCTAGAGAGATTGGGAAGTTTAAAGGATTTACTGACTTTATTGAAAGAATAGAAAAAGTAGACTCATCTGTAATGAATAAAAGGGCAGTGGAATCTTTAATTAAATGTGGAGCGATGGATAGTTTAGGAGGAAATAGAGCCCAATTATTATCAATATTTGAAAAAACCATAGATGGAATTCATGCCGACAGAAAGAGAAATATAGAAGGGCAATTCTCAATATTTGACACAATAGATGAGAATATATCTAAAGACCATTTACCAGATTTAAAAGAATTTCCGCAAAATGTACTACTTACAATGGAAAAAGACATGGTAGGTATATATATATCCGGACATCCATTAGAACCTTATAAATCTGAAATTGAGAGAATTTCAACAACTACGACTTTTGATCTAATAAATAATGATGAAGAAATCAGTGGGGATCTAACAGGACCAAAAGATGGAGAAAGAGTAGTTATAGGTGGTATAATTGTTGAAAAGAAAAATATGATAACTAAGAATAATAATATGATGGCATTTATTACATTGGAAGACTTATATGGTACTGTTGAATGTATAGTATTTCCAACTACTTTTGAAAGATATAATAAATCTTTAAAAGAAGATGGATTAATTGTCATAGAAGGTAAAATTAGTACCTCTGAAGTAGAGGAACCAAAGATAATAGTGGAAAAAATATCTGAGTTAAATATGTATAAAAAAGGAAAGCTATATTTAAAAATAGGTCGTAATAGTCCTACTGATACTTTTGACAGGATAAAAAATATTTTAAAAAAATATGGCGGAGAAAGCCCAGTATATGTATACTTAGAGAAGGAAAAGAAAATTGTCATAGCAGATAGATCTTTATGGATTGATATCAATGATCAAAAAGTTATAATAGAGTTAAAAGACTTGCTTGGAGAAGAATCAGTAAAGATTTCTTAAATAACTATTTTAATTGTCAATTATAAAAGGAGTGCTTTAATATGTGGACAGCAGTTTATATGGCTACAGGATTGGACAATGCACATGAGGTAGAAAAGAAACTTAAAGCAGAAGGATTTCTTGTAAAAATAAAATATTTTGCTCAAGAAGGAGAAGAGGAACTTTATGAAATATTAGCTCCAGAATTTGAAGCAGAAGATATTCAAAATGCTATGATTGAACTGGGTATAATTTAGTTTGCAAATAAGGGGGGAGTTTTATGAAGACTATAGGAGTATTGACCAGTGGGGGAGATGCCCCAGGTATGAATGCTGCCATTAGAGCTGTAGTTAGAACAGGTATATTTAATGATTTTAAGATGATGGGAATAAGACAAGGTTATAGTGGCTTAATAAATGGTGATATAGAAGAGATGAATCTTTCATCTGTTGCAGACATAATACATAGAGGCGGAACTACGCTTAGATCTTCCCGTTCCGATGAGTTCAAGACTAAGGAAGGCTTTGAAAAGGCGTTAAATGTATTGAGAATATTTGGTATAGATGGATTAGTCGTATTAGGGGGAGATGGCACATTAAAAGGTGCTAGAGAACTATCAAAGGCTGGAATCCCAACTATAGGTATACCTTGTACAATTGATAATGATTGTGGCTTTTCTGATTTTACTATTGGATTTTTCACAGCTGTAGAAACTGTAGTAGATGCTATATCTAAAATTAGGGATACTTCTACATCCCATGGAAGGGCTAATGTTATTGAGGTAATGGGGAGACATTGTGGAGATATTGCTTTATATGCAGGTCTTGCAGGCGGAGCTGAAAGTATAATAGTACCAGAAGTGGACTTTAATATAGATGAAGTATGTAAAAAGGCAATTCAAGGTAAAAATAGAGGTAAATTACATCATATAATTGTTTTAGCTGAGGGGGTAGGCAATGCTTATGATGTATCTAAATCAATTGAGGAAAAAACAGGAATAGATACTAGAGTTACAATCTTAGGATATATTCAAAGAGGAGGAAATCCTACATCCTATGATAGAATCATAGCTAGTAAAATGGGAAACAAGGCTATTGAATTATTGAAAGAGGGTAAAAGTGATAGAGCTTTAGGTATAAAATGCAATCAGATAATTGATATAGATATTAAGGAAGCTTTGGAAATGGAAAAAGAATTTGATATTGATATGTATAATACTGCAAGAATATTATCTATATAGGAGGAGTAACAATGAAGAAAACAAAAATAGTATGTACCATAGGTCCAGCATCAGAAACTGAAGATGTGTTAAAGGAATTATTTTTAAATGGTTTAAATGTCTGTAGACTTAATTTTTCCCATGGAAGTCATGAGGAACATAAAAAGAGAATAGATACAATAAAGAAGGTTAGAAAAGACCTTAATATGCCAATAGGTATTATGCTAGATACAAAGGGACCAGAAATAAGATTGGGAGACTTCAAAGATGGAGTTATAGAAATAGAAGATGGAGATATATTTACTCTAACTACTAAGAATATATTAGGGGATAAAACTATAG
This sequence comes from Tissierella praeacuta, assembly GCF_040396155.1. Taxonomy (GTDB): domain Bacteria; phylum Bacillota; class Clostridia; order Tissierellales; family Tissierellaceae; genus Tissierella; species Tissierella praeacuta_A. Next base: position 15,626 of record NZ_JBEBOY010000014.1, read on the forward strand.
TATCTATTTCCTATGATGGATTACCTAATGATGTAAAAGAAGGAAGCAGAATTCTAATAGATGATGGATTAGTAGAACTTAAAGTATTAGAAATAATCGACAAGACAGATATAAAATGTGTAGCATTAAATAATGGGACATTGAAAAATCACAAAGGTGTAAATGTTCCTAATGTAAAAATAAACCTACCAGCAATTACTAAAAAAGATATAGATGATATTTTATTTGGAATTGAAAATGGTATTGATTTCATTGCGGCATCCTTCGTTAGAAAGGCATCTGATGTTTTAGAAATAAGAAAAATCTTAGAAGATAATGATGCAGGATTTATAGAGATAATTTCAAAGATAGAAAATCAAGAAGGTGTAGATAATATAGATGAAATACTTGCTGCATCTGATGGAATAATGGTAGCTAGAGGCGACTTAGGCGTAGAGATACAAACAGAAGAAATTCCACTTGTACAAAAGGAGTTAATTAGAAAATCAAATCTAATAGGGAAACCTGTTATTACAGCTACACAAATGCTAGATTCTATGATGAGAAATCCAAGACCTACTAGGGCAGAAGTAACAGATGTTGCAAATGCTATTCTTGACGGTAGTAGTGCTATTATGTTATCTGGAGAAACAGCAGCAGGAAAATATCCTATTGAATCAGTAAAGACAATGTATAATATTGCAACAAGAACTGAAGAATCCTTGGATTATGGAGAGATACTAAGCTCCAAAGTTGCTATATCTGAATTATCTACAACTAATGCCATAGGAAAGGCTACTTGTACTACTGCTATGGATTTAGGAGCATCTGCAATAATTACGGCTACATCATCAGGATATACATCAAAGGCTATATCTAAGTTTAGACCAAAGTCTCCTATAATAGCAGCAACAACTACAGAATCCGTTATGAGGAGATTATCTTTAGTATGGGGCGTTTATCCAGTACTATCACCTTATAGCAATTCTACAGATGATGTAATAGAATTATCTATTCAATCTGCAATAGATAATAATTATGTAAATGAAGGGGATTTAGTAGTTATAACAGCTGGTATTCCTGTGGGAACTTCTGGTTCTACTAATTTAATAAAAGTACATACCATAGGAAAGACTTTATTAAAAGGAATGGGAATAGGACAGGGTTCTACATTGGGAAGAGTTTGTATTGCAAATACTGAAGAAGAATTGGTGGAGAAATTTAAAGATGGCGATGTTATAGTAAGTAAAGATACCCATAGAGATATGGTAAAATTTATAGAAAGAGCATCAGCTATTATTACAGAACAGGGGGGACTTACATCCCATGGTGCTATTGTAGGATTAAACCTTAATAAACCAACTATAGTAGGTGCAGAAGATGCTACAAATATATTAGAGGACGGAGAAATAGTTACAGTAGATGGCACAACAGGTCTTGTATATAAGGGAGAAGCAAGAGTTCTATAATTGGGGGGATTGTTCTTGGAGAAGAGAGTACTAGGGAAAACTAATTTAGAAGTATCTGTAATTGGCTTTGGGGGAATTCCTATACAACGAGTTGACGGTGAAATGGCAGTTAAATTAATCCAAGAATCATATAATCAAGGCATAAACTTCATAGATACTGCTAGAGGATATAATGAATCTGAGGATTTAATAGGACAGGCATTAGAAAAAATAGGCAGAGATAAGTTTGTACTAGCTACAAAGTCTATGAAAAGAGATTATAATGGGATGCTCGAAGAACTAGGAATTAGTTTGAAAAATCTTAGAACTGATTATATAGATTTATTTCAATTTCATAATATTAGAAGCTTTGAAGAATTGGATTTTATTTTAAGTGACGATGGAGCATTTAAGGCATTAAAGGAAGCTAAAGAAAAAGGTATGGTAAAGGAAATAGGTATAACTTCTCACAATCCAGATATATTGAGTAAAGCCATAGATACAGGAGAATTTGCTACTATACAATGTCCATATAATCCTGTTGAACAGCAGGCAGAAGAGGTATTCAAAAAGGCTAAGGAAATGAATATTGGAGTAATAGTTATGAAACCATTGGCAGGTGGTGCTATTACTAACGGAGAACTATCCCTTAGGTTTATAGTGGATAATCCTAATATATCTGTAGTCATTCCTGGAATGGATACTTTAGAACAAGTAAGTTCCAATGCATCAGTAGGTATAAATAAAAGAAAATTGACTGAGGAAGAAGAAAAGAAATTATTTAAAGAGGCAAATTCTTTAGGCTCTGAGTTTTGCAGAAGATGTGGATATTGTCTGCCATGTCCTCAAAGTATAGATATACCATCTCAATTTTTAATGGAAGGTTATTATACTAGATACAATTTGAAAGAATGGGCAAAGTCAAGATATGATGCCATGGAAAAAAGAGCAGTACATTGTGTAGAATGTGGTTTATGTGAAAGTAAATGTCCATACAATCTACCAATAAGGAAGATGCTTAAAAATGTAGTAGAAAAGTTAGGATAGTTTAGTTATGATGAATATGGTAATATAAATATTTTCGTATAAATAGGATATAAAATAATATAAGTTAAATGAAATCATTTAACTTATATTATTTTATTTTACTACTTCTTTTTTTAAGATAAGATGATATAATAAATATATATTTAGCGACACGAAATATATAGAAAGTGGTGGAATATGAATAAACAAGATAAAACAGAAATGATATTAAAAGGAAGTATTTATAAAGTTCTTATTACACTATCTATACCAATTATGATTAATAGTCTTATACAAACATTATATAACTTAGCAGATGGAGTATTTGTAAGCTGGATTTCTTCAGTTCATTTTGCAGCTACGGCTTTTGTTTGGCCTGTGAACTTTTTATTTATATCCTTGGGAATCGGTTTATCTATAGCAGGAACTTCAATTCTATCTCAATTAGTTGGAGGAGGAAGAATTGATGAAACTAAAGAATATTCTACTCAATTAATAGCAATTACCATAATAAGTGCAATATCATTTACGATTATAGGCTATATAAGCAGTCCAATTATTATTAGATTAATGGGAGCTACAGGGGACTTATTTACTTTGAGTAATACTTATTTAAGAATTACTTTTTTAGATTTACCATTTATGTTTTTGTTTTTTAATATTAACTCTATTATGAATGCACAGGGAGATACTGTATTACCAACTATACTTAGTGGGATTTCAGCAGTTATAAATGTAGTTTTAGATCCTATATTTATATTTAAATTTGATTGGGGTATTGCAGGTGCGGCTTGGGCTACATTAATATCTAGAGTATTTTTAGCAGTAGTAGGATTTATGATGTTATTTAGTGAGAAAAATAAAATTAGACCAGATTTTAAAGAATTTAAATTTAATAAAAAGATAATCAAGGAGATAGTTAATATAGGAATACCATCTGCAATAGGTCAATCGGGAGCTTCATTGGGATTTATTGTATTAAATGGGTTTATAGTTACTTATGGAACAGCTACAATGGCAGCTTATGCCATGGTTAATAGAATAACATCCTTAATAATGCAGCCATCTATGGGGTTAGGTTCTGCTTTAACTGCCATAGTAGGGCAGAATATGGGTGCAAATCAAATTGATAGGGTAAAGGAATCCTTCCGCAAGGCTTTAAAGCTTACATTAATCATAGGAATCATGGGGTGTATATTGCTAATAGCCTTCGATAAGCCTATTATTAATTTTTTTATGCGTTCAAAGGATGATTTATCAGTTATAGATTTAGCTTTAGTTTATTTATTCTATACGTCTTTATCTATGCCATTGATGGGTATATTTAGCGTATTACAGGGCCTATTCCAAGGGTCTGGAAATACTAAGTATTCTATGGCAATGGAAATAGGAAGACTTTGGTTTGTAAGACTTCCAATGATATTATTATTTAAAAACTTTACAAACTGGGGTCCTACTGGAATTTGGTTCTCTATGAGTTTTAGTAATCTTATAGTTTGTCTATATGGTTATGGAGTTTATAGAAGAAATGGATGGCAAAAAACTGTACTTAAAGCAGATACCGTTTCTAATTAAGAGTTGATTTAGGATAAATTTTCATATTGAAGACTTTATTTAAAAGTGATACAATAAATCGGATAAACAATGACGAAAGGAGATGATTACATACGAAAACTATGGATTAAGGTTGTTTTTTTACTTGCCTGTATTGCTGTGATTTTTTATGCTAGTTTAGATAGAGTTCCTGTACTTTTATATCATCACATATTGCCTGAAGAGGATATTATAAACTATGGCTGGGAAAATAATAATAGTGTTTTAAGTCTTGAAAAGTTTAATGAGCAAATGAAACATCTACATGAAAATGGTTACTATACAATAACCGTAGATGAACTTGAAGAGTTTATGAATGGAAAATTAAAACTTCCTAAAAAGACTGTAGTTATAACCTTTGATGACGGCTATCTAAGTAATGCAGTATATGCTTATCCTATAATGAAAGAATATGGAATGAAAGGAACTATTTTTTCAATAGGAGAATTGGCAACTAGAGAAAAGACGGAATTTGATCCTCAAGGATTACAATTTATTTCTATAGAGGATATGGAAAAATACAAAGATGTATTTTTATTTGCTTCCCATACATATGATTTGCATCATCAAGATGAAAATGGAATTCCATTTTTAAAATCTCTTCCCAAAGAAAGGATAGTAGAGGATTTAACTAAAAATATGGAATTATTAAAATCCAATTATATAGCTTATCCCTTTGGAGAATATAATAAGGATTCCATTAAATGTGCTAAGAAAGCAGGATATAAACTAGGATTTACAGTAAGACGAGGGTATGTATGCAGATATACTAGAAGATTTAAGATTCCTAGAATAATTATAAGTCAAGATATAGATTTAGATAAGTTTATATCTTTCCTAAAATAGATTGCTGGAATGAGGTCATTTTAAAACAACTAAATAAATAAAAAAATACAAAAAACGGAGATTTAATTCTCCGTTTTTGTCTTGTATATACAATATATGTTATAATATTGAGTTAGAAAACTCAAATGAAAGGGTAATATTATGAATCTAATATCTATAGAAAATTTATCAAAGGCATATAGTGAGAAACAATTATTTAAGGATATAAATTTTGGAATAAATGATGGAGACAAAATAGGTCTTATAGGTGTAAATGGCACTGGTAAGACTACATTTCTAAAAATTATAGCAGGTATAGAAGAACCTGATTGTGGACGAGTAATTAAAGGAAATGATGTAAATATTGAATATTTACCCCAAGATATAGACTTTGATCTTGAATTAACTGTAGTAGAACAGGTTTTTAAAGGTAATTCTAAAAATATTCAATTAGTAAGAAAATATGAAGAAGCCATAATGAATCCAAGTACAAAGAGCGAAGAAATTCTAAGATTAACTGAAAAAATGGATGAAGCAAATGCATGGGATTTAGAATCTGAGGCAAAGGCAGTATTGACCCAACTGGGAATTACAAACTTTAATGAAAAAATAGGTAATTTATCTGGTGGTCAAAGGAAAAGAGTAGCCTTAGCATCAGCCTTAATAAACCCTTGTGAACTACTTATATTAGATGAGCCTACAAACCATTTAGATAATACTACAATAGACTGGCTTGAAGAGTACCTAAGTAGGAGAAAGGGAGGACTTCTTATGATTACCCATGATAGATATTTCCTAGATAGGGTAGTCAACCAAATAATTGAATTAGATAAGGGAAATATTTATTCATATAGCGGTAATTATAACTATTTTTTAGAGAAAAAATTAGAGAGAGAAGAAATAGAGGTAGCCAGCGAAAGGAAAAGACAATCTTTGCTTAGAAAAGAATTGGCTTGGATGATGAGAGGAGCAAGGGCTAGAAGTACAAAACAAAAAGCTAGGATCGAGCGTTTCAATGATTTAAATAATAGAGAATTAGAACTATCTAATGAGAAACTTGATATATCTGTTGGAGGAACAAGATTAGGCAGAAAAATAATTGAAATAAATAATATAGAAAAATCCTTTGATGGGAAAAAGGTTATAGATGACTTTAGTTATGTTGTTTTAAGAGACGATAGGGTAGGTATTCTTGGGCCAAATGGCAGTGGAAAGTCAACCTTAATGAATATTATTTCAAGTAAACTTGAACCTGATAAGGGAACAGTAGATATAGGGGAAACAGTAAAGATTGGAGCATTTTCTCAAGAAAACTTAAATATGGATAATAATCTTAGGGCTATTGAATTTATAAAGGAAGGCGGAGAATATATTGAAACATCTGATGGAGAAAAAATATCAGCTTCACAGATGATGGAAAGATTTTTATTTCCTAAGGAGCTTCAATGGACACCTATAGGAAAACTATCTGGAGGAGAGAAAAGAAGACTTCATCTTCTTAGGGTTCTGATTGAGGCACCAAATGTACTTCTTCTAGATGAACCTACAAATGATTTAGATATAGCTACATTGACTGTATTAGAAGAATATATAGAAGAATTCCCTGGAGCAGTAATTATAGTGTCCCATGATAGGTATTTGTTAGATAAAGTAGTTGATAAATTATTTGTTTTTGAAGGAAATGGAAAAATAGTAGGATATACTGGGAATTATGAATATTTCAAAGAGATTTACAAAGCTGAAAAAGAAAATAATCAAATAGAGAATAAAACAGAAAAGAAAGAAAAAGAAAAACCAAAGGAAAATAATAAATCCCTTAAATTTTCTTATAATGAACAAAGAGAATGGAATGAAATAGATGATATTATTGCTAAATTAGAGGATGATATTGTTCAAATAGATATGAAAATAGAAGAGTATTCTACTGATTATTCTAAACTTCAAGAGCTTATGACTAAAAAGGAAAAAATAGAAAAGACATTGGAAGAGAAAATGGAAAGATGGCTTTATCTTAATGAATTAGCAGAAAAGATAGAAGAACAAAAAAAGAATTAAACGAGAGGATGTTTATATGAGTAAGATATTAGTTTTAGCGGAGAAACCTTCTGTAGGAAGGGATATAGCTAGAGTGTTAAATTGCAAAAAAAAGGGGAATGGATGCATAGAGGGAGATAAATATATTGTAACATGGGCATTGGGCCATTTAGTTACATTGGCTGATCCAGAGCAATATAATAAAAAATATAAAACTTGGAATATGGAAGACCTTCCAATGCTGCCAGATAGAATGAAACTAGAAGTAATAAGACAAAGCAGTAAACAATTTTATTCTGTTAGGGAGCAAATGAATAGGAAGGATGTAGGAGAGATTATCATAGCTACAGATGCTGGAAGAGAGGGAGAGCTTGTAGCTAGATGGATTATAGAAAAAGCTAATATAAAGAAACCAATTAAAAGACTATGGATTTCGTCAGTTACAGATAAAGCTATAAAAGATGGATTTAATAATCTAAAGGATGGCAGATTATATGAAAATCTTTATAGTTCAGCAGTTGCAAGAGCTGAAGCAGACTGGATCGTAGGTATAAATGGAACCCGTGCACTTACAGTAAAATATAATGCCCAATTATCCTGTGGTAGAGTACAGACCCCTACATTATCTATGATTGCACAAAGAGAAGAAGAAATCAAAAGATTTGTACCAAAAGATTATTATGGAATTGCAGCTAATACAAAGGAATTAAAATTAACATGGCAAGATAATAATACTAAGGATATAAAAACCTTTGATAAGGGGAAATCCGATAAAATATTAGAATCAATCAAAAGCAAAGATGCTAAGGTAGTAGAAGTGGAAAAATCTCTTAAAAAGAAATATTCACCAGCACTATATGATTTAACTGAATTACAAAGAGATGCAAATAGGATATTTGGTTATTCTGCAAAGGAAACTTTATCTATAATGCAAAGACTATATGAAAACCATAAGATATTAACGTATCCAAGGACAGATTCACGATATATATCTGATGATATTGTAGGAACATTAAAGGATAGAATAAAATCTTGCGGTATAGGACAATATCAAAAAATTGCATCTAAGATACTTAATTCTCCTATAAAGGCGAATAAATCCTTTGTAGATAATTCTAAGGTAACAGACCACCATGCTATTATTCCTACAGAACAAAGAGTATTATTATCAGAGTTAAATGATAATGAAAGAAAAATATATGATTTAGTAGTTAAAAGATTTTTGTCAGTACTTTATGCACCTTTTGAATATGAACAAACAGTAATTAAAGCTAAAATTGGTGATGAGAATTTCATAGCTAAAGGAAAGAGAACCATATCATTAGGATGGAAGGAAGTATATTCAAATAATTATTATGATGAAGATGAAGAAGAAAATGAAGATCAAAACCTTCCAGTAATTAATAAAGGTGATACTCTAAAGGTAACATCACTAGGGCAAAGCACAGGAAAAACCAAACCGCCAGCACCATTTAACGAAGGAACATTACTTCAAGCCATGGAAAATCCAGTGAAATATATGAGTGATGAAAGTAAAACACTTAAAAAGATAATAGGAGAAACAGGCGGTATTGGTACAGTAGCCACTAGGGCAGATATAATTGAAAAATTATTTAATACATTTTTAATTGAGAAAAATGGTAAAGATATATTTATTACATCAAAGGGAAAACAATTACTGGATTTAGTACCAGAAGAGTTAAAATCCCCAGCATTAACTGCAGAATGGGAGCAAAAACTAGGACTTATTTCTCAAGGTAAGCTAAATAAAAATAGTTTCATAAAGGAAATGAAGGAATACTCTAAAATTGTAGTTAAAGAGATAAAAAACAGTGATGAAACATTTAGACATGATAATATGACTAGAAATAAATGTCCTGAATGTGGAAAGTTCATGCTAGAGGTAAAAGGAAAAAAAGGTAAAATGTATGTATGCCAAGATAGGGAATGTGGATATAGGAAGAGTATATCTAAGATAACAAATGCAAGATGTCCAAATTGTAAGAAGAAGTTAGAGTTAAGAGGAGAGGGAGAAGGACAAATATTTGCTTGCTCATGTGGATATAGAGAAAAACTATCTACATTTAACGAAAGAAAGGCAAAGGAAAAGAACAATATATCTAAGCGAGAAGTAACTAACTATATGAAACAGCAAAAGAAGGCAAAAACAGAGCCAATAAATACTGATTTAGCAGATGCATTATCAAAACTTAAATTTTGATATAATAACATAATTATTTAGATAATAGAAGGACCGAAACAAAAATATTAGGGGATATTATAAATCTCTATTCTATTTTGTTATTCTTAACAATAAAAGCCATTAAAATTTGAATATTTTAATGGCTTTTATTGTTGAATTTATTTTGAAATAATTTACGACGATAATCATATTTATCCTCATTGACATTTAATTGAATTCCATTAATTGAAACTGTTTCGGAATCAACCCAATAATTATCAACCCAATAACTATATATAGTACCATCTTTATCCATGTGCTTTAAAGTATCACTTTTAACTTCTTGCCAAAATATGGTTTTTGCGAGGTTTTTTTTATTATCTGGAAGTTTATTGATATCAGCCATTATATATGCGGTATCACTCTCCTTATTTTCCTTATAAATAGTTATGCCCATTCTGTAGTTTTCATCAGGAGATTTTATTAGATGAGCAAGAAAAGAAAATCTGTAATTTGTTATATCAATACGATAATAATTGTTATATACACTATAACTTATAAATATAATAACAATTACTATCATAATAAATATTAGTTTCTTATATATAATTTATCCCTCCCTCGAAAATTATAAATGAATTGCTAATATTGAAAGAACCATAGGCTTAATTATTCTACTCTACATCAGTCCAATGATCATCTATCCAATGTCCATAGGTAACAGACCATAATCTTCTCTGTAATTTACCATTATGAATTCGATATTTATACTCTTTTACTTCTGCACGTGGCATTATCTGAGAATGGCTAATAACTTGTGAACTTTCCGTAGTTGTTAAAATATCACCAGCATAAACATACGTTTTGCTATGAATGATAGTTATAAACGCTAAAACAACTAAAAAACTTTTTTTCATTTTAACGCTCCTTTGCTATTTTTTATTTTGATGCCAACATTAAGCAACTCGTGAAGTTGGCTTGGTGTTAGCTCATAGAATTCATCTTCCTCATAATATAAATAATATGATTCATTTAAATTGATAATATATGCTGTGTCTATATCAATTGCTAATCCACTACCATCATCTTCTAAATAGTCATCAATAGAGGGTATGTATGCTGGCTGTATAGTTATGGAATAAGTAATAATAAATAGTAACATAGCAAAAACAATTGGTAAAGTTTTGTTTTTATTTAAGTCAAAATCATAATTAAATACCATTTCAAATCTTTGTTTTATATTCTTTATTTGATTTTGATTACCAAAACTTGAGGTTACTAAAAATTTATTGATATTGTTAGACGAAGCTTCAACTGTGTGCATTAAAGTGTTTAAATACGCTATCTTCTCTTTAGTGTTTAAATCTTTACTAATATACGAATCACACTTTAATTCTAAAGAATGTGATAATATATCTCTTAACAAATAAATAATAGGATTCCACCAATATATAATGCAAATAATCTGTATAATTAATTTTAGCCACAAATCTTTATGAACCCAATGTATTAGTTCATGATCTAATATGTAATATAATTCCGTTTCATTATAATTTATGTTCGGAAGATAAATAGTTGGACTAAAGTATCCAAAAATAAATGGTGTAGATATGTTATCACATAATATAATTTTTATGTCAATATTATATCCACGAGATTTTTGGATCTTTTTTAATATATTCATAATGGATTTTGAGGAATGAATATTTATTCCACTGATAGTTAGTATATGTATAGAATGAAAGTCTTTTATAAGTAGTACAGCAGATATCACAGAACCAATTATTGATGTTAAATATAAAAATGATGATACTTTATATCCCATAAATGTACTATTATATATATTATAAATTTTAGTCAATATATTAAAGGAAGGTAATACTATAGTATGAGATGTTTCAAATGGAAATATAGCACGTAATAAGCAAGCTAACAGTGGCATTAAAATAAAATATATACCATATCTACATATAAATGAATTATTTCTCATACAAAGGAATATTAAAATAATTAATAAACTAATGATAAGTTGTGTTGATATAAAAGTAAAAATTGAAAAATTCACAACTATCACTCTCTCTTCTTATCATTGGATTTTTCATCTATAATTTTCTGCAATTCTCTTTTTAATTCATTTTGTTCCTCAAAACTTACTTGATTTTTTATTAATGCTGCTACGATTTTGGGTATAGATTTATTTGAAAATGATTTATTTTGTTGAATTTGTATTACGGTATAATCTTCAAAAGAAATTGTTGGTTTGAAAGTTCTGGCATATGCCTTATTATTTCGAATAAATCCATCTACTTCTATAGCACCTTTCTTTAGTAATGAATTTAATAGTATATGAATCGAACTTTTCTTCCACGTTGAATTTCGCGATAATTCAACTATTTCAGAACTTGTTAAGGCTCGTTGTTCCTTCCATAGTATTTCCATAACTTCAATTTCTTTTATTGTGAGTTGTTGAACTATCATTTAAATGCACCCTTTCAAAGTATTATGTAATTATTATATCTACTATTTTATAGTATATTATTTATCTTGTTTTTTTGCAACCATTATATCTTCCTATGTTGATCAATATAAATATTAATGATATGATATAAACATTGACGATTGATATATATATGAATAGATGATCCGTCTTCTAAATTCTAATATATTCCTAAAATTTCAAAGTGTTTTTTAATAGTACTTAATGCTAACGCTTTTAACAGTGAATTAGTTTCATCTGAAACTAATATGTTTTCAAATAATTCATTTATAAGAGCTTGAGTTTCATTCTTTAAAAGGAGTGAATAATGATGAGCAAACATATGATATAAAATTTGATGTTTTACTGATTTTGTAGCTGCTAAAGAGATAGATAGAGCCTTAAGAAGGTAATCTTTATTTTTGACATGAATTTAAATTGATATCTTCAGATGCCCTTAAATAAATATAAGAAAATGTGGAGGTGATTTCAGCTAGAGTATATTAAAAGATATGTATGTAAATAGAACTATAATTATCTTATAGTTTATAGAAAGGAGGTTTTGTATGAAAAAAATTGCAGCAAAGTTTTTTCCATTATATTTGGCTTTACTTATAGTTATTTTACTATCATTAAATGTTTTTGCTGAAAGTAAAGGCTATAATTTTCTAGGATTTAAGTTTTATAACCTTGATGAAAGAAATTCTTTAATTGCAAATGCAGATGATGAAAAAAGTCAAGCTAATATTAAAATTGAAAAAGCTAACAAAGAGGTAGCTAAAACAATTAAAGAGGAAGTAGGAATTGATGTAGAAGTTAAGGAAGGTATTTTAACTTATGAACCTGAAAAAGCTATATCTGCAAGAAATGATGAAACAGCTAAAATAATCAAGAAAGCCAACGGAATTGGTGTAGAAGTAACTGAGGGGATCCTATATATAGAGCCTGAAAAAGCAAAATCTAATAACAACTATAAATTATATGAAAAGGAACTGGAAGATAATATTAAACCAGATATATTATTTTTAAACTATCCTTATGAATATGAGCATAGTGGAATGAAGAACTTTTCATATTCAGAATATTTATTTAAACTTAATACTGAGTTTACTTCTCATAGTAAAGCCTTTTCTCATGCAGATTTCTACAGTCAGGATGATTTCTATATGTTTACTATAAGTAGAGGTAATTCAGATAATATACCTTATATATCGGCAGATATATATGAAAGTGATATTCATAATAATTCCGATAATGAGATTAATTCTTATTATATTATTTCTTACAATGATGGAAATACCTCTGCTTCTCAAGATGTATATTACTTTATAAATTGTTTGCCATAATACTATATTGAATTTTATAATTCAAATTGTTAGTATCTGCTTTCAGCGAGAGGATGAAAAAACGTTAAACTTATTGGGCGGCTGGAGATTTCTTTAATCTTGATGATCGTATATTCTAGAGGGAAAGTAAGCAATATGTTACCGTTATAGGTACCCTATTGCTTTTACTATTTAATTTTTTAATATAGAATGTACAAATCCTATATATAAGAAAAAAGTATAACATATTTAGTGATAAAATATATCATACCTTGTTCCAAATATTTAATGTATCTGTTATAATATGAGTGAGTATTATTGAATATTATAAGGGGGTCAACAATGGCGACAATAGCAAACTATAGAAGAGAAGATATAAATAAGGATAATCCTATCTTTTCTCCTATACGTACTACAATTGAATCTACTTTTTATGGAAATAATGTGGTTAAGGTTTCTTCATTATCAGAAGCATATAAGTTAGCGAGGGATTCATCAGGTACCATAGTTACGGACATGCCTGTATTTAGGCCAATGGAATTAGGATTAGATGAAGGTTCTAAAATACTTCTATTTAATGATGGTGAGATAACAGGAAGATTTGCAGGAGCAAGAGTCATTATAGGAGAACATAATGTAGATGAAGGACAACTTTCAGGTATTGCAAGGGAAGCAGTTTTTCATACAAGATATAAAAAACTATATCATGCTCAGGTACTTATAGGTCTTCATGAAGATTTTATGGTAAAAGCCCATTTACTAATTCCAGAAGGATATGAAAATACAATGTATAGTTGGATGTTAAATTTCCAATATATTACAGAAGAGTATATAAAGATGTACAAGAATTCTGTTAAGTTACCAGAAGGGGATATCTATATATTATCTATTCCAGAATATTATCCTCCTACTCATCCAAATGGATTAGCATTATTTGATCCTAATCATAATTGTGCTTTATTATGTGGTATGAGATATTTTGGAGAACATAAGAAAGGAACATTGACTTTAGCTTGGGGTATAGCAAATAGAAATGGATTTGCATCATGTCATGGTGGTATGAAAAGATATAATTTACCAAATAATGAAAAGTATACAATAGGTGTTTTCGGTTTGTCAGGTTCAGGTAAATCTACAATTACTCATGAAAAACATGATGGAAGATATGATATAAAAATTCTTCATGATGATGCCTATGTAATATCTACTGAAGATGGTTCATCAGTAGCTTTGGAACCTTCATATTTTGATAAGACTCAAGATTATCCAACAAGCCATCCATCAAATAAATATTTACTTACAGTACAAAACTGTGGAGTAACTCTAGATGATGAAGGAAATAAAGTAATAGTAACTGAGGATATAAGAAATGGTAATGGCAGAGCTGTAAAATCTAAATTATGGGCTGAAAACAGAGTAGATAAAATTGATGAGCCAGTAGATGCAATTGCATGGCTGATGAAAGATGCTACGATTCCCCCAGTGATTAAAATAAATAATCCTGTACTTGCATCAACTATGGGTGCTACACTTGCAACTAAAAGGTCTACAGCAGAAAGGCTGGCTAAGGGTGTAGATATGAATGCTTTGGTTATAGAGCCATATGCAAATCCATTTAGGACCTATCCACTTGAAAATGATTATGAAAAGTTTAAGGAATTATTCGCCAATAGAAATGTAGGATGTTATATATTCAATACAGGACATTTTTTAGATAGGAAGATACCAAAGGAAATTACTCTAAAAATTCTTGAAGATATAGTAACTAAAAAGGCTAAGTTTAAACAACTAGGTAATTTCTCAGATATTGAATTTATGGAAATAGAAGGTTTTATACCAGATATGAATGATGCTGAATATCAAAAAATGTGGATTAACAGTATTAAATACAGGAAAGAATTCTTAATAGATATGGAAACATTTAAAGGCGGAAGAGATAAATTGCCTAAAGAATCGTTGGAGTTATTAGAAAAACTAGAAAAAGAAGTTAATAGTTAATATAAAAGGATGAACTTTGTTCATCCTTTAAAATTTTCCGAAATTATTGAGATAAAATATTGTTATTGTGATAAAATAGAAGTAGAATGAATTACGAAGGAAGTGAATTATGATTAAGCTTGGTAAAGTACAAAAACTAATAATTAAAAGATTTACTTCTGTTGGAGCTTATTTAAATACAAGTGAAGATGCAGAAGAGGATATACTACTTCCTAAATCTCAAATACCAAAGGATTTAAAAGTAGGCGATGAGATAGAGGTAATGGTATATAATGATTCAAAGGATAGAGTGATAGCCACAACCAATAGCGCAAAGGTGCAAGTTGGAGAGATGGGACATCTTATGGTAGTTAGTCAAACAAAGATAGGATCATTCTTAGATTGGGGATTAGAAAAAGATTTATTCTTGCCTTTCAGTGAAACCGTTGGTTCAATCGATAAGGGGAAGGAATATTTAGTTAGCGTATATATAGATAAATCTAATAGAATATGTGCTACTATGAAGATTAAAGATATGCTGAGAACAGATTCACCCTATAAGGAAAATGATAAGATAGAGGGAACAATCTATAGCATAAATAGAGATATAGGTGCCTTTGTGGCAGTGGATGATAAATACGATGGATTAATTCCAAAGAGAGAATTACTTGGAGCCTATGAAGTGGGAGATATGATAGAAGCAAGAGTATCTAAGGTCAAGGAAGATGGAAAACTAGACTTAAGTTTAAGAGATAGGTCTTATGTTCAAATGGATAAAGATGCAAATGCAATCGTATCAAAACTAAAGGAAAACTCTGGATTTCTACCTTTAAACGATAAGAGTTCTCCAGAGATTATAAAGAAAGAGTTGAATATGAGTAAATCAGGATTTAAAAGAGCAATAGGCAGATTATATAAGGAAGGAATTATTACAATAAAAGATAATGGAATTACACTAGATTAACAAAAGGATGGGAGACGATTTAAATGATAAAATCAATAAAAACTAATTTTGAAACAGTAGAAATGATGCTTTATATTTGGCAATCAGTTGCAGAAAGAGAAAAAATAGCAGAGTCCTTTATGATTGAAGTGGCAAATAAAGAAGAGATGAAATACTTATATGGTGAAGAGTTCAACGAAGAATCCGTAAGAAAAGTATTATCAGCAATATCAAATAGAGAGCTTTTAAGTGATTCAACAAAACAAGAAAGAAAGTTTTGGAACAATAATATGTGGATGTTAGAAGACTTAGATAATATGAATAATATGGTTAAACCTGTAAAAACTTTAAATTTAGATGATGTAAAAGGAAAACTAAGTGGAGAAACAAAATATGAAGATTTGGAAGTTATATTTATACCAGGTCATGAAGCAGAATATTATATAGATGATAATAAATTAGTAATTAATTTCTTTAGACTAATGGTGGATTTTATGGATGAAACTAAAGTAAATATATCAGGAAAACCACTTAAGGAATATGTAGAGGAAAAATTATCTGAAATGGTGAAATAATAAATTTAGGAGGCATAAAAAATATGATAACCACTACAACACCAACTATTGAAGGAAAAAAGATAGTGGGATACAAGGGTATAGTTTTTGGAGAAGTAATAGCTGGAGTAGATTTCATCAAGGATTTTGCTGCAAGTTTGACTAATTTCTTCGGTGGAAGGTCTGGAAGCTATGAAGGAGAACTTATACAAGCTCGTGAAGAGGCCATAAAAGAAATGGAATCTAGGGCAAGAGAAATGGGAGCAAATGCAGTAGTGGGAGTAGATATTGACTATGAAGTATTAGGTCAAGGTGGAAATATGCTGATGGTAACTGCTACAGGTACAGCAGTAGTTATAGAATAGTTATAAATACCCTTTTATTAAAAGGGTATTTATATTTTATAGGGGTATATACTATCTAAACATGAAACAGATTAATAATGATGTATTATTCTTTTATAATGTCTTAAATTTTGATAATTAAATAGAGAATGGAGGAAGTTATGGGAATTAATGTAGGGGATGTAGTAAAAGGAAAAATAATTGACTTTACCCATGAAGGTAATGGAGTGTTAAAGATTAATAACTTTACTGTCTTTGTTACTGGGGGAGTAATTGGTGATGAAGTAACAGCAAGAATAGATAAAATTAAAAAGAACTTTGCCATAGGATCAGTAATCAATATCATTGAATCATCAAAAGATAGAATAGCATTAGATTTTAATATAACAGAGGCAAGGGGAGGAATACCCTTTGTTGAATATAAATATTCTAAACAGTTAGAATGGAAGAAAAATAAGGTGAAGATGGACCTTGAAAAAATAGGAGGATTAACCGATGTTGAAGTAAAAGACACTATTGGTATGGCTTACCCCTTTAGATATAGAAACCATGTACAAATACCAGTGGGAGAGGAAAATGGAAAAACTATAATAGGATTTTATGAAGTAAATAGCAATGATATAGTAGATATGGAAGGCAGTATCCTACAACCTGAGATTGGAGATAGGATAGTAAAAATAGTTAGATCATGGATGAATAAATACGATATTAAATCTTATAATAAAAGAAATAAAAAAGGAATACTTCGTCATATAGGTATAAGAATTAATAGAGATAACAAAGCCATGGTAATATTAGTTACTGGAAGTAATAGCTTACCTAAAGAAAAGGAATTGGTAGATATGTTAATTGAAGAAGATGTAATTAGCATTTACCAAAATATCAATAAATTAAACTCATCAATTACATATGGAAAAGAGTATAGGAAGCTTTATGGAGAAGATAGACTTTTAGATTATATAGGAGATTATAAATTTTATCTATCCCCTAATTCCTTCTTTCAAGTAAATAGAACTCAAGCTGAAGTTTTATATAATAAAGCAATTGAATATTTGAATCCAGATAAAAATGATATCATCTATGATTTATACTGCGGAATAGGAACTATTTCACTATATATTGCCTCCAATGCTGAGAAAGTATATGGTATAGAAATAGTAAAAGAAGCCATAGAAGATGCTAAAGAAAATGCAATACTTAATAATATAAAAAATGCAGAATTTATAGCAGGCAAAGCAGAAGAAGTATTCCCTAAATTAATGAAAAAAGGAATCAAAGGAAATAAAATTGTACTAGACCCACCAAGAAAGGGCTGTGAAAAAGAGGTAATAGAGGCAATAGTAAAGATGTCACCAGAAAGAGTAGTATATGTATCCTGCAACTCTACTACTATGGCAAGAGATGTGAAATATTTAGTGGAGAATGGATATAAGGTGGAAGAAGTGCAGCCAGTGGATATGTTTCCGCAGACGGCGCACGTTGAGAGTATAATTCTGATGACGTATTGTGGTTCGAAGGAGAAATAATAGGAACTAACCACAATATATAGTGGTTTGAGGGCGAAATTTGGGTCGAAATCCGGTGGAAAAACACCGTTTTTTGACCCTTAAAAATAGGGTGAAATATAGATGACATAGACTGATCCTGATAATAATCATGGAATTTTTGCAATAAATTATTCTAAATCGAATAAGTAGATGAGATAAGATCTATATTTTAATATAGCGTAAAGGGGTGATTTTATAATGAGTTATTTTGATAAATTATATAATGATTATAGATTTATACTACAAGATAAAACTAATTCTAAATGCTTATTTTTAGGCTGTGATGAGAAAGCGATTAACTCTCATATTATATCAAAAAAGATATTTAAAAAGATATCAAAGGATGGACATGTGTATTGGCTTTTTAAAGGTAAGGAAAAGCATAGTATAAATTATACATATACTTTTCCAGCTTTTTGTAAGGAACATGATCAATCGTTATTCAGGAAAATTGACAGAGAAGATTATAAAATAGGAAATACTGAGCAACAATTTCTATATTTTTACAGGAGTTATGCTGGTGAATTAGTGAAACAAATGAATAAACTCAAGGCAATAGAAGAAAGAGATTATTTTACTGATGGGAAAAATATAACTATGTTTAAGAATCCACCTCAAAACTTAAAAAACCAATATGTACTTTTAAAAGAAAAATTTGATTATTTATCTAATTTATTAAGTAGTGGGAGTTTTGATAAAATAGAAAACTTTGTTTTTACACTTGATAAGCCATATCCAATATGTGTAGGTCAATACTTAAATATAGATAGTGATTTTTATGGAAAACCAATAAAAAAATTAGATACTGGGATAAGTGTAGTAATTTTTCCTCAAGAAGATATAACATATGTAATTATTAGCTGGTTTAAAGAAGATACTATTAATTTTAGTTTTATTTCAAAAACCTTTTCTGAACTCAATCAGGAAGATAAAAGAATTCTTTTATCAATGTTAGTTTTAGGGGGATGTGAGAATATTGCATTTAGTATTGATTATTGGAATAACATTGATGACAAATTTAAGATAAAACTCAAGAAGTTATATTATTCACCAGGAATTGAAGAAGAAATAAATATATTTATTGATAATGAGTAATAGCAGTAATAAAAATGGCTGTGTGATATTAAAAAATTACAGCTTATAAAAGTTTATACTAATTAAATTTATCTTATTTTATAAAAGTACTTATAAATTAAAACTAAATATAGAAACCCAAAGAGGCGAAGTCACGATCAACTTATGATCGATAGGCTTCGTCTTTTTTATTTTAAAATAAAAAGAAAGGACTGAGAACAATGTCAAAGCTATTTATGCAAGGTACATCATTGGAGGGAATAGAACAGTTAATGCTTATGGTGCCAAATTTTCAGCCAAGGAGAAGCGGTATAGTAATTAACAACTATTTTAATTGGGAAGGAGGTGTTAAAGACTGTAATTGCAATGTGATTAATGTTAGGAAGAGATGTGCTACTTGTGGAGATATTTCTTTTGATCCAAAATTAAATATATATGAAATGGAATATAAAGATTTAGTGAAATACTGCTTTGGAAAAATTAAAAATCATTCATTCAAAGATAGGTTGAGACTTCTTACAAGCAACTTTAGAGGAGAGATATTTTTAAATCCTAAGCATAAAGAAAGATTCTATCGTGTGATTTACGAACAAGACCTAGACATCTATGATATATCTCCAAGATACATTGCAGTCATATTTCTCCTGACTTCTGATGAAATACTATGGAATCTCACAGAACATACAGTAAAACCAGATGGATTTGATTTTAATAAGGCTCATCTTAAACAGATTAGTACAGATGGCTATGCCATATATCAAATGGCAAAAACCATATGGACAGGAAAAGAAAGTATTGAGATCAGTGAAATAGCTGATGCGGATTTAATTGATGACAAGGCTTTTAAAGCAATTATTAATACATCACTAATTACAAGATATGGTACAGATATATTTTTAATTACAAAATAGATTGGAGGGATAAAGAATGAACATTACAATCAGAGGATTAGATAATTCAAATAAAAAGATTAGGGATATATGGCTTCCTATGGAAGAAAAACATTTACAGGAAATGTGCAATGACCTTGGAATAGAGATGACAACGGAAGCCAACTGTTATATAGAAAACAGTATAGATAGTAATTTTCAAAAGATATTTAATAATCAATACTGCAATATAGATGAACTAAATTATTTGGCGAAAAGATTGGATGGATTTAGTGCAAATGAAACAAAGAGGTTCTATGCTGCTGCTCATACAGAAAACCCTGAGACAATAGCAGAATTAATAAATTTAAGTTTTAATATACACTGCTATAGTTTAATCACTGACTTCAGTGATTTGCATAGGGTAGGTAAAGATTTATACCTGAGCGAAAAACAGGCAGTGGCATCAAGAGAACTAGATGAACTTGACGGTGAATCTTATGCTATGAATGTAATAAAAGATAATTCTAGTCCTATAATCACACCCTATGGAGTCCTATATAAAAACAGCAATGCACCTGAGCAAGTATATAATAGCAAGCAGTTTCCCCCATATCAATGGAAAGAAACAATAACCACAGTACAGCTGACTTCAAAAGGAGAAAATGAATACATCTATCTTCCTTGTTCCGATATTGAAATTGAAAAGGCACTAATGAGATTAGAAACACCTTACTTACATGACTGTGAAATCGCAATTGATAACCATAGCTTTCATGATAGGATACTAAATATTGTTTTTGCTGATACAATACCAGTAATTAAGGTAGATTCATTAAATAATATAGCAAAGTGCTACAGGGAAATGGGGAATCATGATATATGGTGGTTTGAAAAGCTGATAGATTATGCTAAGCCTCGAACCATTGATGAAGTCCTTGCACTTGCAGATTCGATGCATGAATTTGAACTCTTTGATGGCATTAAAGATATTGAAAGCTATGGAAGATATATGATTTGTGAGTCAGGACGTTTTGAATATGATCCAAATCTTGAAGAATATATTGATTTTAAAAGATACGGAAGAGAGAAAATGGCACAGGAAGATGGAGCATTTTCAAATGAGGGATATATCATCTATCATGGATATAATCAAAAACTTGCCAATTTATTATTTGAAAATCTCGGTATAATGATTCCTGAAGAAATTGGAATAAATCAAAACCAAATAATGGGAGGGATAAAATTTGAATAACAGAAATCAAGTGGAGAGAATTAAAAAGATGTATCCTGCAGGAACAAGAATAGAATTACTTTCAACCATGGATGATCAGCAGGGAGTTGAGAAAGGCACTAAAGGAACAGTAATTTCTGTAGATGATATTGGAACTGTACACATGAAATGGGATAATGGAAGAGGCCTTGGTCTTATTCCCGGAGAAGATAATTTTAAAGTGTTATCCCGTCCGCAAGAAGAAATCAAAGAATCAGAGGAACATTCCAAAGAACAGTCGCAAGGTATGGGAGGTATAAGTTTATGAGAGATTTAAACTATATGTGGAAAAGGCTTGAAGGAACAGAAGAAGAAAAAGCGTATCTGGATAAACGACTTAATGAAATGTCAGTCAAAGAACAATATGTTTTAGAAGGCGCTATTCAAATAATTGGAATATACGATGCATCAGATTTAATCAATCTTACAGAGCAGTTAAGCAGTTTTGATTTTTATTATAGAGCCGCAGACGAAAAATCCCTTGGAGAATATGTAGCAAGACATAAGGAAGATGCTTCTGATGAGGTGCTTCCATTTATAAATACAGAAAAGCTTGGCACAGAATACCACGAAGACTTTGAAGGTGCATTTACAGACAAGGGATATACTATTGAAAGAAACACTATCAAACAAATTTATGACGGTTCAAACTTAGATAAGCTGACTGGAGATGATTGGACTATAAAAATTAAAGTTGGAAGTAAAAAGTACCCAGAAGGCTTATGGATAAACCTGCCTGACTACGGATCTTTTAGTTTAGAACCTGATGAGCTGGATATTGCATTAGATGTACTTGGTATAGATAAGTGGGATGAAGGTTATTTATTAGATGCAAAGTGTATATTCCCAAATATTACAGAATTGAAAGATCAGTATGACACCATAGAAGAATTAATTGATAATGGCAATAATTTAGGCTATGTTTGTGATGAACAAGATCAAGGGAAGGATTTTTTTATGGAGCATTTAGAATCAGCCATGGAAATTGAAGGCTGTACAAGACTTGACTTTGCCTTGGATATTTCTCAAAATTTGGATTGCTATGACTTTATACCAAAGGGTGCTGATTTTGAAAAGTATGGAAGGATTATGGCAGAGAAATGTGGAATCGTAAAACCAGATTCAATACTGGGAGAAAATTTTGACTATGAAAAATATGCCAAGGTAACTATAGAAAAAGAAGAGCTGGAGCCTTGCAAATATGGGTTTATTAAAAGAAATGAAGAGAAGTTCTATTATGAATTCAGCAAAGAATCAGACAGTATAGAAATATCCATGGAATAGCAAATCTTTTAATAGATATATTAAGTAACTTGTGATATATTGTGGTGCTTGAAGGAGGTGGCATCATGGATGATATCGCTAAAATATTGGAAAATGCAGTAACTGAGAGACTGGAAATAGCATATTTTGAATTGATTAAGGAAAATGAGGAAGTAAAGCAAGGAGTTGAAGCAGTAAAGGAATTGAGTATAAAGCTACATGAAAATATCAATATTCCAAAAGAAGTAAGGAGGCAGATTGAAGATTATAAAGACATATCCGACTTTGTAGAAAGGGAGATGCAAAAGTTCATTTATGTAGAAGGAATAAAAGATGGCATTAAGCTGTTAAGAGAACTTGGTGTACTAAAGTAGCGCGGAAGATATCCGTGTTTTTTTATACCCAAAAATAGAGAGGCCGATTGTTAGCTGTAAATTACAGCATAGCAATCGGCCTTTTTTTGCCTAAAAACATGGTAGATGGAAAAGGAGGCAGGGAGGTGGAACATAAATTTTTAATCTATATAAAAGAGTATCATACAGGAAAACAAAAGGCTGTATCCAGTGCATATCTTCAAAATAGATTTTGCATCAGTTCAAGAACTGTAAGGATGCTGGTAAATCAGTTAAGAAATGATGGCAGTCCTATATGCAGCGGTGACAAAGGGTATTATTATGCAGCTGATAGAGAAGAACTTATTGCAAGCATCAGACAGATCTCAAGTCGAATTAGAGAGATATCGAAAGCAAGAATAGGGCTTGTCAAAGCATTGGAACATTTTCCAGATGATAACGGACATCTGAGATTGGATCTTGATAATGAAGAAGAAAAGAGGTGATGAAATATTAATAGTTTTATGAGTTGGATAGGAGGGAAAAAGGCTTTAAGAGAATTGATAGTATCTGTATTTCCTCTTTATTATGAAAGATATATAGAAGTGTTTGGAGGCGGTGGCTGGGTACTATTTCATAAACCACCTGGTAATGATTTTGAAGTTTATAACGATTTTAACGGACTCTTGACCAATCTCTATCGATGTGTAAGAGAGAAACCAAATGAGTTAATTGAGGCACTGCATTTTGTACTAAATTCTAGGGAGGATTTTGACATAGTAAAGGATGCACTCTCAAGGGAAAGTATAGAAAGTGAAGTAATAAAAGCAGCATACTTTTATCAGCTTATTCGATATAGCTATGCATCAGGACTTACCAGTTTCGGCAGCCAGCCCCATGATATGTGGAGCAACTTCCCTTTAATTGAACAGGCACATAGAAGACTCAGCAAAGTTGTAATTGAAAATAAGGATTTTGAAAAGCTGATAAGGCAATATGATCGCCCTATCAGCTTTTTTTATTTAGACCCGCCATATTATGAAACCGAAAAATATTATAAAAATGTAGGAGAAGGTGGATTCCAAGAAAAGGATCATATAAGACTTAGGGATACTTTAATGAATATAGAGGGAAAGTTCTTACTCTCTTACAATGATTGTGACTTTATAAGGGAATTATACGATGCACCTAATATTCAGATTGAAAGCTTTACCCGTATTAACAACATTAAACAGCGATATGATAACGGGGCTCAGTTCCCAGAAATACTTGTAGCAAATTATGATATGCAGGAAAGGAAGGAAAATAATCCTTCACAAATAAACTTATTTGAAATAGAAAATGGACTTTAAAAACAAGGAGGAATCTATATGAAAATTATGAAGGAAAATTCTAATAGTAATATTATTATACCAATTGAGGTATTAAAAGCCTCAAATCTTTTAAATAGTAAAGATATTGAATTAAAAACACTGGAAAATGCATTTGTAGTGATGAAAGAAACTATGAATGCAATGGAACTAATTAAACTAGCTGAAGGACTTAAGAACTTATCAGAAGAGCTAATAGTACATCTTGCAAGTGTTTGTGGCAGATGCCTTGATTGCTCATACTGTGCAGGATTTGAAGAATATGATGAGATTATTGTACCTGATTATCTTTTAGAAGAAGCAGGAATCCCAATAGATGCAAAGCTTTGTGCATATACAGAAGAAGACAGTGGTGAAGTTATAGTTATGCAGGCTGATTATGACTATGATATAGCCGATGTGCCGCAGTTTGTAATCGATATTTTTGAAATATCAGGAATCTGTATTAGGGAGCTAGAAGAAAGATTGATGATGGATGACATTGTCTATGGAGATGAATAATCTTTGGACAAATAATTTTTTAAAAAGGAATTATGAGAGGGGGGATAAGAACCAAAAGAAAACTATTAAGGAAATGAGCAGAGAGCAAAGTTATAAGTAACAAAGTGGCAAAAAAGAAAGACTGGAGGTGGAATATGAGCAGTATTAAGTTGAAAAATGATTGCATTTTCTACTATGGAAATCCTGCAGGGTATGTGGAAAAAGATATTGCAACAGTAGACTCTATGTTTCAAAATGAAGAATTTGAAAACTGGATTTACCAAAGAAAGCTTATACCTAAATGGACAGAAGGAGTATTTGAAAGACTGTCAAAGGGAGATACAGTACATTTTAATGATGAATTATTGATACCTCTAAAAAGTTGTCGTATATGGCAGTTAAGAACCGATGTAAGTCCTGATCGCAAATTTATAGGCTATGAAGAACTTAAAGAAACCTTTGGAGAGCCAGATAAGGATAACTATAAGATTGTCTATGAGGGAGAAATTGAAACCAATGATTTAGAGGAAATATACACGAAGTTTAATCTAAATCATCCCCAAGGATTCACAGGTCATTCTCTTTCCATATCTGATGTAATAGAACTTTATGATAGTACAGGCAGTGAATTTTACTATGTAGATCGATTTGGATTTAAAGAAATTGATTTTGAACAAAAAGAACAAAAACAGGATATGAGTATTTAAAAATTGAAAATATGGAGGAAAACAATATGAGAAATATGTTTAAAAAAGCAAATGAATTCACAATAAGGAAAGCTGTAGCTGTAAAAACAGCAGTAAACAATAATCGTGGTGAAGGATATATTGACACAGCAGTAAAAATCCTTATTGCTGTAGTTTTAGGAGCATTACTTCTAGCAGGACTATATCTGTTATTTGGTGATGTGGTTATGCCAACTTTAAATGAGAGAATTAGAGAAATGTTTAACTATGCAGGTTAAAAGGAGGAAACGTAATAATGAAATATAAATCAAAGAGAATAATTAATACTCTTTTAGTAGTTTGTATTCTAATGACCAATTTTATAGGTTCTGTCTATGCTGCAAAGCATATATTTTCAGATAGTATAGGGCATTGGGCAGAGGAAACAATTAACCTTCTTACAGAGAGAGGGATCATTCAAGGATATCCCGATGGACTATCTCATCCGGATAATGTTATTACAAGGGGAGAATTTTCAGCTCTCCTAGCAAGAACTATGAAACTTGAAACTAAAGACAGAGAGAATGTTGGTCTAGTATTTGAAGATATCATAGGTCATTTTGCCCAAAAGGAAATAGAAGCACTTGTTTATGAAGGAATCATTCTAGTGGAGGACTATGGTAAGTTATATATACCTAATAAGCCTATTAGTCGAATGGAAATAATTAAAATGTTAGTTAGAGCAACAGGAAAAGAAAATCATAATCCAGATTGCTCCTGTGATACAGGATTTATTGATGAAGAGAATCTAGCTAAAGAAGAAATTGAATATATTTGTCTTGGAAAACAATATAACATCATTTCTGGTTACCCAGACAGAACCCTTCGTCCTGATGGTGAATTTACTCGTGCTGAAGCCTTTACAATGCTTATTAAGCAGGAGAAAGCCAAAGAAAAGATAGAGGGAGATAAAGCTAAGGATAAAGATAAAAATGAGCAAGAAAAGCCTGCTATATCACCAAAACCAACTGATAAGCCTACGGACAAAAAAACAGATAGAGATAGGGATACAGAAAACAGTTCATCTTCAGGTGGCAATTCAACTTATGTTCCAGCACCAAAATATACTTTTGAACTTCCCCTTACAGCTTATGTTGATGAGGAAATAAAAATTGTTCCAATAGGCTCAAATGTAAAGTCAGTTACATGGGATATTAATAAAGAAGGTCTTCAAGTAGATTTACTTTCAGTTATTGATGGAGAACTAAAGGAAGATGGCGGCACTATTAAAATCAAATCTATTGGAAGTTATACTTTTACAGCCACAGCCATAAATAGCCGTGGGAAAGAGGTTAAGCATGAGCAAACCATAGATATTTATCCAGTAGTTTCTGCTGAGTTTAAACTACCTGAAACAGCCCATACAGATACAACAATAGATGTTGATCTATCCTCCGAAAACTTAGGGGATAACCCTGTAGCATGGTCAATTCAAAGGGATGGCAAAGAAATCGACTTTGATACGAATATTACAGGGGAACTTACAAATACAGGTGGTTTAATAACATTTAACAATATAGGGACATACGAACTAACAGCCGTTATCACTGATGAGTTGGGGAAAGAAATCAAAGTAAGTGATGTAATTAGAGTATATCCTGTGGGAGAGATTGAGTTAGAACTTGATAAAATAACCCATACAGATAAAAGCATTATCTTAAAAACAGAAACAAAGAATACTAATGATATGGAGTTAATATGGACTCTTACCAGGAATGGAGAAGAAGTCAATATTTCAGAATTTATTGAAGGGAATATATCATTAGAAGATAGTATCATAGGTTTCAAAGAAAAAGGTGTATACAATTTAATTCTTTCAGCTATAGACGAAACCGGCAGAACATTTACAGATAAGGTATCCATTACCGTATATCCTGTAGGTTCTGCTGGTTTTTATTTACCTGAAATATTCCATACAGATGATGAGATAAAGCTCGAAGCAACCTTTGAGGAAATTGGAAATCGTGATGCAGAGTGGTCACTTATCAAGGATGGCAAAGAAGTAGGACTTTCAGATTTTGTTAGCGGAAATCTATCCAATAATGGAGGAATAGTTACTTTTCCTTATAAAGGTGAATATATTCTAAAAGCTTTCTTCACTGATGATGGAGGGAGAATATATGACTATGAGCAAAGTTTTAAAGTTTACCCTGTGCCAGCTGTTGGTTATACATTACCTAAGTATGCCCATACTGACAGCTATATTAATGTAGAGGTAAATAGCACAGAGCTTGATGGACTAGAGATTGAATGGCTTGTTGATAATACCTATGGTTTTCAAGATTGGCCAACCTATGTAGAGGGAAATCTAGATAACTCAGGAGGCAGTATTAGGTTCAAAAGAGCAGGTGTTTATGAACTAGTAGCTAGAATCATCGATGAAACTGGCAGAGTATTTCTCTTTGAAACAGGAGATATAATCGAGGTGCTTCCTGTATTAGATATAGGATTCGAACTTCCGAAATCAGCCTATACAGACAGCATTATTAATATTAGAACCTATGGTAATAACAATGTTCTTCCAGTGGAATGGAGTATTACCAAAGATGGTGAAGTTATATCAGAAGACCAAGCAATCTCTGGCAGTTTAAATGCACAGGGTGGAAAAATTACCTTTCTTACAGATGGAAATTTTATATTAACTGCAACAATGACGGACTTCCTAGAGAGAAGTTTTTCATATAGTCAGGAAATAACTATAAATCCAGTTATAGAGTATAGCTTTACCATGCCTGATTCCATTCACTATGGCAGGGAATTTGAAGTAAAAGTAGATTCCAAAAATCTTGGAGCAAATAAAGTTAGATGGACATTAGAAAAAACAGGTGAAGTAGTAGGGTTCAATGGTGAACTAGCCAATGAAGGAGGGAAAATCTCCATATCAGATACAGGTGAGTTTACTCTTATAGTCACAATTATAGATGGTGAAGGCAGAGTATTTACTCATAAAGAAAAGATTACTATTACTAATACTGCACCAACAGTAACCTTAACAGTTACACCAACTAGAACTGTTAAGAACGGTAAATTCTTTGTTGATATAAAGGCAACAGCTAGCGATCCAGATGGAGATGCAACAACTTTGGAATATGAAGGTACAACTAGTGATAACTATTATGCAGTAGGAACACATAAGGTCAGAGTACGTGCCAAGGATAGTGTTGGGGCTTATTCACCTTGGGTAGAGAAGAGTTTTACAATTAAAAATTCACCACCAACTACCCCTGTAATTACTAGGACACCAAGTGGAAATAGTGTTGCCCCTGGTACTAAGGTAACTATTACAGCTAAGAGTACTGATGCAGATAATGATCCAATTACCTATGTTTGGGGAGGGCGTAATGCTGAAACACAAGTCTACCCGTTAGGAAAAAATACGGTTCGCGTAAAGGCTGTGGATTCCACAGGTGCAGAGTCCCCATGGGCAGCCATTGTATTCTTTGTCGCTGATCCCAATGGCAGTGGAGGTATGATGTTAACTGGTCCTGATTCAGTGATTCTAGAAAATGGTTTAGAAGGTGCGACTATTACTGAATATACATTTACTGTTCCTCCTGTTGCAGGACATAGTGGAAGTGATTATGGCCGTGTTCGTGGATACAATGTAAAAACAAAACAGTGGGATGAACTTGATTATGGAACTACAAGCAATGGTATTACATTCGTTAAAACTCTAAGTGCTGGTATGTACTCTAAGCTTGAGTTTTATTATTATACGAATCACAATTGTATGTACGATAAATCTAATATTACCTATTCTGTAAGTTACCATTTTGAATAAACAAGGAGGAAATGAATATGGAAAGAACAATTGATAAAACAAATAATTTTATAACAAATAAAGCTATAGCTGTAAAAACAGCAATGAACAATAATAGGGGAGAAGGATATATTGATACAGCTGTAAAAATCCTTATTGCTGTAGTTTTAGGAGCATTACTTCTGGCAGGACTATATCTATTATTCGGTGATGTGGTTATGCCAACATTAACAGAGCGTATTAAAGAAATGTTTAACTATGCAGGTTAAGAGCATCTTGCAAGGGGTGCTTTTTTCTTTTCTGCTGATGGCGGCATCTTATACAGATATTAAAAAAAGGGAAATACCAGATACAATCTGTATGTTTATTGCCTTAATAGGACTGCTAAGATTTAGCTTTTTAAATCTGTTTGGGATAATTATTGCTATCCCATTTCTATTAGGAGCAGTATTAAAAGAAAACAGTATTGGTGGGGGTGATATTAAATTAACTGCCTCGGCAGGCATTGTCCTTGGATTTTGGAAAGGAATCTATGGGTTAATAATAGGGCTTAGTTTATTAGTATTATTTTATTTGTGCTTTATATTAATTTCTAAGATAAAGAAAAAGCAAGTGGCTAGGAATCTACCTATGCCACTTGCTCCATTTTTAGGGATAGGTTTTATGATTATATATTTTATGAATTAGGAGGAAAATGATATGGGATTTTTAAAAAATAGAACTGTAATAGGTGTGATATGTATCTTATTATCACTTCTTATATGCTTTGGACTTACACCATTATTTAATAAAGGGATGAGCCAAAAGACTGAGATTATGAGGGTGGTAAAGGAGATTAAAGCAGGGGATGAAATTACAAAGGACATGGTTCAATCTGTGGAAGTAGGAGGATTTAATTTACCTGAAAATATAATTCGGACAAAGGATAATGTTATTGGAAAATATGCTACATCAGATTTAGGAATAGGGGATTATATCTTAAATACAAAGCTATCTGATATACCAGCAGCAGAAAATGCCTATTTATATAATCTTGATGGAAGTAAACAAGCTATATCCATTACCATAAAAAGCTTTGCTAATGGGCTTTCTGGAAAACTTCAAAGTGGAGATATAGTGTCTGTGATTGCACCTGATTATAAAAAACAGGGTGAAACAGTTATTCCATCAGAACTTAAATATGTAGAAGTTATATCTGTAACTGCTTCATCAGGATATGATGCAAATACTGGTGAACAAGGAATAGAAGATGAAAGGGAACTTCCATCAACTGTAACCCTTCTTGTGACTCCAGAACAAGGAAATATCCTTGCTGAACTAGAGTCAGATTCTAAGCCACATTTATCACTGATCTATAGAGGAGCGCCAGAAAACACAAGGCAGTTTATTGATATGCAGGAAGAGATAATCAAGGAACTTTATTCAGAAGAACAGGAAAAAACAGATGAGGAAGTACCTGAAGAAAATAAAGTTGAGGAAAGCAAGATTGAGGAAACAATAGAGGGTGGGGTGGAGTAAATTGCTGAACTTTAAAAAGAAAGGTATATTCACACGAAAGACACAAGAAAAAGAACAAGAAGAGGTTCTTCATGGAGGTGTTTTAGCTGTTTGGGGAAGTCCCGGAAGCGGAAAAACAATCGTAGCCACAAAGATTGCCAAGTATCTAGCAGATAAGAAAAAGAACGTAGTATTGGTTTTATGTGATATGACAGCACCTATGCTCCCCTGTATTTGTCCTCCGTCAGATCTTGAATATGAAAAGTCCTTGGGAAGTGTTCTTGCTGCAGCCCATGTAAGTGAGGTCCTTGTAAAACATAATATGATTACCCATAAGAGATTATCATATCTAACAATCCTTGGAATGCTTAAAGGAGAAAATGAATATACTTATCCTCCATATACAGAAGTACAAGCAAGGGAATTAATTGAAAATCTTAGGAAAATAGCACCATTTGTTATTATTGATTGTGGCAGTTATATTGCAAATGATATCTTATCTGCAGTTGCCCTAATGGAATCAGATTCAGTATTAAGACTGGCCAATTGTGATTTAAAAAGCATCAGTTATTTATCCAGCCAATTACCCCTTCTTCGAGATAGTAAATGGGATGCAGATAAACAGTATAAGATAGGATCAAATCTAAAGCCACAACAGAGCATTGAGCATATCTGTCAGGCTCTTGGTAGTGTGGCTTTTAAACTACCTCATTCACAGGAACTTGAAGAACAATATCTTGCAGGAAATCTATTTGCAGATTTATCCATGAAGGATAGTAGGGCATTTAGAAAAGAAATAGAAAAGATTGCAAGGGAGGTGTTTGGGTGTTAGGTAAAAAAAGAGGTAAATCTGCGTTTCTAAAGGAAGAAAATCGACAAAGTGGAACATTTGCAAATGAAAATACAGCAAAAGATGAACTAATGAGCGATATATCTACTACTGAAGATTTAGCAGTAGAAGTGTTGGAAGTAGCAGAAGTAGCAGAAATAAGCAAGGTAGTAGAGGAAGTTAAGATAATCCATAGGGAGTTGGGCTCTGATAATAGAACCCACTCCCTATTTTTTACCCCAGAATCAGATGGTAAAGACTTTTCTACAGTCTTAAAAGATGTTCAAGAATATATTTCAAATAACTACTCTATCCTTATTACTGATGAAACAATAGAAGGATCTAAGGAACATCTAAAAAGATATATATCCAAATATGTACAAGACAGCCGAATCTCAGTAAAGGGAATGAGCGGGGATGAACTTATAGATGCCTTATACAGTGAAATGGCTGAGTTTGGATTTTTAACAAAGTATATACATGGAGAAGGTATTGAAGAAATTGATATCAACTCATGGAAGGATATAGAAATTCAGTATTCTGACGGAAGATGTGAAAAGTTAGAAGAACATTTTGACTCTCCTGAACACGCAATCAATGTGATAAGGAGAATGCTCCATATATCTGGAATGGTCCTTGATAATGCAAGTCCTGCTGTACTTGGACATTTATCAAAAAATATTCGTATAGCAGTCCTAAAGACCCCATTAGTAGATGAAGATGTAGGCATTGCAGCATCCATTCGTATTGTGAATCCTCAGAACATGAAAAAAGAGGATTTTATAAATGGTGGTACAGCAACAAATCCTATGCTGGACTTTTTATCAGAATGCATCCGTTATGGTATTTCTGTTTGTGTGGCAGGGGCAACCAGCTCCGGTAAAACAACAGTTGCAGGCTGGCTTCTTACTACAATACCTAATAATAAGCGAATATTTACCATTGAAAATGGCTCAAGGGAGCTATCTTTAGTCCGTGAAAAAAATGGAAGAGTGGCTAATTCCGTCATTCATACCATAACTCGTGACAGCGAAAATGAAAGGCAAAGGATAGATCAGATTACACTCCTTGATATGTCTCTTAGATTTAATCCAGATATTATTGTTGTAGGGGAGATGCGTGGAGCAGAAGCCAATGCAGCACAGGAAGCAGCAAGGACAGGGGTAGCTGTTCTTACAACGATACACTCAAACTCCTGCGAGGCAACTTACAGAAGAATGGTCTCTCTTTGTAAAAGAGCAGTAGATATGTCCGATGAAACACTGATGGGGTATGTAACAGAGGCCTATCCCATAGTTGTATTTTGTAAACAGCTTGAAAATAAGGAAAGAAAATTGATGGAGATTATGGAATGCGAAATCTTACCTGATGGTACGAGAAATTATAGACCATTATTTCAGTACATCATTACTGAAAATAGAATGGAAGATGGAGAGTTTATAATTAAAGGCTATCATGAACAGGTTAATAGCATATCAGAAAGTCTATCAAAAAGATTTTTAGAAAATGGAATGCCAATTAATACTATAAAAAAACTTAAAAAGAAGGAGGTACAAAGTTAATGAGTACCATCTTGTTAATGGCCTGTATCGGAATGGTTACAGGTTTTTTTATTTTGTTTAATATCTCACCAATGGAGTTTACAGATAATATCTTTAAAGGGTTAATGAACAAACCTAAGAGTATTAAAGATCAGATTAATGAAACGACTAAACGAAAGAAGTTATCCTTTTTCAGACGTGAAATTATTGAGGTTCAGGAGATTTTAAGAATAACAGGAAGAGAGAAGAAGTTCCCCATGCTTTGTGCCTTATCTCTTTTACTTTTTGCTATAGGAGGATCAATTGCAGTCATCCTTTGTAATTACTTTTTAGTCCCAGTAATGGCAATAGGCTTAATGTTTATACCATTTTGGTATGTTCGTATTACACAGACTCATTTTAAAAAGGCTATAGTAGCTGAACTTGAAACAGCACTTAGTATTATTACAACAGCGTATTTAAGAAATGAAGATATATTAACTGCTGTAGAAGAAAATATGAATTATTTAAATCCGCCTGTATTATCTGTATTTAGGGAATTTATTTCAAGGATAAAGCTTATAAATCCAGATATTACAGCATCTTTGCAAGAGATGAAAGGAAGAATTGACAATGCAGTGTTTCAAGAGTGGTGTGATGCTTTAATTGCTTGCCAGTTTGACAGAAGTTTAAAGACCACATTAACTCCAATTGTAAACAAATTGTCTGATATGAGAGTGGTAAATGGGGAACTTGAAAATATGGTGTTTGAACCAAGGAAAGAATTTATTACCATGCAGATATTAGTTCTTGGAAATATTCCTCTTTTATATTTTCTCAATAAAGATTGGTATCATACATTGATGCATACTGTAATGGGGCAGATTGTACTTGCAATATGTATTACTGCCATATTTATATCTACAGCTTTTGTAATCAAATTAACCCAACCAATAGAGTATAGGAGGTAGATAAGATGACATTTTTAATTATTATCTTTGGAATACTCCTTGCTCTTGGACTGTTTTTTATAATGGCTGATATTTTAAGACTTCCAAGTATTGCCACACAAAAAGCCATGCAATCAGCAGAAAAAAAAGGAAAAGAAAAGACAAAAAGTATAGATATATTACTTCTAGGATGGGCAGTAAAACTGGCAAAATACATTCCCATTGATGAGTATAAAAGAAATAGAATGAAAAATACACTGAATGCCTCTGGAATAAATATGAATCCAGAAGAATATATGGCATCTGCTATCGTTAAATCAGGTTTAATTGCATTGGTTGTAATTCCTTGCCTTATGATATTACCTCTCTTAGCACCAATTATTGCATTTCTAAGTATCCTTATATATTTTAAAGAAATACGAAAAGCAGATGAAGAGCTAAAGGGAAAACGAGAAAGGATAGAAAGAGAACTGCCAAGATTTGTAGCAACCATTACCCAAGAATTAAAGGCCAGTAGAGATGTATTATCTATACTAGAAAATTTTAAGAAAAATGCAGGAGAGGATTTTGCAAATGAATTAGATATATTAACTGCGGATATGCGATCCTCATCTTATGAAGCAGCCCTTACAAGGTTTGAAGCAAGGATAAACTCACCTATGTTATCAGATATTACTAGAGGGTTAATCGGTGTTCTTCGTGGAGACGATGGATCAATGTATTTTCAAATGCTTTCCCATGATATGAAACAATTGGAACTTCAAAAATTAAAAGCTGAGGCTATGAAGATACCACCTAAGATTAGAGTATTCTCCTTTATAATGCTTATGTGTTTTATGATGACCTATATGGCTATTATCATCTATGAAATAATCCGCTCTTTCAGCGGATTGTTTTAGGAGGTGCTTAAATGCTAAAGGTATTAAGAACTAATAAAGGAGAAGGGTATATTGATGTAGCAGTACTTGTACTTTGTGTTATGCTTATTATTGCTCTTGCAGTAAAGGTATTTCCAGTATACATTATAAAACAGCAAATAGATACATTTGCAACAGAACTTGTTAGAGAAGCAGAGATAGCGGGAAGAGTAGGGGCAGAAACGACAAATAGGGAAATCTTATTAAGAGATAAAATGGGTATTACACCAATGGTTAAGTGGTCAAAATCAGGACAGATTCAGTTAAATGAAGAGATAACTGTAACTATTACCTATGAAACTAATATTGGTCTGTTTGGAGGATTTGGTTCCTTCCCTATAACTTTACGGGCTGATGCTGCAGGGAAGTCAGAAGTATATTGGAAATAGGTGGATGATATATCTGTTTAAATAGGTAGTAAAAGTAAGAGAAGGTAGGAGTGAGTAAGAGAAAGTGAGAAGAGTAGGTGAAAGGATGCAGAAGATCAGACAAATATTAAGAGAAAAAAGAGGAAGCTCCTTTCCTTTAATTGTAGCTGTAACTTTGTGCCTTGTAATAATCATTACAGGTATATCCGAATATTTTAGATTGATGATTATAGCACAAGGTGTTCGTGATGCAGTGCAAGATGCCGTAATCTCTACAGTAAATGATAATTATGATGATGTCTATCATGGAATTCGTGAAGGGTATTCAGGAGGATATCAGCCAGTAGCAGATGATTTCGAAGAATCCCTTGATTATGGAGATGTTTATAATAGATTAGATACAATTTTAGGTTTAGAGCGAAGTGACGGATACCATGTAAAAACTATATCAGATAATAAAATGGAGTTCAGAATATGGAACTTAGATGTGGATATAAGGAATGCACCTATTGGAACAAGAGATACAGCAAGTTCAAGATTTAAGGTTGATTGCACCATTATGCTTGAAGTACCAGTATCCTTTGGAGGTAAACTTCTTCCTAGTATGAAGATACGAATAAAGACAAGTGGGGGATATACCCCTAAGTTTTAAGAGTTTAGAAAATATGAATAGACATTTGAAGACTCTTGTGGTAGGGTGTGAATTATAAGAAGCGGAAAAAGGAGGCAGAAATCTATGAAGAATATAAGTGATAAAACTAAAAAGTGGCTTGTAGTTACCGGAGGTTTGGTGATTTGTGCAATGCTTATACTTATGATAAGCTCACAGTTTAGAAAAGAACCAATAGAGGATACACTGCCAAATCAAAATATAGAAGTTGATGATGTAACAATAGAAAAACCAAAGGATACCGAAAAGGCAGAGAAAGAAGAAGTAACGAATGATGAAGATAAAACGGATAATGAAAAAGAAGATGAAATTATAGTACCACCAATTAAAACTCCAGATACACAGTCTACAAATAAAAATGGTGTAGATAAGGGAACAGAGCAGACTATTCAAAAAAATGTTGAAAAGCCTAAAGAGCCTACAAAAGAACAGCTAACAGATCCAACACAAAAACCTAGCGGTGAAAAGGTAACAGAGCCACCTGTAAATGTGGATCACGAGAAGGTAGAGAAACCTGAAGAGTTACCAAAACAAAAGGATGAACCAAAGGGTGGAGATAAAAAAGATGGTAAGATTTACGTGCCTGGATTTGGATGGATTGATGATATTGGAGAAGGTGAAGGAACTAAAGCTGAAGATATGTATGAGAATGGTAACAAAGTAGGAAATATGGATTAAATACAAATAGCAAGATAAACACTGTAGAAATGCAGTGTTTTTTTCTTTGCAGAAAGGAGATTCCATGAAGAGAATATTAACGTTTTTTATAGCCATTTTGATGATACTTAATTTAATAATACCTATTTCTGTACTTGCAGTTGGAGATGGAAACATAGATTCAGGCGGTGGAGGAATGGGAAGTGGTACAAATGACAATAAATGGTCACCTGGATATGATGGGGTGAGAGTGACTATAGTTCGTGCCAATAATCATTCAGTGGTAACAACTCCCATTGATTTAACTAATAAACAACCTGCTAATGTTCGCTTACATTTTGGGAAGGTTAGTAAATTAAATTATAACGGAGGGAGATCCATTTCACCTAGTAGTGATAGTTACTCTTTTATTAATCCTTCACAGTCCATCCCTAAAATAGTAAGTACAGATGGGAAAAACAATATAGATGCAATAAAAAGCTATTTTACAGATGAGCAGGTTATTCGTTCAATTGCATCTCGTACAGGAATGGATTATGACATATTAATTGGTGGAGATTATAAATTACTTCTAGAACCTATGGCATATTATACATTCCAAGGGGTTATGGTTGCTACAACAGCAACAGAAGCAGCTATGTATGATGAAAAACTGAGTGGGGGACTTAGGAGTAAGATGGTATCCTTATCTCATAAGAACTTGCCTCTTGCTATGTTTTTAGAGGTAGGGGATTTAGGATATCCTGCGTGGAAGGGTAGTACATCAACTCCTGCTTCTAATGCGGATATAAAATCTTCTCTAGGCCTTGGGATTGTACGTTTTACAGAGAAACCAGAACCACCAGTTGTAAGCACATATGATTATGAATACAGAGTAAATACTGAGGTAATCACATCTGTAATGGTAAGTGGAGGGCAGTCTGATCCTGATAATCCAACCTATGTGAGTTTTGAAATTGAAGCTAGAACCTACACTGTTGGAAATATATATTATCCTAGAGGTGATTCGCAGCTTGCTTGGGTAAAATGGATCACTCCTGATACAGAACAGGATATGATTATTAATGTAAGTGTACATGGTTCAGGAAGTACAACAAAATCGATTATCAATGTAAGGATTGTTGATTTAGATAAGAATCCGCCTCCAAATCCTGTAGCTGATGATAGAAATGATACATTCTCACATGCTCCTGTTCCAAATAGAGAGCAGAAAACAACAGCTAATTGGAGCATATGGAGTCCATGGTGGCAAGAGTATTGGGTATGGCATAGAACTGGGGAAGATTCAGGATATTGGTGTGACCATGGATGGTGGGAGTTTGACCTTGACCAATATAGTGCAAGACTTTCTGCTGATATGAGAATTACAAATGATAGTAAGAATCCTACTGCAAGCGGAAGTACTTTTAAAAGTGGATATGGCATTAATCAATTAGTAACATGCAATGTGAGTAGTAATCAAAGTTCTGCAATTACCTATCCTCAAAATGCTGTTTCTTACTTCCCAGAATTTCAATATGAAATCTATTGGAGGTTGTTAGATCGCACATCTAGTGGTTCAAGTCCGAAATTTGAATTTAAGAAAAATAAGTATTCCACATATAAGAACCGTACACATTTTACTCCCATATGGATGCCAGATGGAGCATATACAGTAAATACTTGGGTCATAGATTCTTGGACTCCTGATGGAATGCTCTCTATGAACCTTGCAGACTCACTTACAATAAGGGGAAATCTATGGCAAGACTGGCACATTGCGCCTCTAAAACCTTAAATACAGAAAAAGAAAGGTGGATTTTATGAAGAGATATAAGAGAAGTACATTAGCTATATGTATAGTATTAATGTTTACTTTAATGTTTAGTACTACAGCTTTTGCTGCAGGTTCGGGAGATGTAGCAGGTGCAATCGAGGGTACTTGGAAAGATGCATCCGGGCAAATTAAGACTGTAGTTAATAAAGTTGTGTTTCCTGCAATAGATCTTATTTTAGCAGTGTTTTTCTTTGCTAAACTCGGTATGGCTTATTTTGATTGTGCGCCCGTAAAGGCTATCTAATAATTGTGGAACTAGCAATCCAACAGGCTTGTGCTTTAATGCTTGTCATCAACCAATTTACCTGAGAGAGAAATCTTATAGGGGAAAATAGCATATTGGTAAAGCCATAAGTTGAGAAGTCGTCATCTCACGACTGAATGGCAAGATGAAAAGAATTATATGAGGATAAAGGTCATACTACTTGAACCGCAGTCTAAAGGGCTTATATAGGAGCTAAAACTCAAGACGGCTATAAGAGTTTTATTGCATATCTGTATTATATTAATCGAGTAAATACAGCCAGAGCTATATGCAACCTAACCACATAAATGGTAAAGGACGGAAACGGTATCCGACAATAATTCAAGCTATTATTATTTAGTTAAACGGGGATTACCTAACCCAAAACGCTGGTAAAAACTAGCTATGTGTAATGCCGAAAGGTGATAAATTTCAAGAGTAAAATCGAGAAAGATGACACTGAATATTTGGTATGGTAACGGAGCTTCCGTAGTAGTCCGAACAGGATAACGACCTGTACATGGCGAAGGGAAGCAGTTTGTTATCTTAACATTAAAGAAAGGAAGATGTGTGATACATTATGAGAAATCCAATCAATGTGTTAAGCAGTTTACAATCCCATAGCTCTAATAAATCATATGAATATGAAAGGTTATACAGAAATTTGTATAACAGAGACTTTTATTTACTTGCATACCAAAACATTTATGCAAACAATGGTAATATGACAAAAGGAACAGATGAGCAGACAATAGACGCTATGAGTTTAGAAAGAATTGATAAGCTTATAGCAAGCCTAAGAACTGAAGAATATCAACCAAATCCCTCAAGGAGAACATATATCCCTAAGAAAAATGGGAAAATGCGTCCTCTTGGTATTCCATCATTTGATGACAAACTAATACAGGAAGTAATTCGTATGTTATTACAAGCTATTTATGAAGGATACTTTGAAAAATCATCTCATGGATTTAGACCAGGCAGAAGTTGTCATACAGCACTTGATAGCATACAAAAATCATTTACTGGAACAAGGTGGTTTGTAGAAGGTGATATTAAAGGTTTTTTTGATAATATCGACCATAAAGTTATGATAGGAATAATGTCAAAAAGAATTAAGGATAATAGGTTCTTGCGATTGATAAATAAATTCTTAAAGGCAGGATATTTAGAAGAATGGACATATCATAACACCTATAGTGGGACACCACAAGGAGGTATTATCAGTCCTATTCTTGCTAATATATATCTTGATGAATTTGATAAATATATGCAAGAACTAAAATCAGAATTTGATAAGGGTAAGAGAAGAAAAATATTACCACAAGCATTAAAATTAGAAAGCTTAAAGGGAAGACTTGCTAAGAAATTAAAACAGACAGAGGATGAAAACCAAAGAACAGAGTTAATAGAACAAATCAAAGTAGTGACAAAGGAAAAACAGAATATTCCATACAGTGACCCTATGGACATAGATTTTAAGCGACTTCAATATGTAAGATATTGTGATGATTTTATAATAGGGATTATAGGAAGTAAAGCAGATGCACAAGAAATAAAAGATAAAATAGCATTATTTCTTAAAGACAATCTTAAATTGGAGTTATCAATAGAAAAAACATTAATTACAAATGCTCAAAATAAAGCACGATTTTTAGGATATGATATTTCAGTTAGGCAAAATAATGTTGTTAAAAAGAATGATAAAGGCATCAAATCAAGAGTTTTAAATGGTAGTGTGTCTTTGGAAATGCCAACTGAAAAAATGAGAGATAAGCTATTAGAATATGGTGCTATGACTATTGAAAGAACTGTATATGGAAAAGAGAATTGGAAAGCTAAATCAAGATATTATCTAAAAGATAATGATGACCTTGAAATCTTAGAGCAATATAATAGTGAAATTAGAGGTTTCAGGAACTATTACAGCTTAGCCAATAATTCCTCATGGGCAAATTCCTTTGGATATATTATGCAATATAGCATGTTTAAAACCTATGCAACAAAATACAGAATATCTATGAGTAAAGCAATAGATAAAATGCGTATAGGAAAAAACTTTGGTATTCATTTTAAAAATAAGAAAGGGGAAGAAAAAATACGTCTGTTTTATAATGAAGGTTTTGCTAGAAAACCCTTAGCTAGAACTTCAAATGTTGATATTATACCAAAAACGGTAATGTATTCAAGTAAAACAAGTTTAAAAAATAGGCTAGAAGCAAATATCTGTGAATTTTGTGGTAAAGGTAATTGTAAAATAGAAATACATCATGTTCATAAACTAAAAGATTTAAAAGGTAAGAGCTATTGGGAAAAATTCATGATTGCAAGAAATAGAAAAACCATGGCATTATGTATAAAATGTCATACAGACTTGCATTTAGGTAAACTGAATTAACAAATGGAGAGCCGTATACATCGAGAGGTGTACGTACGGTTCGGGGGCGAGTATTTGAAAACCTACCATAGCAATATGGCAAGGCGTTGGATACTTAGCCCACATCGAAAACATGGACAATTTGAGTGGAGTGGGCCAGCGATTTTGTTTGCATGTTTGGTATTCACCCTAACAGCTCCAACATATATTTGGAAGATACTCGGGATGTAATAAAAGAGTAGGATGTATCCATTTGGATTCATCCTACTCTATAAATTGAAATTTGTAATTTATTTTATCTTTTTATTATTACTATCTAAGATAGAACCAACAATAATACCAATAATCATTCCTAATCCAGCTCCTAAAGGTATGCCAAATGTAAAGTTACTTTTATTCATGATAATGCCTATAATAATTCCTACACCAGCACCAAAGCATAATCCAAGGGATATACCTATTGCTAAGTATTTATTTGTATCTTTTTTCATGTTATACCTCTTCCATAAATTCTTGTCTGTCAATATAATATCATATTCCGTTGCTATCTTCAAGCAATCTGTGAGTATTGACTAATATATACTCGGTATTAACTAGCTTTGAAAAGTATCACTTATTCTGTACATCTAACAGCAAGATGTACATTTTTTATTTCTTTGAAAGGAGGCAATAGTGAAATGTTTATATGGGATTTTATCTTGGGCGATATAATGAACCAGATTGTTGATTGGATTTATGGACAACTTATAGGTTTTCTTGCAGATTTCTTTGCTCAGATGGGAAACATGGGAGTGGAACTCTTTGAGATGAGTTGGGTACAGTCAATTGTTTTGTTTTTCTCTTATCTTGCCTGGTCATTATATGGAACTGGCCTTGTGGTATCATGCTTTGAAACAGGTATTGAATATCAAAATGGAAGGGGGAGTATTAAAGATGCAGGCTTAAATGCAATTAAAGGATTTATGGCAGTAAGTCTATTTACAATTGTACCAATAGAACTATATAAATTATCTGTTAACTTACAAGCAAGTTTAACTGCAGGAATTACAGGATATGGTACTGGAATTAGTGAACTAGCTTCAAATATTATTACAACATTAAATAATGCAGGAGATGTTACCAGTGTCGGTAGTTCAGGAATATTTGGTGGACTTTCTATAATAACAAGTCCATTTATGGCTCTGTTTATTATTATTTTAATGGGTTATGCAGTGATTAAAGTATTTTTTGCTAATCTTAAAAGAGGTGGGATTTTACTAATACAAATAGCAGTTGGAAGCCTTTATATGTTTTCTGTTCCTCGTGGCTATATTGATGGATTTATTCAATGGTGTAAGCAAATAATTGGTCTTTGTCTTACGACTTTTTTACAAGCAACCATATTGACAGCTGGACTAATGGTAGTAAAAGATCATGCATTATTAGGGCTGGGCTTAATGCTATCAGCAGGAGAAGTACCAAGGATTGCTGGGGCATTTGGACTTGATACATCTACAAAGGCTAATATAATGAGTGCAGTTTATACAGCACAGGCAGCAGTTAACACCACAAAGACTATTGTACAAGCAGTACCAAAATAAAAGTTTAAATGGAGGGTTATATGAAATTAATATTTATTGCATCTCCATATAAAGGAGATATAGAAAAGAATATAGAGTATGCGAAACAGGCTTGCCGATATGTGTTAAATGAAGCTAATGCCTTTTTTTGTCCTCATCTTCTCTATCCTCAGATTTTAGATGATAATAATCCAGAAGAAAGAAAATTAGGAATCAGTTTAGGAAAGGAAGTCTTGGCTAAATGCGATGAACTTTGGGCATTCGGCGATAATATTTCCAGTGGGATGTTCGAAGAAATTGAATTTGCAAGAGAAAGAGGAATTCCTATAAAAAGAATTACACATCTTAATATGGAAACAAAA
The DNA here is from genome assembly GCF_040396155.1 of Tissierella praeacuta. Taxonomy (GTDB): domain Bacteria; phylum Bacillota; class Clostridia; order Tissierellales; family Tissierellaceae; genus Tissierella; species Tissierella praeacuta_A. Next base: position 58,791 of record NZ_JBEBOY010000014.1, read on the forward strand.
GAACAGACTCTCTTAAGGTTAGGAATGTAAAAATGATTACCTTGGGGAGTCTTTTTGATGGGATAGGAGGATTTCCTCTTGCCGCTGTTAATAATGGAATTATTCCTATATGGGTAAGTGAAATAGAGTCCTTTCCCTTTGGAATGTGAAAAGCTTCAGGGCTTTCCTGATGGATGGACTAATATTGAAAAATCTTCGGATAGTGGAAGGTATAAGGCTCTTGGTAATAGTGTAGCAATCCCTTGTGTAGATTTTATTATGCGAGGGATTGCTTATTTTTTAAGAAAGTTTAAAGAAGAAGGAGATGAGTAAAGAATGTATATGTATCCCGATAATCTAAAAGCCAAGGCAACATTGTGGCTATGGGAATTAAAAGACATTGGAGTCATAGGAGTAGGACTTCTTATTTCTGTATTTGCTTTAGCACAACTAGGATTTATGCCACCAATTGTAATAACAGCAGTCTATGCATTTTTAACTATACAATTTGAAGGCACAAGTATATTGAATTTTATTCGATATGCCTGTGCCTTTTTTCTTTTAAAACAGCAAATTTTTGAATGGAGGTTATAAGATTGAGCAGAAAACAGAAACAAAAAGAAAGACAAAAACAGTCTACAAGAGAGTTGATTGGCATTGATGGAATTACAGATTACAGCATAAAAACTCAATATGGCGAATTAGTATATTTTATTATTCATCCAACCAATATATCAGTGTTATCTGATGAAAATGTAAGTGCTAGGATATATGCACTTATGACAGTACTAAAAGGAATAGCTGAAATCGAAATGCTGTGTCTTAATTCAAAGGAAAACTTTGATGATAATAAGCAGTATTTAAAAAGAAGAATGGATATAGAACAAAATCCTGTTATAAGAAAACTGTTACAACAAGATAGTATAAATCTTGATAGAATGCAAATACAGATGGCAACTGCCCGAGAGTTTCTAATTATTATTCGTCTTAAAGATGAAAAGGAATCAAATGTGTTTCCTTATCTTTCAAGGATAGAAAAGAGCTTAAAAGATCAAGGATTTGCAGCTAGAAGAGCAGATAATCAGGATATTAAAAGATTACTTGGAGTATATTATGAGCAGAATGTAACAACAGAGAAATATGAAGATTATGATGGAGAGAGGTGGGTAATTTTCAATGATTAAAGAAAGTAGAGATAGAAAATATGAGTTTATTTGATAAATGGTATATGGTACAATTGGTATAATTAAAGGATTATGAAAACTATACTATATCTATATAAAAATATCTAAAAATATCTAAAAAGGGAGTGAAATGATGGAAGGCATTGAAAAATTGGATTTATATCAAAATACCATTAATGAGTTAAGACCATTTGAAGGTGAAATGCTAAAGCAGATAAAAGACTTTTATCGTGTTGGATTAACATGGACATCAAATGCACTAGAGGGGAATTCTTTGACTGAAAGTGAAACAAAAGTTTTAATAGAAGATGGATTAACGGTTGGGGGAAGACCTTTAAGAGATATGTTTGAAGCCGTAGATCATGCAAAAGCATATGACTATATGTTTACTTTGCTTGGGAATAAAGAAATCATAGAGAAAGACATCCTTTATCTGCATAAACTGTTTTATCAAAATATTGAGGAAAAGTTTGCAGGAAGATATCGTGACATTCCTGTATTTATCACAGGATCTAACTATCCGGTTACCAAAGTAGAAAATATCCAAAGTGAAATAGAGGATTTATGTAAATGGGTAACAACAGAAAGAAAAAACTATCATCCAGTAGAATTTGCAGCACTACTTCATAAAAAATTTGTGTTTATTCATCCATTTAAAGATGGCAACGGTAGGGTCGCTAGGCTATTAATGAATACAGCATTGATACAGGATGGATATCTGCCAGCACTAATTCCTCCAATTTTACGAAGTGAGTATATTTCATTACTTGAAAAAGCACATGAAGATGATAGACCATTTATTAACTTTATAGCAGAGAGAGAATTGGAATCACAAAAGGATTTTTTACGACTTCTTCATATTCCATTGCCTAAGTTAGATCAAGATAATGATGGGATGAAGATGGGATAACGATAGGGTATCCTAGAAATAATGTTAACTAGAAAAAATATAGGATGTAGATAAATTGGAATTTGTCTATGTGAAACTGGATAGGGGGATGGAGAAAAATAGATGATTAAGCTTAATATGATTTACGATATTCGCACAACTGAATATGCACAACAGACATTGACCAATCTTACAGGCGTACCAATCCCAGTGTGGGAACAATATCTTGGCCATGAGCACGAATATAAATATACGGACTATCTTGTGGCAGACGTGATTAACTCTCATGGATACCTTCCTCGTAGCTACAGAGATTTCGAATTTATCTACTTTCATGTGACGACAAGTGCTAATGGATGTGCATCTTTTTGGAAACATGGAATATTAGATCTAAAACAATCTTATTCATGCCATGATTCTGAGCTAAGAAAGTTCCTAGAAAAGCACGATATCCATATCGATTTGGATGAGCGAATACTGACATATCGTGGAAAAAGATTTGATATTACTTTTGGAGCTTGTCCAAGGCAAGACACAGAGGCTTATAAATGTTGGTCCATAGGGAGAAAGTTTTATTATGATTACACTATATGTGGGTTCTTATCGGTGTGGGAGAGAAGTCCTTATGGTGGACAAGTTCATCGTAGACCAGAAATTTTGATGGATATAGATAATCTTTTAGGATTGAATTTATCTCACGAGTGGATGTCGATTCACGATTCTTATGAGATAGTGGCCAAAGTAAGTGGTGATAAGATCATCTATGACGGTGATGATGATCAAAGTGATAAGGATAAGGTATTGCATTATTTGACGAAGGCATATTTTACAGCCTTTCGTGAACCGACTGAAGAAGTGCTCCTAATTAAGAACAATGTACATATACCGCCTTTGGATATTCTTGAAATAAGGTCAATGCTACATTGGAAAAATAATTGATGTTTTATATATTGAAACCTAATACTTTTGCGGAATTAAAAATAAAGTATTAAATTCCAATTTAGTGATGAACTCATAAGTACAACTTGTATTTAGAATTATGTGTAGTTTCCTAACCATTAATGAGATGATTTTAGGAGGTGGGGAGAATGGATATTAAAAGCAGAATATATATAGCAATTGATTTAAAATCATTTTACGCTTCCGTTGAGTGTATGGAACGAGAGATTGATCCGTTGACTACAAATCTTGTTGTTGCAGATGCAAGTCGAACAGATAAAACCATTTGTCTTGCAGTTTCTCCTTCACTTAAAGCATATGGAATTTCTGGTAGGGCAAGATTATTTGAGGTTGTTCAGAGGGTAAAGGAAGTAAATGCTTTAAGATTAAACAAAGCACCAGGGCGGGTTTTTACTGGTGCTTCTTTCAACGATACTGAATTAAAATCTTTCCCAAGTCTCTCACTGGACTATATTGCGGCCCCTCCTAGAATGGCCTATTATATAGAATATAGTACAAGGATTTATAATATTTACTTAAAATATATTGCACCTGAAGATATACATGTATATTCCATAGATGAGGTATTTATGGATGTTACAAATTACCTAAATACCTACAATCTATCAGCTAGAGAGCTTACTACTAAAATACTCTTGGAAATACTTAACACCACAGGAATTACAGCAACAGCTGGGATTGGCACAAATCTATACCTAGCTAAAATTGCTATGGATATTCAAGCAAAACGAATTCCGATAGATGAAAATGGTGTGCAAATAGCCGAACTAGATGAAATGAGTTACCGTAGATTATTGTGGGCACATCGACCTCTGACAGACTTTTGGCGTGTAGGTAAAGGATATGCTAAAAAATTAGAAAAGCAAGGGCTATTTACTATGGGGGATATTGCAAGATGTTCTATCGGTAAGCCTACTGATTATTACAATGAAGATTTATTATATAAGATATTTGGTATTAATGCAGAACTGCTAATAGATCATGCATGGGGTTGGGAGCCATGTACTATAGCTGATATTAAAGAATATAAACCAAGTGCCAAAAGTATCGGCTCAGGGCAGGTGCTCCAATGTGGCTATACCTATGAAAAAGCAAAACTTATTGTATGGGAAATGGCTGATTTACTTGTACTTGACCTAGTAGATAAAAGACTTGTAACTGATCAGATTGTTTTAACAGTAGGATATGATATTGAAAATTTAACAGATCCTGACATAAGAAAATTATATAAAGGGGAGATAACCACTGATGGTTATGGACGTAAAGTACCAAAATCGGCACATGGTACTGTAAATCTTGATAGATATACATCTTCTACAAAGCTAATTATAGATGCTGTCATGGATTTATTTGAGCGAATAGTAGATAAAAATCTTTTAGTTAGAAGGGTCAATATGTCAGCAAATCGTGTAGTAGAAGAAGGAGTTGTTGAAAGGTCAGATGGGATTGAGCAACTTAATCTTTTTACTGATTGTAAGACTGCAGAGAGGGAAAAGAAGGAAGAAGAAGCAGAACTTCTACGAGAAAGAAAGGTGCAGGAAACCATATTAGAATTAAAGAAGAAATTTGGAAAGAATGTAGTTTTAAAAGGCTTAAATCTAGAGGAAGGAGCTACAACAGTAGATAGAAACAAACAGATTGGAGGGCATAAGGCATGACAAAAGAATACGATGATATTATTAATTTACCACGACATGTATCTAAAAAACGAGATCCTATGCCAATAATTGACCGAGCAGCACAATTTTCTCCTTTCGCTGCGCTAACTGGTCATGATACTGCAATCAAAGAAACTGCAAGAGTAACCGAAGATAGAATAGAACTGGATATATATATGAAAGAAGTATTGAACAACAAATTGCAAATACTAATAGACCAACTTCATGAACATCCTTATATAGGAATAACCTATTTTCAGCCAGATAAGAAGAAAGATGGTGGTAGCTATGTTACCGCTAATGGTATAGTTAAAAGGATAGATGAATATGAGTGTATTATTTTTATGACTAATGGTATCTCAATCCCTATTGATGAAATCATCGGGATTGAGGGGGAGATATTTGATACCATGATGCTCCATTCGTGTGATAAGTTAGTAATTAAATAGGAACATAATTTATGTATTGATTAAGTCTTGCACTAATGTGTAGGGCTTTTTTTAATGAAAAAATAAAATGGAGGTAAGATAATAATATGGCAAAAAAGACAATACCTATAGTAGAAGATGAAAAAATCAAAACCTTTATAGATATGATTGCACCGTCTATTATTAAATTTAACACTGATCATTTTATTTGTGGAAATACCTATAGATGTGTATGGGCACTTAGAGAATATCCTACAAGTACCAATGAACAGGCAATTCTTCGTCATCTTGGAGAAAAGGATGGTGTTACTCTTAGAATCTATACAAGGCAGGTAACACCAAATGAGGAAAAGAAAATCATTCATAATGCAGCCAATAAAAATAGGATGAATACTACAAATACAAATGATTTACAGCAGACTGTAACAGCAGAAAGTAATCTTCAGGATGTTGTTATACTTGTTTCAACTATGCATCGAAATCGAGAGCCACTATTTCATTGTGCAGTATATATTGAACTTATTGCCAATGATTATGAGGAATTAAAACTGCTACAGACTGATGTGCTAACAGAGCTAGTACGAAGTAAATTGAATGTAGATAGACTTATGCTTCGCCAGCAGCAAGGCTTCTTATGTGTTGGTCCAACAGGAAGAAATGTATTTGACACTCAATATGAAAGGGTACTTCCTGCATCTTCAGTAGCAAATCTTTATCCTTTTAATTATTCAGGAAAGACTGATAGCAATGGATTTTATTTAGGTAGAGATAAGTTTGGTTCTAATATTATAGTAGATTTTGATAAAAGAGATGATGATAAAACCAATCCTTGTATTCTGATTTTAGGAAATTCTGGGCAAGGGAAAAGTTATTTATTAAAATTAATCCTATGTAATATTTTGGAATCAGGAAAGAATGTCATCTGTTTAGACCCGGAAGATGAGTATCGAGATCTTGCTGGAAACACAGGTGGATGCTTTGTAGACTTAATGAGTGGAGAATATATGATAAACCCACTAGAGCCAAAGACTTGGGATGAAGGGGGAAGTCCAGAGGATAAAGATGCTCCCTTTGCATTTAGACAAGCCACTAAACTAAGTCAGCATATTAGCTTTTTAAAGGACTTTTTTCGTTCATATAAAGACTTTGAAGATAAGCATATTGATGTAATTGAAATTATGCTTGGAAAACTTTATACCAAATATAATATTAGCGATAGTACGGACTTTAGCAGATTAGAATCCATTGACTATCCTATCTTATCAGACTTTTATTTACTAATAGAGGAAGAATATAAAGGCTATGATAATGAAAAATATCAATTTTATACAAAAGAATTATTGCAGGAAATACTACTTGGACTTCATTCCATGTGCCAAGGGGCAGAGAGTAAATTCTTTAATGGACATACCAATATAACATCTAATCGATTTATTGTATTTGGAGTTAAGGGTTTACTTCAAGCCAGTAGAAATGTTAAAAATGCATTACTATTTAATATATTATCCTTTATGTCAGATAAACTGCTGACAGAAGGAAATACTGCAGCAGGAATCGATGAGCTTTATTTATTCCTAACAAATCTTACTGCAATAGAATATATTCGTAATTTTATGAAGCGAGTGCGAAAGAAAGAATCAGCGGTAATACTCAGCAGTCAAAACCTTGAAGACTTCAATATCGAAGGAATTAAGGAATTGACAAAGCCACTGTTTTCTATTCCAGCACACGCTTTTTTATTTAATGCAGGAAATATTGACAAGCAGTTTTATATGGATACCTTACAGCTTGAGGAATCAGAATATAATCTAATTAAATTTCCACAGAGGGGAGTGTGTTTATATAAATGTGGTAATGAACGTTACAATCTAGTAGTTCATGCTCCAGAATATAAAGAAAAGTTATTTGGAAAGGCAGGTGGTAGATAGTGATATTTGATAAAATTGAATCTTTTAGAAATCAAAAGCAAGGCATTATAGACGATTTGAGAGTGTGCATTAGCTATACTCCAAACAGAGATAATGATCTTCTATGTTTTATGGAACAGTATTTAAAGGCAGATTCAAAGAATCGTCCAAGATTATTAGAAGAGATAAAACATTGTATTAATGGTACAGAATATGAAAATCCATTCCTAGCTTACAGTTATTATAATGAGAAGGACATTAAAGAACTAGATAATGTCCTAGATGAATTTATTGATAAACTAAAGAATTCTAGAAAAGCATCTAATGGCTTAGATAAAGAAATAGAAAATATTATTGCAGATACTATTTTTAAAATCAATGAACTTCATGATAAATGCTATGGAGAATTAATAGACTCTTGGAGAAATAAAAGACTTATAGAGTTTATTGTAACTTCAGCTAAATATGCAGGATATGAAAATGCCATAGATATTATAAATGAAAAAAAGCTATGGTAAGGCGGTGAAGATATGGATCTTAGGGAGCAAAAGTTTGGGGTAGAGGTAGAAATGACTGGTATCACAAGAAAGAGAGCAGCACAGGTTATTGCTGAATATTTAAATGGTACAGTAGATTTTGAGGGAGGTGGATATGGAACTTATACTGTAACAGATAATCAAAATAGAAAATGGAAACTTGTAAGTGATGCTAGTATTACCTGTCAAAAGAAAGTAGGGAATAGAAAGCAAATAGCAGATAGAGAATATAGTGTTGAGTTAGTAAGTCCTATATGTTTTTATGATGATATAGAAGATATCCAAGAGATGATAAGAGAGTTAAGAAGGGCTGGAGCATTCAGTAATAAAAGCTGTGGTATTCATATTCACATAAATGCAGCTCCATTTAAAGCATATCAACTAAGAAATCTTGTAAATATCATAGCTGCAAAAGAAGATATGATATATAAAGCCTTGAAGGTAGATTCGGAAAGAGAAAGGAGATATTGCAAAAAGATAGATAAGGATTTTTTAGAAGAACTAAACAAAAAGAAGCCCAAAACAATAAGTGGGATTCAAAGTCTCTGGTATAAAGGGAGGGATGGAAGCCATCAACATTACCATGACAGTAGATATCGATGTTTAAATCTACACTCTGTTTTTCAAAAAGGAACAATAGAATTTCGTGCCTTTAATGGATCACTCCATGCAGGAAAACTTAAGGCCTATCTACAATTTTGTATGGCAATTACAGCACAAGCCTACAATCAAAAGTCTGCAAGTTCAAGAAAAACCGTATCAGAAAATGAGAAATATACATTTAGAGTATGGCTTTTAAGACTCGAGTTAATTGGAGATGAATTTAAAACAGCAAGAAAACATCTCCTAGATAATTTAGAAGGAAATATTGCGTGGAAGTCACCAGAGCAAGCTGAGGCACAGAAAGAAAGACTTAGACAAAAGAGAGAACAAGAGCTTTTAGAGCAAGAGGAAAGAGTAGAATTAGAAAATAATGATATGGGAATAGATGAGCAGGAGGAAGATACTCCTGCTTTTACTATGTCCATGAACTAGTAAGGAGGTCAAGATGGAGAAAGACAAGTTATATATAGCCTATGGCAGTAACCTAAATTTAAATCAGATGAAGTATCGATGCTCTACGGCAAGAGTTATCGGTACATCAGAACTGAAGGATTATGAACTTGTATTTCGTGGATCAAGATATGGTGCAGTGGCAACTATCGAACCATGTGAAGGAAGTACGGTACCAGTTTTGCTATGGAGTATCAAACCTGATGATGAGAAAGCCCTTGATAGATATGAAGGTTATCCAAATTTTTATGGAAAATCTGGAGTGGATATTACTGTAGGCAATTATAAAGCTACAGCAATGGTTTATATAATGACAGAAGGTTATAAACTTGGAAATCCATCCGATAGCTATCTAAAAACCATAGAAGAGGGCTATATTGATGCAGGATTTGATTTAGATATTTTATATAATGCAGTGAAGAAAACCCTTAGTCAAATGGAGAATTTTGAAGAAGTGGAGAAGCATGAACCTGAACAGGGAGATATATTTGGAATGAAATGGTGGTGATATAAATGGCAGACCCTGGATCATTAGGGATCATTGTAAAAACAGCTTTATCTGCTTTATCAGATGGAAGACTCAGAAAAGGAATAGGGTGGACTATTGCAGCAATCCTGTCTCCCTTTATATTAACCATTGTTATTATATTAAGCTTTCTCTCAGGAACAACAAATCATAATAATAATGTTTTATATCTATCTTTTAATGGAGGCAGTATATCAGCTAATATTCCAGAAGAATATAGAGGACATATAGAAGATATGCGTAGGAGTTTTACAATGCTTGATGGAAAGATAGAGGGCATAAATAAGCAAATAGAGGATGGAAATAGTCTAGACTCAATTAGAGTTAAGGCTATTTTTTATTCTCTGTATTTCGGCGAAAATCAACCGTCAAATATAGATAAAGCAAAATTTGTAGATTGCTTTATCAGATACGAAGAGCTTAAAAGAACTGTAACTGATGAAGAAGGTAATGAATATGAAGAGACTTATATGGTTCCAGTACCTATAACTAATCTGCCAGAGGTTTATAAAAATATAGAAACCACAATGGAAAATTCAGTGACTTATGAAGATATGGCAAATGCTAATGAAATACATTATAGGATAAAATATGGAATTCCTGCACCTAATGAAGGTGACAGTTTTACAGAGTGGGAGGATTGGATACATGGTCTTACACCAGAAGAACTAGAAGATTTATATCATGATTTACCAGAAGGAGAGAAAGGATCTAAAATTGTAAAACTTGCCATGTCAAGACTTGGAGATCCTTATTCACAAGAAAGAAGAGGACAAGGCAGATACACTGACTGCAGCTATTTAACCATGTGGAGTTATCGTCAGATAGGTATTAATATACCAGCAACTGCAGCAGAGCAGGCAAGATTTTGTGTAAACAAGAATCTTACTGTTTCAAAAAAGAACTTAGTTCCTGGTGATTTAGTATTCTGGAGTCATAAACCTAATTGCAGGTTTATGAATATTACCCATGTAGGGGTCTATGCAGGAGATGGTAAGGTTATTGATGCTTCTTATTCAAAGGGTAAGGTAGTATATCGAAATTTATTTGATTCAAACAAACAGGTACTGTATGGGAGACCACATATTTTAAAGTAAAAGGAGGACTTTATGTTAATTACAAAGGCAATATTTGAAAGGAAATTATCTAATTTTGATACACACAATTGTGTAATTGAAGGAATTGAATTAATGAATGGGGATGAGTTTGAAGAATTCAGTAATAATTTATTAGAGGATAGAGATTTTATTGAAGATAGAAAGGAAGTAATGTATATAGACTCCATAGGGCAAATTCATGTACTATTGGCACTTGATATGGACGGTGGCGATGGGATTTTAATTGACAGTCATGGGTATGATTATCCAAGATATGCAGCATTTATGCCAAATATTAAACCTTATATTGAACAGCAAATCTCAATGGTTGCAGAACAAATAATAAAGGAAGCTGCAGAAAATTCTTCCAATGGAAGCTGGGCTGTCTACTTCGATGAGATAGAAGAATACCATGGGTTAGCAGTAAAAGAAAACAATGGCATTGGTACGATGCTCTTAGATGCACTGCATAGGAGAGAAGAAATTTCAGAGATTGAAATTGAAGATGAGTGCTTTGATATGACCTTATACCTTGATTACTGCATCAGCTTAGATGAAGAAATAAAACAATGTCAAAATATGAAAATGTAGGAGGACTTGAATATGGACAATATAGAAAAAACAATTCGTATTTTAAAAATTGAGCCACAAAAGTTACCTTATGAAAAGGAAATAAGTAATGACTTAGAAGGAATACAAGGAGAAGTTGAAGGATTATTTGATTGCCTTTATTTAGATAATAATTGTATTTTAGTGTGTAATGACGAAGGAAAATTAAATGGAATGGAATTAAATCGAAGGGTCGGTAATGATATAATTGCTGGCCCTTTTTTTATTGTAGGAGATAGTCAAGACGGAGAATTTGTATCCTTAACTGATGAGCAAATAGAAAAATATACAGAAGAATTTGGTAAGATTCAAGAATTCACAGGTGAAGAACCTGAAGCTCAACCAAGGATGACATTCATTGGGTTTGATTTTTAAGGAGGGAAATAGATGAGTACATCAACAGAAAAAGTGACACTGCAAGTAACTTTTCCAAAAGAAAAATTGGAGGCCTTAAGGTTTTATATGAATGAAAAACAGCTGACTGTTGAGGAAGAATTACAAAAACATATTAAAAATACCTATGACAAATATGTCCCATCTGCTACCAGAAGGTATTTAGACAGGAATGATAATAGAGAAGAGATAGAAGTAGTTACTAATGAAAATGAACCAGAAACTACTTCTAGAAATACAACAGCTCGAGGAAGAAGAAGGACTGGAAGAAGTCAAAGTGCTGAGGAACAATCAACTGCTGAAACAGTAAATACGGGAGAGATTGAAGAAACATCAGAGCAAACTGAGGAGCAAAATCAAGGAATGACAATGAGTATGTAGTGAGTTTCAAATAAATTTAAAGGAAGAGAAGGAGGTAAATATTAGATGAAAAAAGATACTATTAGGGTAAGTCTTAATGCCGAAAAATTAAGAGCTATAAATAAATATATGGAGAAAAAGGAAGTAGATTTAGAAGATGAGTTGGTAGATCAACTGCAAAAGCTATATGAGAAATATGTTCCAGCCAATGTAAGGGAGTATATCGATGAGAAGCAAGAGGAAGAGATTAAGGCTAAAAAACCTAAAAAATCAGTCAAGACTAAGGCAGAAGTTAATAACCAATCTATAATACAAGAATAAGACAATTTTTGAGGGCTTGTTTGCCCCTGTGTGCCATTATAAAGGGAGAGGTGGTATAGTTATACCTAATCTATAATAAATCCAGTTTTGGGGCGAATGTGCCGACTGCTCATAATTGATATAAGAATGGCTTAACTACTGGCTTTTAGGTGATGTTATTAGAATAGTGGGGATGAACCCCCCTATTGATTTTGGTGCAGGATAAAGGAAGGTGGTCAAAAGATTCCACCTTCCAGTTACATCCCCCGGCAGTGCCATGGGTTGAAAGAATTAAGGCAGGTGGTCGGAAAATGGGTTTTGTGATGTCGTAGGTGGTCGTTATCTACTAAGAACCCCATAAAACGAGGACTTGATAGCTGTACCCTATAGGTGGTCAAGGGAAAATAATAGATGTTTGAGGTGAGGTGGAATTGGAAGAGAAAAAGAATTCGGTAAAGAAAAGGACAGCAGTATGGTTATATCCTGAAACAATGGAAGAAATGGATAGTTTACTAGAAAGGGATAATTGTAAAAGCAGAAGTGAATTTATAGATAAAGCTTTAAACTTTTATATGGGATATTTAGTTAGTGAAGATACTACAGGATATCTATCTAAGATACTAATCTCAGCAATGCAAGGAATACTTAAAGAAACGGAAAATAGGAATGCTAATAATTTATTTCGTTTATCCGTTGAAATAAGTATGATGATGAATATACTCGCCGCAGGTTTAGAAATTAGTGAGGAAGAACTTCGTAGTCTTAGGGGAAGATGTGTCCAGCAAGTAAGAAAGACAAGGGGTAAAATATCCATGGAGGAGGCGATCAAGTTCCAACAGGGAATTGGAGAGTGATAATTTATGCCAAGGTTTATTCTGAAGTGTCCTTATCTAAAAGGTGGGAGTGATAAAACATCGGCTCATCTTGAAAACTTAGTAAATTATATTGCAACTCGTGATGGAGTAGAAAAGATTAGTATAGAAAATAGAAATATTTCTTCTACAACAAAACAGGAAGAATTAATATTACAACTGGTTAAAGAGTTTCCAAACACCAAAAAATTATTTGAGTATGAAGACTATATTAAAAACCCAACATTAGAAAATGCTTCTGAATTTATTTCCATAGCAATAGAAGAAAATTTTGATAAGATCGGAAAAAGAAAAAACTATGTAGATTATATTGCAAATAGACCAAGGGTAGAAAAGATGGGAAAGCATGGTTTATTTACTGGCGGAGATGACAGTCTAGTTCTTAGTAAAATAGCAGATGAAGTTGCAAATCATGAAGGAAATGTTTGGACTCCAATTATTTCTTTAAGGAGAGAAGATGCTGCTAGACTTGGTTTTGATAATGCTGAAAGTTGGCATAATATGCTTTCTTACTATGCCATAGACATAGCTGAATCTTTAAAGATAAAGCCTGAGAACTTTCGGTGGTATGCAGCCTTTCATAATGAGGGTCATCATCCCCATATCCATATGATTTGTTATTCAACAGATTCAAAGGAAGGATATCTAACTAAAAAAGGTATAGAGAAAATGAAATCAGGATTTGTAAAAAATATCTTTGGCCAAGAGTTAAAAGAAATATATATAGAGCAAAGTAAAAGAAGGGATGAATTAAAAGAGGAATCAAGGGAAGTCTTATTAAATTTAATAGCTGAAATGAAAAATAAACCCTTCCAAAACAGTAAGGTAGAAGAATTGTTTATAGGGTTTGCAGAAAGATTGAAATTTAGCAAAGGAAAGAAACAGTATGGATATTTACAACCAAAGCTTAAAGCTATGGTAGATGAGATTGTAGATGAACTAGCTAAGGATGAAAGGATAAGTAAGGCATATGGCCTATGGTATGAAATGCGTAATGAAGTTCTTAATAGCTACATGGATAATCTGCCAGAGCCTCTGCCATTATCACAACAAAAAGAATTTAAATCAATAAAAAATATGATTATTAAAGAGGCAGATAATTATAACAAGGGCATCTTTTCATTTGAGGAAAGCATCAATGATGATATTGATATTGCTGACGAAGAAATAGATAAAGCAGCAGAAGATGGAATTAGAAATGATACAGAATTTATTGAGATGGAAGGTGATACTTTAGATTTATCTAAGGAAATAGAAGTTAGTGATGATATAACTGAAGATGTTTATGTGAAGTGGAGTGATGATTATAAAAGGGCTTGCAAATTCTTATATGGTACAGATGATATAGTACAAGATTTTGAGGAAGCCTTTTATTTATTTCAATCTGAAGCTGAAAAAGGAAATGCTCTTGCCATGTTTAATATGGGAAGAATCTTTGCAGATGGTCTTGGTGTAGAAATTGATATGGAAGAATCATATGCATGGTATGAAAAAGCCCTTAATGCTTTTCATAAAGTAGAAGATAAAAAGTCTTGGAAATATACAGCGTATCGTATAGGTAAGATGTATTCACAAGGTCTTGGAACAGAAGAAGATTATGAAAAAGCAGCATACTGGCTTACTCTGTCAGCAAAAGAAAGATATAAGTTTGCTGAATATTCCTTGGGTGGTCTTTATTATAGAGGTCGAGGAGTTGAGCAGAACTATGGAAGAGCTTTTGATCTCTATTTAAAATCTGCAAAGCAGGGTTTTCCATATGCTGATTTTGAAGCAGCAAAGATGTATCGGGATGGGATTGGAACTGATATGAATAAGGAAGAGTCAGATAAATATTTTTATTCTGCCTTTATAGGTTTTAAGAGATTAGAAAAGAAAAGTCATGATGATAAAATTCAATATAGGATTGGTTGGATGCTTCAAAATGGAATCGGTACAGAAAAAGATATAGGGGAAGCAAAACAGTATTATGAAAAGTCCGCAAAGCTTGGAAATACATTTGCCTGTTATTCCCTTGCAAAATTAATCCTTGCAGAAGAAAATTCAATAGGGGAAGAGGTTAAAAAAGCAATCCAATATTTAAAACAAGCATCAGATAGTGGAAATCAATTTGCACAGTATTCTCTTGGAAAGCTTTATCTTGATGGGGAATATGTAGATAAAAGTATATTGAAAGCTTTAGAGTTATTTAAACTATCAGCAGAGGAAGGAAATGAGTATGCAGCATATCAGCTTGGTAAGTTATATCTTAGGGGAGAAGAGATAACAAAAGACATTCCGTTAGCAATAAAATGGCTTCATCTATCCGCAGAAAAAGGAAATCAATATGGACAGTATTTATTAGGAAAAATATATTTAATGGGTGAAGGTGTGCCAAGGGATAAAGAAGAGGCAATAAAGTGGTTTCAATTATCTGCTGAACAGGGAAATGAATACGCTCAGTTTTTTCTAGACAATATGGACAAATTTCAGAACCCATCTGTTTCACTTGTAGTATCAAAGATGTTTCATCATATGAGTAAAATATTTGAAGATAATATTCCGTTAAAATCATCAGGAGTTGGAATTAAGGTTGATAGTAAGTTATTAAGAAAACTTAGAGAAAAGAAAATGGCACAAGGACATAAGAAAGATGACCATGAGCAGAATATTGAATTATAGAATTAAAAGGGAGGTAATTATGTCTACTTATATTCATTTTACAGAGGAACAAAAGCAAAGAGCAAATTCAGTTGATCTAGTGGATTTCTTGGAGAGGCAAGGAGATAAGTTATTACGTTCTGGAAGAGAAAAAAGACTTGCTAGTGATCGGAGCATTACGATAAGAGGAAATAGGTGGTATGATCATGAAACAGGAGAAGGTGGTCTTGCAATTGATTTTATGCAGAATTTTTATGGATTGAATTTTCCCGATGCTGTAACAAGATTACTTGGTGAGCAAGGTGAAATAATATATAAAACAGCAGACGTAAAAGAGCAAGAGGAAAGAAAGCCCTTTGTTTTACCTCGAAAACATTCTGATATGCGCAGGGTCTTTGCTTATATGATCAAACAAAGGTGTATTGATAGAGATATAGTGAGTTTCTTTGCTAGAAATAAAATGCTATATGAAAGCAGTGAACTCTCTAAAGACAAGACAAAGGAATATCACAACGCTGTATTTGTAGGCTTAGATGAAAATGGAACTCCTCGTCATGGACATAAGCAAGGAATTTATACAAGAGGTAGGAGCTTCAAAGGAAATATAGAAAGCAGTGATCCTTGCTATAGCTTTAATTATATTGGAAAAGGTAACAAGCTTTATGTGTTTGAAGCACCTATTGATATGCTATCCTTTATTACAATATATCCGAGAGATTGGCAGTCCCATAGTTATATATCATTGTGCGGAGTGTCTGAACAGGCGATGCTGAAGATGATTGAAATAAATCCCCATCTTAATCATGTAATACTATGTCTGGATTATGATATAGCTGGAATTGAAACCACTGAAAAATTCTATGATATATTAATTGATAGGAAAATAAGATGTGATAAGCTTATGCCTAAATATAAAGATTGGAATGAAGACCTTAAAGCAAGCCTTAATCTTCCTGTAATACCCGGAGAAGAACATCCACATTATCCCCTAAGGGATAAAGTTTGTTCAGAGATTTATAGTCTAATATCTGAATTTAAAAGTACAGATGATTCTCTATCAAAATTAAATAAATTATTCCATAGATGTAAAACAAATAATATGGAGCAGATAGTTGAAACTTTAAAACAACTATCTGCTTTTTCTTTGCTATTAGCCAAGAGGGAATATAAACAAATGGGAATTAGTCAAGGCATAGATGTGATCCAAAACAGGTTGTATTGCGAATTTAAAGCATATGAGAATCGCAGTAGGCTTAATAGTCGGCTAGATATGATTGAGCAGGAGATTTTGAGAATCAGTAAATATGAAGGAATAATTTTTGAAAGGGAAAAAGAAAATATTGCAAAAGCTTATGAATCAATTGCCCAACATAGTTTAAAGGCAATTATTTTGATTGAACTACAAGAACTAAAGCAGGAACAAAAACTAATAAAAGAGATGGCTATGCAATAGGGACAAGGATGAATACTATGATGTGATTTAAAAATATAGAGAAGAAAAGGGGGACTGATCTATGGAATCACAGTTATACCTTCTTATAAGCATGGCATCTCTGATGTTCTTTGTAATTGGCGGAATTTCAATGATTGCACATTATTATACCTTAAAAGGAATCAAATCAAAAACAGTTGGCGATGGTCAGCATGGTACAGCTAGGTTTGCTACAAAGAAAGAAATTTTAAAAACTTATAAGCATGTACCATTTAATGTTTCAGATTGGAGGAAGGGAAAAAATCTACCTACAGAGCAGGGAATTATAGTTGGGTGCAAAGGGGCTAAAAATAATGTCATAGCACTTGTAGATACTGATGATGTCCATTGTCTTATGATTGGTGCAGCAGGTGTAGGAAAGACTGCATTTTTTCTTTATCCTAATTTGGAATATGCCTGTGCAACTGGGATGAGTTTTATAACTACTGACACAAAAGGGGATTTAGCAAGAAACTATGGAAGGATTGCTAAAGAATGTTACGGATATAATATTGCAGTTATAGATCTTAGAAATCCCACACGAAGTGATGGTAATAATTTATTGCATTTAGTTAATAAGTATATGGATAGATATAGGGAAGATCACAATAATATTTCTGCTAAGGCAAAGGCTGAAAAATATGCAAAGATTATTTCAAAGACTATTATAAATTCCACAGGCGATAGTTCTGCCTATGGACAAAATGCTTTCTTCTATGATGCAGCTGAAGGACTTCTAACTGCTGTTATTTTACTTATTGCAGAGTATCTTCCACCTACGAAAGAAGATGGAGAAATAGTTGATACCAGGCATATAATTAGTGTATTTAAAATGGTGCAGGACTTAATGGAACCAAGTAAGGTAAAAGGAAAGAGTCAGCTTCAGTTACTGATGGACAAGCTTCCTTCAGAGCATAAGGCAAGGTGGTTTGCAGGTGCAGCTTTAAACTCAGCTGAACAGGCAATGGCATCAGTTCTATCTACAGTACTATCAAGACTTAATGCATTTTTAGATACAGAAATGGAACAGATCTTATGTTTTGACACTGCAATTGATGCAGAAACCTTTTGTAATAAAAAATCTGCTATCTTTCTAATACTCCCAGAAGAAGATAATACGAAGTATTTTATGGTTAGCTTATTTTTACAACAGTTCTATCGTGAAATGTTAACAGTAGCTGATGAAAACGGGGGTAAGCTTCCAAATCGAGTAATGATTTATGCAGATGAAATAGGTACAATACCAAAGATAGAATCCTTTGAAATGATGCTTAGTGCTGGTCGTTCCAGAAAGATATCATTAGTGCCTATCATTCAATCCTTTGCACAGCTTGATAAAAACTATGGAAAAGAAGGTAGTGAGATTATAACTGATA